>DXDE01000151.1 GCA_019115615.1 Candidatus Agathobaculum merdavium | reverse complement strand
TCTTGCTTTGGTTTTGTGTTCACAAACTAAGCCTAAAGCAAAAAGGCAGGCAAGGCAACCCTTTTCGGGCTGCCCTGCCTGTCTTTTTTTCTTTGGCCTATTTTGCAACAGGCCCTTATTTTGCATATTAGAAGTCGATCGTCGCCATGACTTCAGAAATATCCGGTTTGGTCGAAATCAAACCTTCTTCATACATCCAGTCGATGTTTTCCTGCCAGCAGGCTTCCGACTGACTGAGGAACGCCGCATCTGCCGTCTCCATCAGGGGAAGAAGCGTCTGGCAGGACTGCTTCTCGACATCCGGGTCAAGCGGGAAGTTGGACTCGTCCTGATTGTCCAGCAGCACCTGCAAAACCGCGTCGGTGTCGTTCTTGAAATCCTCGAAGCCCTTCTGGCAACCGCGCAGGAAGCCCGCAAGCACCTCCGGCTCGTTTTCAATCATATCGTCATTGGCAAGGAAGATGCCCTCGTAATACTGCGGTACACCGAAGTCATCCGGGAAGAAGTAATTGACCTCAAAGCCTTCCTTCTCCATCTGCGGCACCTCATGGTTGACCAGGCAGCCGATCGTCGCGTCGACGTTGCCGGTCACCATCGAGCTCATCAGGTCAAAACCAACATCGATCATTTCCACGCTCGACGGGTCCTGTCCGCTTTCCTTCATGATGCTGTGAATGAGCGCCTCGGACAGCTCTGTACCCGCATAGCCAATGGTCTTACCCACGAGGTCGGCAGGCTCGGTAATATCCTTCTCTTTAAGCGACAGGACAATATTGAGCGGCGCCTGCACAACCGCTGCGATCGACTTGACCGGTACATTCTGCTCCACGCGTGCCTGAATAACATCCTGCTGATAATACAGGCCGATATCCGCTTTACCGGCCGCGACCATGCTCATTGCATCGTTAACGCCCGCGGGTGACTGGATATTAACTGTCAGGCCTTCCTCAGCAAAGTAGCCCGCCTGTTCCGCCTGATAAAGAAACGCATGCAGCGCGTTTGGATACCAATCCAGCACAACGGTCAGCTCGCGCAGCTCACCATTCGCAGCATCGGTATCCTGTGCGGTATCTTCAGCGGTCTGACCGCCCGCGCAGCCGCTAAGCAGCAGCGCACAAGCCGCGAAAGCAGCAAAAATTCTCTTTTTCATTTATTTCCGTTCCTTTCTATTCTATCTTATTCACAGACTGCCCCGCCATGTGATGATCTTCTTTTCCAGCCATGAAACGACCGCGACCGCCAGCATCGCCACGACGCTAAGCAGCACGATAGGCGCGAACACGCCCGCGCCGTCCAGCTGGGTCATCATGCGGCGGCTGAAATAGCCAAGCCCCGCCTGCGCACCCAGCCACTCGCCGATCGCCGCACCGATGATGGAAAGCGGTATCGCCATTTTGATGGCTGAAAAGAAGTACGGCAGCGCCGCGGGCAGCTTGAGTTTCTGGAAAATCTCGCGCTTGCCTGCGCCGAACGTCTTGAGCATATCGATCATATCCGTACTGGCCGAGCGGAACCCGTCGAATACCGTGATTGCGATCGGAAAAAACGTAATCAGCACGGTGACGAGCACCTTGCTCCAGATCGTATAGCCGAACCAGAGCACAAACAGCGGCGCGAGCGCAGTCGTCGGAATCGTCTGTGACGCGACAATCAGCGGATACAGCATTTTCTCTGCGACCGGACTTGCATCCATCAATACCGCGAGCAACAGTCCCAGCACGATCGAGATCGCAAGGCCGATGCCGGTGCACAGCAGCGTCGCAGGCAGGTGTGCGGTCAGCAGCGGACCGCGCAGCTCCCACATGCGCACCAAAATCTGCGTCGGCGACGGCAGGATATAGGCTGCGTCCATCCCCATTGCGCCTGCCTGCCACAGGACAAGCAGTACAAACAGAAACAATAGCGCAGGCAAGTTGGCGTTTCTTCGCTTTTTCACTCCGCCACCTCCCGTCGCAGTAAATCGATCAACTGCTCGCGTAGGGCTAGCATCTTCGGATCGGTCAGGCAGGCACGCGTGCGCGGATACGGCGCAGGCACTTCAAACGATACCAAGCGATGGATTGGCATTTCCTCGACTACCAGCACACGGCTGGACAGAAAGATCGCCTCTTCGACGTCGTGCGTGATAAACAGCACAGTTTTATGGTCGCTCTCCCATTGGTCGAGCACCCATTCCTGCATGTTGATGCGCGTCAAGAAGTCGAGCGCGGAAAACGGTTCGTCGAGCAGCAGCAGCTCCGAGCCGGTCAGCAGCGTACGCGCAAAGGCCGCGCGCTGCCGCATACCGCCGGACAGTTCGTCCGGACGTTTGTCACCCCAGCCGGACAATCCGACGTGCGCGAGCGTCTCATCCGCCCGCTGCACCATATCCGCACGGCTGATACCGCCGCGGATCTCCATAGGCAGACACAGGTTATCCCGCACATTACGCCATGGGAACAGCAGGTCGCGCTGCGGCATGTAGCCGCAATAGCCACGCCGACCGTCGATTTTCTCCCCTCCGACCAGAATGTCGCCCGACTTTTTCGCCAAAAGCTGATTGGTCAGGCGAAAAATCGTAGATTTGCCGCAGCCGGACGGGCCGATGACCGATACAAACTCGCCTTTCTCGATGTGAAACGACAGGCCATCGATAATATTGAAATCCTCACTGTCATACTGGAATACGACGTTTTGAAACTCGAGCATGGAATTACATCGCCTCGTTCCATGCCATATCCCAGAACATCGCCTCATAGCGCGAGCAGGCAACAAAAATGTCGACCAAATGTTTTCGCTGTGTGTCGGTATAATCTGCGCTCAAGCGCTCCATCAGCGCAATCAGGCGCTGATTTTCTGCCGCGTAGTCTTCGCTTGCGTAGCCGCGCACCCATTCGCCATAGAAATCATGCTTATCAGCATCCGGATAGTTTTTGACGATCCACTTTGCAATGTACTCATAGCTGATTGCGCATGATAGCACAGCCGCCATGATTTCAGCCGGGCCTTCCTCTGCAGCAACGGCGCGCATATAAGCGGTGTAAGACAGATTGGACAGTGACGGCTGCACAGCCTCGGCCTGCTCCTCAGTGATACCCAGCCGCGCCATATAACCGCGGTGGATCTCCATTTCGCCGTTCAGGATGCTCGCCACATAGGACGAAAACACGCGCATGACCTCAGGCTCGCGGGACTTAACCACGCCTTGCGCGAATACCTTGGCGTAGTCGAATAGATACAGGTAGTCCTGCAATAGATAGAAACGGAATTTGTTCACAGCAAGGCTGCCGTCCGCAAGGCCCCGAACAAAGGGATGGCTGAGATAGCCTTCCCAAATCTCACGGGACGCATCAAGCAGTCTCTCGGTAGTTTGGTTGTTTTTCAAGGTGGTACCCCCAATGAATGATGTTGCGTGACGGTGCGTAACCGGCAGCGCTTGTTGTGGTTTTTGCTTAAATCAGTTGAATTGATGCGTTTGCCAGATCATCAGCTGTCAGCATGCTGACGGCATCGATCAGGCGTGTACGAAAGGAAGCGGTGCCCTCCATCTCTTTACGCACACGCATCTCGGCTTGTTCTCCGCAATGGTTCATCACCTCCGCTGCCGCGACTGCGGCTTCAAATAATGTATTTGGATTCGCGCCGCAATACAATGCAGTCAGCGACGTGAGCATACATCCGGCGCCGGTAATCCGGCCCATCAGCTCACTGCCGCCCCGCAGCACTGCGGTGCGTTGTCCATCGGTAATCAGGTCGATCACACCGGTCAGCATGACGACCGCATCAGTCCGGCGGCTGAACTGGCGCAGCCATGCCGCCGATTCGGCAAGATTTTGCTCGGTTACGCGGTCGAGCGCATCAACTTCCACGCCCGCAGCGTTCTCCTGTCCCGCTGCAAGCGCCCGGATTTCGGACGCGTTGCCGCGGATGACCGACACTAGCCCTTCAGTCAGAAGACGACCGCACATTTCGCTGCGCAGGCGGCTTGCCCCCGCCGCGACCGGATCAAGCACAACCGGATGACCCAGCCGTTTGGATGCACGCGCGGCCAGCAACATAGCTTCCTGCGCGCGCAGCGCCCCCATATTGAGCGCAAGCGCAGCTGCGTGAGACGTGATCTCCTCAACCTCGCGTTCATCCTGCGCCATGATGGCTGTGCCGCCTGCAGCAAGGATGATGTTTGCGCAGTCGTTGATCGTCACCGGATTGGTGATCGAATGTACCATTGGGCGTGTTTTTTGTGCGCATGCAACAATCTGCTGTATCGCCTCGATCACCGCAGCGCCTCCTCCATCTGGCCGAACACCTGTGTACGCTTGAGCGCGGCCAGCACAAAGACCGAAATCGCTGCACCTACGGCAGTCGACACAAGGAAGGATGGTACGAAGGTAAACAGCGCTGCTGCTTTATTGTTCATCAACACTGCTGCGATTGGATAAGATGCGATGCCGCCCAGAATACCCGTGCCAAATACCTCACCGACATAGGCAACCGGCAATTTCGGCCACAGCTTATACGCAAGACCACACAGCAGCGCGCCGATCATCGAACCGGGAAACGCGAGTATGCTGCCAAGCCCCAGCAGATTGCGGATCAGCGAAGCCGCAAACGCCATACCGACTGCATACCACGGACCGAGCAGCACCGCGCCCAGTACATTGACCATGTGCTGCACAGGCGAACACTTAGCCCCCAGCACCGGAATGGAAAACAGGCTGCCTACCACGGCGACTGCAACCAGCAGACCCGCAATGGTCAGTTTACGAATGGATTTCTCTTTCATCAGTTACGCCTCCTCCGGGAACAAACGGCAGAAATGGTTGAGCGGCCCGCAGCCACGTCCAAAGCCGGGCGCGTGACGGATCGCATCGGTCACATATGCCTTGGCGCGCTCCACAGCCTCTGGAATGTCATAACCCAACGCAAGGTTGGATGCGATCGCGGACGACAGCGTGCAACCGGTACCATGTGTACTCGTGGTGTCGATCTGTGCAATCTCAAAACGGCGGAAGGTTTTGCCGTCATACAGTACATCCACCGCACCAGCCATGTTCTTGCCGCCTTTAACCAGCACGCTGCGGCAGCCCTTTTCATAGATACGGCGTGCTGCCTCTTCCATATCTGCAGGCGTCTTGATCTGCATATCCGCAATGTACTGCGCCTCCGGAATATTGGGCGTCAGGATATCGGCAAATGGCAGTACAGTCTCAATCAGCGTGCCAACCGAAGCCGGGTCCATCAGTGCATCCCCATTCTTGGCAAACATCACCGGATCAATTACCACATGCTGCGGCTTATACTGCGCAAGCTTGCCTGCGACTGCACGCATGCAGTCCGGCGAGGACAACATGCCAATCTTAACCGCGTCCGGTACGATATCTTCAAACACCGCATCCATCTGCTCCTCAATCATCCGCGAGCTAATATCCTGAATATCGATCACATGCGCGGTATTCTCCGCCACAACCGATACGATTACGCTCATGCCGAACACACCGTGCGCGGCCATCGTCTTAAGATCCGCCTGAATACCTGCGCCGCCAGAGCAATCCGATCCGGCAATCGTAAGCGCTTTTTTCATCATTTTCTTCCTCCTATTTCCAAATGAGCACAAAAAAGGAACACCCCTGAAAGGGATGTTCCTTTGCGTCCACAAAATCCCGCACAACCGTGCGGTTTTGGCCTATTCCAGCATCCCTACGTTGGCATTATCCAAATCAGGTAAGGTCGAGGTCGAAACCTCCTCTCAGCCTCCATCGGAAGCTCCCTTGCTAATTTATAACATTATCACTTGTCGAAAGCTTTGTCAAGTAGTCGATTGCACCTGTCGACGGATTAATCTGACACAGTACGGCACCTCGAACAGCAGCATTGCGCTCCATCCTACAGCACAGGCAACGCTGATGCCCAGGATGCCCCACCGAGGCGCAAACAAAGCTGTACAAATCACGCGCAGCGCAGTCTGAATAAAGGTACACAGCAGAGTGATATGCAGTTGACCTGCACCGCGCACAAAGCCCTGCATGCCGTTTGTAAAAGCCGGAAGCAGATAGAAAAACGCCATGGTACCCAAATATTGCGCACCAATCACAATAATTGTCTGCGCGTCCTCACCGCGCACGAACAATCCCATAACCGGATATCGCAGCAGCAGTACAGCGGAACATATGATCACCCAATAGGCCGCTTCGAGCCACAAACCAATGCGAAGTCCTTCTTGCACGCGGCGATATTGCCCTGCACCACGATTCTGCGCGACAAAAGTCGTGATGCCGTGTGCGATACTTTGCTCAGGGGTAAAGGCAAAATCGTCTATACGCGTAACTGCATTGAACGCTGCAATCACATCAACGCCAAGCGTGTTTACAGTCCCTTGAATCAGCAGCTTTCCGACCGGCTGACAGGCCTGCTGCAGCGCAGTAACCAGACCATAGCGCAGCGTCTGCCGCAGCATAGGCCGATCGATGCACCATTCACACCAACGCAGCTGCAGCATAGGCACACGACGATAGATATAACCGATCGACAGCACCGCAGACACCGCCTCAGCCACCACAGTCGTCACCGCTGAGCAGATGATCCCGAACCCCAACAGGCCGATAAAAATCAAATCGAGCACAATGTTAAACACTGATGAGAGCATCAGAAAACGCAGCGGCGTACGCGCGTCACCCACACTTTTGAGCGCAGCGGCCAACGCGTTATAGAAGTATGTAAAGGGTGCGCCGAGAAAAATGATACGCAGATATAGTGTTGTCATACTCAGTAGCTCGTCAGGCGCCTGCAGCAGCCGCAGCAGCGGCACCGCGCACACAATGCCTGCCAGCGCAACAGCCATGGAGAAAAATAAGCCAAACAGCAGCGTTGTAGCAACCTCACGTCTCAGCCTTTCCTGTTCACCTGCACCGAAATATTCACTCATCAGCACGCCAGCGCCCATGCAGATACCGGAAATACCCAGTATCAGTAGGTTCATCACCGGACTTGCCATGCCGGTTGCGGCGAGCGCCTGCTTACCGATCAGGCGACCGGCAATCACCGAATCAGCCGCGTTATAAGTCAGCTGAAACAGGTTTCCTACGATCAGCGGTACAGCATAGCTAACCAGTTGCCGCGGGATACTGCCCTCGGTCATATTCACTGCCGCCATGCTGTTGCCCCCTTTCCTTGCCAACTTGTATCCTTATTGTACGCCTGTTTTTCAATTTTGTACACCCGCCGACTGCAGCCGTCTTGGCGGTCATAACATGCTA
>DXDE01000150.1 GCA_019115615.1 Candidatus Agathobaculum merdavium | reverse complement strand
ATGACCCAGAGTGAATATTCAAAGAAAATTCCTGATTCCTTAAAGTCTAGGTTCGATATGGTTTATTATTTTGTTGATTTGCCTATAGAAGAAAAACAGCAATACATACAAATTACGGCACTTCGCTTAATTGAAAAGTTGGAAAAGAACTTTGGGAGAAAAGTCAATATTCAAGATATTAGTTTAGAACTATCTGAATTATCTCAATATAACAATCTAAGAAATATCAAGAAAGCAGTTGAGGATAGAGTGTTTAATGCTTTTTTAGATATTTATGTAGATGGAGCGAGCAAATAAAAGGAAAAGGGTATCGCTGTATTATGAGCGATACCCTTTTTGCACCTGTTTGTCAGCCGTTAAGTTTATATGTTTTTGATACTTCCTTATCGGTGTTCACCAAACGGTTCTCCCTTTTGTTTATCTGCGGTAATCCCTTACAGGATCCATTCCTCCTGCTTTTCCTCGCCGCAGTAACGGCGAAGCGTCTCGCGGATCGCGCGCGGCCCCTTATTCAGTTCGTTGAACATACGCACAACAGTATCGCCCACACCGATCTCAAACAGGTTGACACCGAAGTAATAGCGGTTGGACAGCAGCGGGTAGAGCTGCTCCTCAGAAACCTCATCGCCCAGTTTGGGATTGCCCATCAGCTCACGGACATGCTCGATGTTCGGATCCGGGCTGAGTTCAAACGGCTCGCCACGGTCGTTAACGCCAACCAGATAACGCAGCCAGCCTGCCAGCGCCAGCGGGATATACACCAGCTTGGTCGCACGATGCGCGGGCAGCGTGGAATTATAGTATGCATACAACGTCACACCGAAGCGCAGCGGGATCTTTCTCGACGTATCCGTCGCTGTGCGCTGCGGGGAATCCTGCAGGAACGGGTTGGGATAACGCTCGCCCAGCACCTCATGCAGGAATGCAACCGGGTCGATAACACCCGGATCCGCAACCATCGGCATGGCCTCCTGCTCGCTCATGCGGGTGATCAGGTTGACCAGTTCCTTGTCCTTCATCTCAGCGCTGATCTGGGTATAGCCCAGCATGCAGCCATATACGCCCAGCGCAGTATCCATCGGGTTCATGCAGGTGCTGACCTTCATGATCGCGGACTTTTCTACGATATCGCGACGGGTCAGGATGACGCCGCACTGCTCGAGCGGCGGATGACCATTCGGGAACGCATCCTCGATGAGCAGATAGTGCGGGCTTTCCGAGTTGACATAAATGGCCGCATACGTGCCCTTATCTGTCACAAACGGACGGGCATTCTCCAAGCCGTCCTCCTCGAGCTTGTCCGCAATACGGGTATCCGGATGGGGCGTGATCTTATCGATCATGGACAGCGGATAGGTGTTCTTCTTGAGCAGATAGAAATACTCATCCTCGTTGATGAAGCCCTTTTCCTGCCAGCCCTGCGCCATGTAGCGCATCGCGCGCTCCAGACGCACACCGTTATCCTGACAGTTATCCAGCGAAACCAGTGCCAGCGGCTGCAGTCCGGCGCGGCAGCGTGCCAGACTGAGCGACGCAAGCTTGCCGAAGAACGAGCGACAGCCCTCGGGGCCGTTCTCACGGTCACGCACATAATCCGGCAGGAACTCATGTGCATCATCCTGAATGACATAGCCCTTTTCGGTCAGGGTGAAGCTGACCATCTGCAGGCTGGGCGCGAGGAATACCTCGCCCAGACGTGCCATATCCTCGCTCAGCTTGAGGCTTTCGGTAACGGAGGCGATAACCTCCTTGTTGATCGTGCCGTTGGAGTACAGCGTCACCACAAGCGAAAGGTGGTCACACGCACGATAGCAGCGGTCGATCAGTTCTTCGTCATAGCCGTCACAACAAATGATACCGGTGTCCGACAGGCCGGCAGTCAGCATGCGCTGCGCCAACACAGCGGGAAAAGCCCGGAACAGGTTACCCGCGCCAAAATGCAGCCAAGTCGGCGCCGTGCGCGTCGCTTCACGCACCGCGTCGATGTCATACTGCGGCAGACGGTATCCCTTCCAGGCCGCGTTATGTTTGATGCTTTCTTTTGTCAATTTCATAAAGCAGTCACTTCCTTTCAGCGAACGGAATACGCCGTTCATCCCTATCGTATATAGTATACCAAAACTTTGCCGCTTTGCATAGGGAAAATCGGAAAACTCTACAAAAACTAAACAGCAACTTACAAAAAACCAGCCATCCGGCTATGCCGGACGGCTGGTGGTCGATTTATAGGGAGTTGTTTTCCGCCGCACGCGCGCCATCTTGGGCGGGCAGCGTGCGGTACAGCCGCAGTACAAGCTTCATCGCGAAGTACAGCAGCACCGTTTCGATCGGCAGCATAATCAGGTTTTTCGGCACACGCAGCGCCAATAGCGCGCCCATCGCCTTGCCGCCCGTCAGGGTCAGCCACAGCGTGTTGAGACCGATATTGCAGAACAGGTTGATGCAGGCTTTGGCACCCAGCGCGCGCCAGATGGTCACCTTGCGCGGATACAGCCACAGGCCCCAGATCAAGCCGGCGGTAATTGCCGTCAGCGTATAGCCCGGGAAATAGGCGCCCATCGTCAGGTTGCCGGCGAAATAGCCGAGCACATCCGTGCACACGCCCGCCATCATGCCGACCACCGGGCCGAACAGCATACCGATCGACGCGTTGCACAGAAAGCCAAAGCTGATGCGCAGGTTGGGCGGCAGCTTAATGGTCAGCCCGAGCAGATCAAGCGCGATGTTGATGGCGATCAAAAGCGCGGTCAGCGCAAGGCAGCGCGTGCTTTTGAGCTCGTTCAGGGAGCGGACAAAAATATTTTGCTTTTTTTGCATAGAAAAAGACACCTCCTAAATCATTTCATCTGTTGCCACAGCGATTTAGGAAATGCCTAAACAGTTGCAGCAGCGGGAT
>DXDE01000013.1 GCA_019115615.1 Candidatus Agathobaculum merdavium | reverse complement strand
AAACAAGAAATCAAAGCCTATATGGGAGATGCGCTGAAAGGCTATCAGTACAGCGAGAATGAGGATGTCAATGCTGTTTCTTACACCAAGGGTAAAGTGTCCTATACCTTTACATTTGATGCGTCCGATGTTCTTCAAAATGCCATCTCTCGATTTGCTATGTGATGCCCTATGAAGAACAATGAATTGGTAAGACCTCTATTGGAATTGATGCACCAAGGCCGGCGCGAAGATGCGTATGTTTGGTTCCGCGAACATCAGGACAAGTTTTCCTGTCGGGAAAGAAGGCTGATTCGCGCTGTCCTGTCGGGGCGGCTGTGGCGCGCTCCGGCGCTTCTGGCTGTGATCACACTGGCGCTGCAGCTAGCTTCTGGCGGTATCTTTGCAAACCAGCTGCAGGATATGTTCTCCTTTCTGGGCGGCGCTTTCCGACCTTATATGTATGTGGCATCGGTGCTCCCGCTGCTTGTCAATCTTGTGTTAGCGGTTGTGCTATTCATCCAATGCTATGAACGGCTGGTGTTCACATTTCGGATGTTTGGGGTGCGTCCGCTTTGGAAGCGGGCTGTAACCGTCTGGGCGATCGCCCTGATTCTGGCGGGTTGGTCGATTTATTCGCTTGTCCCTTATGCGCAGGACTTGCCTCTGGTGGTAGCGGGGAACTGGTCAACCGGAATCGTAACAAGGGAGCAGCAGGAGGCAACGGCTAAAAATAATGTGCTGGTGGAAATGGGACGGGAGCCGGAGGGGGAGTTCGATCCCATCCCATGGTACGCCAATCCGCGTTGGTCTGATTTACTGATGCCTGTCATGCCGGGACTGTATAATCGCTGGGTATGTGATATTCATGTGGATGATGTGACCTGCCGCATGGGACGGCTCCAGTTTGACCTGACAGACTATCAGGCAAATGTTTACCCCATCCGGGTGGACTATCTGCCGCATAGCAAGCTGGTGCTGTGGATTTCCTGCGGGGAGGGCTGATCGCAATGAAGAGAAAACGAAGATGGCTGCTTTTCGCCCTGTTCATGGCTGTTTTGTTGCCTGCTTGCGCGTTTGGCGCGTCATCGGTTCTGGAAGCGCTGTTCTGGAAAATGGGGAGCGATCCCGCGGTGGCCGTTCTCCAAGGGGAGCATTGGGGCAGGGTAATCTGTGCGGTATTGCTGACGGTATCGCCTTTTATCCCGATGATATGCTTTGTTCTGGAGCAAATTGGCGTCCGCCGGGCCAAGTGGCAGGCGCAGCACGACCAGCCGCCGGAGTTTGCATCCCAAGATCAACGGAAGGAATTTTATCAGAACGCGCTGAAAAAAGAGCAGCAGGCATCGAATGGCACCCCTTGGATCGTCTATGCCATCTTGTGTGGGGTGGCCGTTCTGGTGTTTGGAAACGCGGTGCTTCGGTCGGGACTGCGCAGTCAGATTGCAGAAATCGGGAGCGATCTGGAGGCGTATCGGAATGGACACCCAGCGATTTATGAGGGGCCGCTGCTGCTGACCGACCGCCAGCTCCGGGACGGTATCAGGCAGCTGCCGGATGCGCGTTTTGTTTACTATGATGGCTCGAATTGCTCGTTTCGGTGTGCGGTATCCCTGCTTTCCCAGACCAATTTGATGCAGCCATCTTACACGGTGACGTATCTGCCGGAGACAGGAACCATCCTGACCATCACGGATGATGCGGGAAACCTGCGTACTGCGGGGCAAGATGTTGCATTGCACGCACCGCAGGGATGCTGGCTGTATGGCGATCTGGCGGTGCCTATTTGTGCAGAGGTGGAGGGCTATGCTGATCTTACAGCAGGACAACAGGCATTGTTCGATTTGCTGTATTCCGAGGTGCTGAGCGAAGACGTTGCGGCAGGGGAAATTCCTACCAGAAGTTTTGATTTGCCCTATCCGCTGGAAAAAGAGGAGTTTAACGCGGTTTTGGAGCTGTACGAAGCGTCCGTAGCTTCCGAGCAGCGTCCCACCCATGGCTACCGCACAGATGACGGACGGATCGTCCGTCAAGCATATTGCTATGGCATTACCTACGCGGACTGACAGCGCCAGAGGCGGCAGTGCAAATAAGGAAGCGGTTCGGGGCGCCCGTTTTATTTGGAATTAACCTGATTTTGATATGGTTTTGCTGTACGTGAAGCTGGTGTTTCGGATAAACTGGATTTGTGCTAGATTTGCAACAAGGAAGGTTTTGCGATGTCCGATCCGATCTCATTACGGCTGCTGCTGGAAAGCCATTATGCTGCGCTGCGTCCCAGCGAGCAAAAAGCCGCCGACTATATCCTTGCGCATTTGGGCGAGGCGGGACAGATGACGCTGGCGCAAACCGCGCAGCAGGCGGGTGTCAGCCAGCCGACTGTGCTTCGGCTGATTCGGGCGGTGGGCTTTTCCGGTTTCCGTGCGTTTCAAATGGCGCTGGCAGAGGAGCAGGGCCGCCGCAGCTCGCATGCAATGTACGGATATGACCTGTCGGCGGAAGAAACTGTGGCCGCGGTGCCGGCACATATCGTGTCCACCACCATCCGCAGTTTGGAAACCATGCTCAAGTATATCTCGGGCGAAATGATAGAAGAATGTGTCAAATTGCTTAGGGGTTCGAGAAAAATTGCCGTTTTCGGCGTGGAAAATTCAGTTGTGACGTGCCGTGATCTGTGCACCAAGCTGCTGTATCTTGGTTTGCCGTGCGTATTCTATGAGGATTGTTATTTGCAGAAGATCGTTGCCGGGAGTTTGACGGAACACGATCTGGCAATCGGCATTTCCTATTCCGGCTCTTCAAAGGATACAGTTGATGTGATGGAGACCGCCCGCAAAAGCGGGGCGCATACCATTGTTCTGACCAATTTCCGCGATGCGCGTATTGCCGGGTATGCGGATATCCTGCTTTGTTCTTCCAATGAGCAGTTATGGTATGGCGACGCGATTTTTTCGCGGACAGCGCAGATCGCCATTGTGGATATGCTGTACTGGGGCGTGATCCTGAGCGACTATGACCGCTATGCGGCGGTGCTCGACCGCTCGAGCCAGATTATTTGCGATAAGGCATATGTGCCGTAAAGGGAAAAAAGAATA
>DXDE01000149.1 GCA_019115615.1 Candidatus Agathobaculum merdavium | reverse complement strand
AAGTTTCATTCCGGTATCAGTATGACAACAATGTTGTTACCTTTGTTGTTTTCATTCTACATTTGTGTTATAAACATGTTTGCCAGAAAAAACGACAAAATATGTGGCAATGAAGGGAACGGATAGCAATGAAACCACAACCCATGGTGGCGGGCTTGTTGCTCGCACTTTTGTTAACGGGATGCGGCGGACAGGAACGGTCAGTGGAGGGGACCGAACTGTCCGGCACGCCGACGGAACAGACACAGTCTGCCGTGCAGCAGTCTGATTTTACAGGTACGGCGCTGGTCGGCAATTCTTATATTGACAGCTTTTCCATCTACGATGCGATGCCCGGTGCGGCGTACTATTATCGTGTCGGCTTGAATGTGAATACCGCGTTTACCGAGCCGATGCTGCTGGGGGACGACACCGAGACGCCGGTTATCGATCTGCTGCAAGGCAAGTCGTTTGACCATATCATCTTTTTCTTTGGGGAAAATGAACTGGGCTGGGTCAACCGGGATGCCTTCAAAGAGGAATATGCCAAGGTGATCGACACCGCGCGCGGCTATTGCCCGGACGCGACGATTTACCTGTCCGCAATTCCGCCGGTATCGGCGGAGGCGTCGGAGAAAAATGAGGATAACACGAACAATGCGTCCATTCAGGCGTGCAATGAGGAGATTCGGCAGATCGCGGAGGAGAACGGTGCGGTCTATGTCGACGCCTTCTCCGCGCTGGCCGGGCCGGACGGCTGCCTGCCTGCGGATGCCGCGGCGGACGGTGTGCATCCGTCTAAGGAATATACGGAAAAATGGGTGCAGGTTTTGCAGGAAAGCATGAAGGAGACAGCGGAAGCATGAATAAGTATATGAAATCTGTTGCGGCAGCGTTAGCTGCCGCAATTTGTGTGGCTGCGGCGGGCTGCGGCAAGCAGCAGGCTGCGCTGAACCCCGCAGATGCGGCGGCGCAGCTCAAGGACAACGGTTCCTTTACCGATCAGATGACCGAAATGGACAACGCCGGCACATGCCGGTTTTATGATGTCGATACCGCGCTTGTGCAGGACAGCGCAGCTTGGGTCGGCAGCGGTGCAAGCGCGGAGAGCCTTGCGGTGTTTGAGGCGACGGATACGGAGACCGCGTCAGATATCGCAGATGCGCTGCAGACCTTCACCGACAGCTGGATCAAGGGCTATTCGGACTACAAGCCCGAGGAAGTGCCCAAGCTGGAAAGCGCAGTGCTCGAGCAGGACGGCGTGTATGTGGTGTACTGTGTCACGGCGGATAATGACGCGGCCAAAACGGCTGTGCGCGAGCTGCTGAACCCGTAAAGGCGGTGCCGGTTTGAGCTTCGCCAGTCTGGTGTTTTTGTTTTTCTTCCTGCCGGTCGTGCTGGTGGGATATTACCGGTTTCCGCGCCGGTGGCGCAACCCGTTCCTGCTCGCGGCCAATCTGGTGTTTTACGGCTGGGGCGAGCCGTGGTTTTTGCCGGTCATTCTGCTGACCGCGCTGGCCAACTGGCAGATCGGACGGCTGATCGCGCGCAGCGCCGAGCCGCGCGTGCGCAGGTTCTGGCTGGGTGCAGCGCTGGTGCTCGACTTCGGCCTGCTGGCTGTGTTCAAGTATACGGCCTTTGTGCTGGATAGCATTGGGCTGGGGCGACTGCTTGCCAGCCCGCTGCCGTTGCCGCTCGGTATCTCGTTTTATACCTTTCAGGTCGTATCCTATGTGGTCGATGTGTATCGGAACTCTGCCCCGGCGGAACACCGCTTTGTCCCGTTTGCGACCTATATGACCTTTTTCCCGCAGCTGATCGCCGGGCCGATCGTCCGGTATGACGAGTTGCAAGGCCAGCTTGCCGCGCGCGAGGAGACATGGCAGAAAATCGCGAACGGCTTCTGTCTGCTGCTGGTCGGCCTTGGCAAAAAGATGCTGCTGGCAAACCCGATGGGGCAGCTATGGGACGGTCTGCGCACCCTGCCGGACGGCCCCGGTCTTGTGGGTGCATGGCTGGGCGCAGCAGCGTTCACCTTGCAAATTTACTTTGATTTTTCCGGGTATTCGGATATGGCGCGTGGGCTTGGCGCCTTGTTTGGATTTGAGATACCGGTCAATTTCCGCTATCCTTATGCTGCGTGCAGCATCAAGGACTTCTGGCGGCGCTGGCACATCACGCTCAGCCGCTGGTTCCGCGATTATGGCTATATCCCGCTGGGCGGCAGCCGCCGCGGCGCGGCGCGCACGGTGGTCAACCTGTTTGTCGTATGGGCACTGACCGGCCTGTGGCACGGTGCGGCATGGAACTATGTTCTGTGGGGTTTGTACTACTTCGCGCTGCTGCTGATCGAGCGGCAGCTGGGTGAGGAGCGGCTTGCGCGCCTGCCGCGCGCGCTGCGGCACATCCTGACGATGGCGCTGGTCATGCTGGGCTGGGTACTGTTCGCGATCGAGGACTTTGGCGCGCTTGGTGCCTATCTGCGCACGATGTTTTCGCTGTCCGGCGGGCTGCTCTCACGGCAGGCGGCGGTCTGGGCGCTGTCCTACTTGCCGCTGCTGGTTGTCGCCATATTGGTCTGCTTGCCGGCTGCGGCGCGGCTGGTACAGGCGCGGGAGCATACCCGGCTGGTGCGCTGGGGCGCACCGGTCTGCTGTTTGCTGCTGCTTGCCGCGAGCACAGCCGCGCTGGTGGCGCAGAGCTATAACCCATTCTTGTATTTTCGATTCTAAAAGGAGTTCTTTTCATGCAGTTTAAGCATCCCCGCGCGGTGGCGCTGCTGTTCTGCGAGGTTCTGGTCGGCATGCAGGCGGCCTTCTGGCTGCTGCCGCATGATAGCTTTTCGGAAAACGAAAAACGTGTGCTGGCGCAGCCGCCCGTCGTCAGCGCGGCCGCGGTTGCGGACGGCAGCCTGTTTCGGCAGATCGAAAGCTATGTGGCTGACCATTTCGCTGGGCGTGACGGCTGGGTGGGCGCAAACGCCTATCTGACGCAGGCCGAGGGACGCGGCGCAGTGGGAGAAATTGTGCGCGGCAGGGACGGCTGGCTGTTCCCTGCGCCGCTGCAGGATGACGGCAAGACGCTGGAAGATAATATGCAGGTGATCACGGCCTTTGCCGAGGCGCAGGAGGTGCCGGTCTATCTGATGGCTGTGCCGGGCGCGGGGGCGGTGGTCGAGGACGAGCTGCCCAAGGTGCACTTGGATTATCCGGACGCAGACCTGCTCGAGCGGGCGCGCCGCATGGCGGGCGACAGCCTGCGATGGGTGGACGTGATCGGGGATTTTCGCGCGGCGGATGCCCCGGAAACGCTTTATTACCGCACCGATCATCACTGGACGAGTGCGGGCGCGTATCGCGCGTACAGCCTGCTGATGCAGGAACGGAACGCGGCGTCCGTGCCGCCCGAGGTGTTCGATGTCGAACGCGTGCCGGATTTTTACGGTACATCCTATTCCAAAAGCGGGCTGTGGCTGACCCCGCCGGATGAGATCGAGCTGTGGACCGATCCGGAGCTGCATACCACGACCACGGTCTACGATGGCGACGGCCGCGCGCCGGTCACGCAGCAGGGTATGCTGTTTTACCAGTATCTCGAGCAGGCGGACAAATATCCGGTGTTCCTCAGCGGCAACCATGCGCGCGTGCACATCGAGACGGATGCCCAGTCGGACAAGCGGCTGCTGGTCATTAAGGATTCATATGCGCATGCGCTTGCGCCGTTCCTTGCCGAGGAATACCGCACGATCGATCTGATCGACCTGCGCTATTTCAAGCGGCAGACCATTTCGGATTGGCTGCGTGAGAACCCGGCGGACGAAATCCTGTTTGTTTACGGTCTGAGCAGCCTGACGCAGGACAAAAACCTGCAATGGCTGGCATAAATCAAACATGTACACAAAACCACCGGCTGAACCGGTGGTTTTATGCTGCAGGCATTTTGTTCGTTCTGTGCTGCAGTTTATGATATAATGGAAAGAACCCAAAACAGATGCAAATTGCAAGCCACATGACAATTTTGCAGTGCATGGATATGGCTTGTGGGCTTAAAATGGAGGGAACAGGATGTTTGCGGACTATCATGTACATTCGGCATACAGCGACGACTCGGATTATCCGCTCGAGCAGGTGATCCGGGATGCGGTCGCGATGGGCATGGATGAGATCTGTCTGACCGACCATGTGGATTACGGCATCAAGGTGGATTGGGACGAAGATGGCGAAATCCCGTACTATGGCAGCCGTCCGCGGATGAATGTCGACTATCCGCGTTACATGGCGCAGCTGCATGAGTTACAGCAGCGCTACGGCGACCGCATCCGCATCAAGATCGGGCTGGAGTTCGGCATGCAGACGCATACCATACCGCGATACCGCGCGCTCATGGCACGCTATCCGCTGGATTTTGTCATTCTGTCCATCCATCAGGTGGGCGATCAGGAATTCTGGACGCAGGACTTCCAGCGCGGCCGTACGCAGCAGGAGTATCACGAGCGATATTACGAGGAACTGCTTGCCGTGATGCAGGAATACAAGGATTACAGTGTGCTGGGGCATCTGGACTCGATCACACGGTACGACAAGCAGGGCGTTTACCCGTTTAGGCGGGTGAGGCCGATCGTCGAGCAGATCCTGCGCTGCGTGATCGAGGATGGAAAGGGGATCGAGGTCAATACCTCGTCCCATCGGTATGGGCTGTCGGATACCACCCCGTCGGTGGAGATATTGAAGCTGTACCGGGAGCTTGGCGGCACCATCCTGACCATCGGCAGCGACAGCCATGCGCCCGCGTATCTGGGCACGCACATCACCGAGACACGCGCGCTGCTGCGTGAGTTGGGCTTCCGGCAGTTCTGCACGTTTGACTGCATGCAGCCGGTGTTCCATTCGCTGTGAGCAGGATAGGGGAATCAAGACACGGCCGTTCCGGCGCACCGCGCAGCCATGTGGGCAAGGGCGTCAAGGGCGTATAAAGATGTGAGATTTGTCCGATTGTCATGTCGTTGCCGATATGCTATCATGGAGGGCGGGACAAAAGACAATGGTGCTGCGCGTCCGTATGGCGCGGCATCGAACAGAAGGGAGAGAGTGCATGCTGCAGGGTGTGATCTTTGATATGGATGGCCTGCTGTTTGACACCGAGCGTATCTGGGATACGCTGTGGCCGGAATGTTGTCGGCGGATGGGGCTGCCGCTGCCGTCGGAGGAGTTTTATGCAGGCGGCCGCGGTATGTCGGGCAAGGTATATGAGGAGTATGTACGGGACTATTTCCCGCAGGCGGATGCAGCCCGGATCGTCGCGCTGTTCATGGAGCTTGGCGAGGAACGGTTCAAGCAGCCGGTGCCGGTCAAAAAGGGCGCGCGTGAACTGCTCAGTTATCTGCGTCAGCAGCATATCCCGTGCGCGGTGGCCAGTTCAAGCTCACATAAGCTAATCGAGGGCAATCTGAAAAACACCGGCCTGACCGATTGTTTTTGTGTGCAGGTCAGTGGACAGGATGTGACGCGGACCAAACCAGATCCCGCCATCTTTCTGTTGGCCGCAGAGCAGCTCGGCGTGGATATCCGGCACTGTCTGGTGTTGGAGGACAGCTTGAACGGCGTCCGCGCGGGATACGCGGCTGGGGCGGTCACGGTGATGGTGCCCGACCTGATCCCACCGAATGAGGAGATTGCGAAGCTGTATACCCGCTGCTGCAAGGATCTGCTGGAGGTGCGGGATTTGCTCGCGCAGGGCGAGTTATCGCCGGAGGAAGCCGTATGAAGAAAAGAGCGATCGCTGCGCTGCTGCTCATCTTGACGGCGCTGACCGCGTGCGGCGGTATGGGACAGGACGCCTCGCAGCTGATGCCGGATCAGACGCATGAGGAATCGATGTATGCACAGGCGGAAAACTGGGCCTATCTGGGGGACACGCAGGTCGGCGCGGCCGATGTGTTTTTCATTGCCCCGACGGTGTATATCGGCGGGGAGGAAGAGGCGTCCAACATGTCGCTGGAGGATGCGGAAACCAAGGCCAATTTCCTCGGCGCGATCAATATGGAAAAGGGGATTTATGAGAAGGATTGCCGCTTTTTCGCCCCGTATTACCGGCAGGCGTCGCTGACCGATTATCAGCTGCCCGAGGAGGAACTGGAAGCGTACCTTTCCGTGGCATACGAGGATGTGCGGGATGCTTTTTCCTACTATCTGGCGCATTATAATGACGGCCAGCCGATTATTCTGGCCGGTTTCTCGCAGGGCGCGGATATGAGCCTGCGGCTGATGAAGGAGTTCTTTGCCGACGAGGCGCTGAACGATAAGCTGGTTGCCTGCTATGCGATTGGCTGGCGTATCACCGAGCAGGAAATGGACGAAAACCCGCACCTGCGCTTTGCATCCGGCGAGGATGACACCGGCGTTATCATCGCGTTTAACAGCGAAGCGGAGAATATCACCCAGTCGACCATGATCCCGGCTGGGGTGCGCACGCTCGCCATCAACCCGCTCAACTGGAAGACCGACGGCACGCCCGCTTCCAAGGAGGAAAATCAGGGTGCGTGCTTTACCGATTATGAGGGCAATATCCTGCTCGAAGTGCCGCAGTTGACCGGCGCCTATATCGATGAGGAGCGCGGCGCGCTCAAAGTGCCCGACGTATCGCCCGACACGTATCCTCCTGCGATCGATATATTTGAGGCGGGGATCTACCATGTCTATGATTACCAGTTCTTCTATCGCAACCTGCAGGAGAATGTCGGCGTGCGGCTGGCGGCCTACATGACGGCGCACGCACAGGACGCGGCCGCGTAACATAACAGCAGAAGTGGTGCGCGCACTGTTTTGCGCCTGAAAAAGTGCAGATGATGACAAAAAGGCCGTCCTGCGGGGAATATCCCGCGGGACGGTCTCATTTTTAGTCGGTTATCCCGCATGGCCGCTGCGATATTGCAGATAGCGCAGGATCAGGAATTCATTGATCATAAATAGAAGGTTGGTCGGCCAGTATTCAATGTTGGTTCCAAGGTCGATCTGATGGGTGAAAAACGGGATATTGATATCGCTCAAATAGATCAGACGGTTGGACTGGATGCGGCAGATCGACGCAACAACACCGCCACGGTGCTTGATGCACTCGGCAGTTTGGTTGACAAAGGCGTTGTCGCCCGAGAGTGAAATGAGGAACACGAGGTCATTTTCCGCGATCCGGTCGGTCAGATGGCGCATTTCCTCCTCGCCTTCAACCACATACAGCAGTTTGTTTGCCGTAAAGAATTTCTGCTTGAGGTCGCGCGCGGCAAGCTGCTGGACGCTGCCCGAACCGTAGACATAGATTTTGCCCGCGCTGTCCATGAGGGAAAACAGGTCGCCCAGTTCGACCGAACTCATGTATTCCAGCGTCTGCCGGTAGTCCTGCACGCTGCGTTCGAGCGTGTCCTGCGGAAAGCTGCCCCCGCCCGCAGGCTGCTGCCATTTGAGCACGATTTTCAGCTCGCTGAAACCCTTCAGCCCGAGCTTTTTGGCAAAACGCAGGATGGTGGTATGTGAAATGTTGCAGGCGGCAGACAGCTGGTCGATCGAGATCGACCGGCACTCATCCGGGTGCCGGTGGATGTACTCCCAGATGTACAGATCGTTTTCGCTGAGCTTATGGTAATTCTGCTCGATCAGGTCTTCCAGTCTCATGGTCGCCTCCGTTTCGATAGGCCATGTATTTCAGGAACAGCAGCTCGACCAAAATGAAAAACGACGTGGTCGATTGGTACTGCGTGCCGAGCGCGTTCATTTCCATTTCCACTGTGCCGACATATAGCCGCATGGGGCAAAGCTGGGCGAGCGTGTTGTCCCGGCGGCGGGTGATGGACACGGCCGGGATGCTGCGCACGCGCAGCGCGCGCGCCAGCTGAAGCACCTGCGGCGATTCGCCTGATACCGACAGGATGATGACAAGGTCGCGTTCGGTCACATTGTGCAGCAGGACATCCGCTTCCGTACCCGCGTGGATGGTATAGAACCATTTGCCGCAGGAGAGGAACGCGCGGCACAGCTCGCGCGCGACCGCGTCCTGCAGCATGCCGGACGAGAATACATAGAGGTTTTCCGCCTCGTCAATGCGGCGGAACAGCGCGGTGCAGTCCTTGGCGCGGATATCCGCGATCATGTCGGTGTAGACCGCGCAGGTCTGCTCGATATAGTCTGGCAGCGCGTGCTGCTGCTTGTCCTCCATGCGCAGCAGCACCTTGAGCTCGCTGAAGCCGTGCAGCCCGAGTTTGTGCGCGAAGCGCAGAATGGTCGTGCGGGACACGTTGCAGCGCCGCCCGAGCGCTTCGATGGACAGCGCGGCGCACTCGCGCCGGTGGGCGGTGATATAGTTCCAGATGTACAGGTCGTTTTCGCCCAGCTGCGACCGATGGGCGTTAAACAACTCGTCGAGCGTCATGGCAGCGCCGCCCCCTTTCCCTGTTGTTACCAACAGTATATCGGACGCGCGGACGTTTGTCCAGCCAAGCCGCCAAAACAACACAAAGCCGCACGGAAACCTTTGGTTCCCGTGCGGCTGGTATAAGGGGAAAGTGAAGGAGTAAAGCAGTTTATTTCAGTTCCGGCCAGTAGCCCTTGTTGGCCTCGATCAGGTCGTCCAGAA
Organism: Candidatus Agathobaculum merdavium; assembly: GCA_019115615.1. Lineage (GTDB taxonomy): Bacteria > Bacillota > Clostridia > Oscillospirales > Butyricicoccaceae > Agathobaculum > Agathobaculum merdavium. The sequence goes on along the minus strand of DXDE01000149.1, from coordinate 14,768 downwards.
TCAGCTTGGCCACGCGTGCGCTCGGCACAGTGCGCGACAGCGTCAGCGCCTGCCACAGCTTCTGGTAGCTGCCTTCGATCCAAGCCTCGACGGCCAGCTTCTCGACGCTGACCTGCTGCTCCATCAGGCCCTTCTGGAACTGCGGGATCGCGCCCTGACAGATGCGCTCGTAGCCGTTGGAGCCGACGATGCAGGGGATCTCGACCATGGCGGTGCGGTCGAAGTTCTCGACCGCGCCTTCGTTCGGCACGATCAGCAGGAAGCGCTCCTGCGTGTTCTCAGCAATCGCGCAGGCAAGGTCGACGATGTAGGTCGCGTGTGCGTCGGCTTCAAAGCCGCCGTCCTTGGCCGTGCCCTTGGCGATGATGTCGCGGCAGATGCCGAATACGTGCTTCTCGCGGCCGTCCATGACCTCGTTGGCGCGGGTGTAGTTGGGGTCGGAGTGCTCGACAACATAATCCGGGAACAGGTAGTATTTCAGATAGGTGTTCGGGATGGTGGACGGGTCGACCGCGTAGACGTCACGCGCCTTCTGGAAGGTCGCGATCCAGCTGTCATCGACGTGCTGGTTGGTCATGGAGAGCGCGTCGGCAAAGCCGTTTTTGGCCATGTGCTCCTTGATGGCAGGCATCAGGTCGTTGCCTTCTTTATCGTAGATTTTGTGCCACCAGCCGAAGTGGTTCAGGCCGTAGTAGCCGACCTGCATCTCCTTGCGGCTCTTCAGGCCGACCATATTGGCCATCTTCTCTTCCAGATCGATCGGCATGTCGCAGATGTTGAGGATCTTGGAGTTCGGGCGCAGGCGGCGGGTCGCTTCTGCAACGATGGCCGCCGGGTTGGAGTAGTTGAGCATCCACGCGTTCGGGCTGTACTTCTCCATGTAGTCCAGGATTTCAATAACGCCGCCGATCGAGCGCATGCCGTAGGCAATGCCGCCGGGGCCGCAGGTCTCCTGACCGACCACACCGTATTTGAGCGGGATCTTCTCGTCCTTTTCGCGCATCGCGTACTTGCCCACGCGGATGTGTGCCAGCACGAAGTCGATGTCGGTAAAGGCAGTCTCGGGGTCGGTCGTGTAGCCGAACTCGATGTCGGGCGCGTTCTCCTTCAGGTAGATCTCGCACGCCTTGGCGACGATTTCCTGACGCTCGGCGTCGTTGTCGTAGAACATGATCTTGCGGATCGGGAAGCGGTCGCGCTCTTCGAGCAGCATCAGCGCGATGCCCGGGGTGAAGGTAGAGCCGCCGCCGGCGACGGTAACAGCATATTTCTTGTTCGACATTCTCTGTTCCTCCTTATAGAACGGTGAAAAATGAAGTGGTAGTTGATACTTGGTTTAGAGCGGCAGGCCGCCCAGACGCATCGTGGCGAACAGGCACAGCCCGGCAAGCAGGAGCACCAGCACGCTGCCGCCGCACTCGGCGAACAGGCGCTTTTTGTCCGCGGCGCGCCATGCAGCCGACGGTCCCATGCCGTAGGTGCGGACGGTTTTGAACAGGATCAGGCCGAGACCGACAACGCCGACCGAGCTCATTGTCATCAGCTCAGCGATCAGCAGCAGGGTCATGTTGACCACAGCGTAGGCCGTGCGGCCGTCGGCCAGACGGCGCTGGCACAGCATCAGCAGCCAGCCGACATAGGGCTGGAGCATGGCGGCCAGCAGGGTGACCGCCATGGCAGGGTTGCCGGAGAGCACGCCCTCGTCCTGCAGGGACGCGCCGCCCGTGCCTACCCGCAGATAGGCGAGGTAGACAAAGGGCATGCAGAATAACACGATCTGCAGGATGCGGAACCAACGGTCCAGCTTGGTGGGGGCGCACAGCTGCTTGGTTTTTGCCATGGCGGTTCTTCCTTTCTTATGTTACATCAGGTTTCTTCGGCTGCTTCCATGCCGAGCAGCGCTTCGACGTTCGCGCGCACCTTGGGCACCGACAGGCCGATGATGACCTGCACGGACTTGCCCTTGACCATTGCGCCGTGCGCGCCGATGGATTTGAAGTATGTATCTGGTTTGACGAGGTTGATATCCTTGACATTGACGCGTAGACGGGTCGCGCAGTTGGTCAGGTCGACGATGTTGTCCGCGCCGCCCAGACCTTCGAGCACTCGTGCGGCCAGTTCGTCCTTGCCGCCCGCAGCGCCCTTGCCGGCCTTGTCGGCGGCCTGCTTATCGCGATATTCCTGCTTGGAGTAGAATTTGATGTCGTCTGCGTCCGCCTCACGGCCCGGGGTCTGGAAATTGAACTTGAGGATCAGGAAGCGGAATACGACAAACCAGATGCCGGTGAACACCAGACCGATGACCAGCATCAGCAGGTACTGCTGCCAGTGGTTCGCCATCAGCGGGATCCAGTTGAGGGAGGCCATTTCGATCGCGCCGCCCGAGTGGATGCCGACGATGCCGGCAAGGTACATCACGGTCGACAGCGTCGCGGCGAGAATCGCGTGCACCACGAACAGCGGCGGGGCGATGAACAGGAAGGTGAACTCGATCGGCTCGGTTACGCCGCAGAAGATTGCGGTGAGCGTGATCGGGATGAGCAGCGCCATGACCTTCTTTTTCTTTTCCGGGCGGGCGGTTGCGTAGAACGCCAGCGCAATGCCGGGACAGCCGAATACCTTGGAGAAGCCGGTCGCGGTAAAGCCCGCCTCAGGTACCAGCGACTTGAGCGAAGCGGTCGAAGCCGCGATCTCGGGCAGCCGGGTCGCCCAGTAAGCGTACAGGCCGCCGGGGACAACCGCATTGTCATAGTAGAACGGGGAGTACAGAATGTGGTGCAGGCCGAACGGGATCAGCAGGCGTTCCAGCAGGATAAAGATCCAGATGCCCAGCGCGCCTGCGCCCTTGACGAATGCCTGGAAGGCCAGCATGCCGAGCTGTACCTTGGGCCAGACCACAGCCGCGAGCAGCGCGACCGGGATCATGACGAAAAAGCCGACCATGAATACGAAGGTGGAACCGTTGAACGAGCCGAGCCAGTCCGGCAGCTCGGTGTCGTAGAATTTGTTGTGCAGCCAAATGACGATGCCGGAGATACCCAGTGCGCCGATCATGCCCATGTCGAGCGTCTTGATGTTGGCGATCATTGCAAGGCCGCTCGTGCCGCCGACCTCAGCGGCAAAGTCCACGCCGAACGCCGTGCCCCACTGGGAGAGCATGGTGCTGAGGAAATAGTGGAAGGTCAGGTAGAGGACGAGCGCCTCCATGCAGCAGCGTGCGTTCTGCTTCTTTGCCATGCCGATTGGCAGGGCCACTGCGAACAGCAGCGGAAGCTGGTTGAACACCGTCCAGCCGCCTTGCAGGATCACGTTCCAGCACTGGTAGAACAGGCTGTCCGGCTTGGCCAGATCACCCATGATGGCTTCGGTCGTGAACAGCGTGCCGATGCCGACCACGATGCCCGCGAATGCGAACAGCAGGACCGGTGTAAACATCGCGCCGCCGAATTTTTGAATTTTCTGCATCATAGCGTATTGTTTCACCCTTTTCTCATCTTTTTTCGGGGTCCTCCGTCCCCGGGGGGATTACTGCTGTGCGGAGCCGCACAGCGGACGGTTTTCACACCCTTTCTCACTTTTGGTTTCAGCCGACTGTTCTTTCTGAGAACAGGATAACAGCTTGTGGGGGTGGATGCAATGCCTTGGGACGCTTTGGGGAGAAGGGGTACGAGGAGATAGATTTTCACTTTTTGCGTGATTTTTCACGGATGGAGATAAAGAAAAACGCCCCCGCGCGGAAATCCGCGCGAAGGCGTTTTTGTTGCTGTTTGGATGTTTGTGCGGCGCTTAAAAGCCCTCGTAGATAAACGCGCCGTTACCGGAGAAAAAGGCGAGCACAGCCAGCAGCATCAGCGCATAGCCGAAGATGCTCAGTACCATCCAGTACGGGCGTTCCTTCTGCCGGTCGATCCATTTTTTCAGGAAAGAAGCCATTGATCCAGCACCTCCGTAAAGACAACGGCACCATAGTCATAATCCAGATGCCCAGTATCGTAAAAGCAGTCCGCTTCCAGCGCATCCGTCATATCGTAAAACGTCACGCCCGCAGCCTCGCTGACCGCGCGGCATTGCTCGCGCAGTTCCACGTCGAGCGGTTCCAGCTCGACCAGCGGGTTTTCCGGCAGCCAGAGTGCGCGCACCCGGATGCCGTTCTCCGCGCAGAAGGCGTAGATTTCTTCCATCGCGGCAAGGTTGTCCGCATACAGCTCCATGCCGCCGTTGAAATACAGGCCGTGCAGGCGCTCGCGGCGTTCATCCAGTTCGGCCTGCGTCATGTTGCCGTAGTAGAAAATCTTCTGTTGCTCGGTGTTAGAGGTACGGAACTCGCCGTTGCCCATCAGGGCGTTGAAGGTCTCCATCACGAAGGGCTGCAGCCGGTCGCGCTGGAAATAGGTATACGGCTGATACCACTTGCGGTGCCACGCATAGGTCGGGTTGGTGTCCATGTCGTCATACATGACACCCCAGTTCAGCGCCAGCACCAGCTCCGAGCCGACATTGATATAGCCGCCCTCGAGCATTTCCACAAGGTCGCGCAGCGTGCCGTAGTCCATGCCGAGGTTGACATAGTTCGCCTGCGTCAGATCCTCGCGGTAAGCCGAGACCAGCTCGGACGAGCCGAAGATCACGCGGTCCCAGACTTCCTCGGGGTGATCCTGCTGGGTAACTTCAAAATCGTTAAGACGGAAATAGCCGCTATTCTGAATCCAGCCGGACGCCGCCAGACCAAAGTCCGCCAGCAGCGCAACGATCAGTACGGCGGCGATCAGGCCGCCCTTTTTCAAAAAACGTGTCAAACTACTGTGGCGCCCCCTCTCATAGATTTACGAAGCCATGCAGGACCGCGGCAAGCTGCGTCTGGTCGAGCGTGTAGAAAATGGTCGTAAACGAGAACACCAGTGTGACGATGCAGCGGCGGAAGAACAGATAGTAACGGTTCGCGCCGCGCTTGACGGTCGTGATGCCGAGCAGGTGCTCGATGGCGAGCAGGCTGCCGTTCATCAGGCCGTCCAGCACAAAGGTGAGGGAGAAGCCGTGCCACAGACCCATGACCATCATCGTGCCAAAGCCCATGAACGCGCCTTGGAAGCGGTTAAGCCGCTTGCCGTTGAGGACAACGAAGATGTGTTCGCGGATCCAGTCGGTCAGCGACACATGCCAGTTGCGCCAGAACTGCGTAAACGACGCGGCCTTGAGCGGGCTTTTGAAGTTTTCCGGCACTTTAAGGCCGAGGAAACCGCCCATCGCGATCGCGATATCCGCATAGCCGGACATATCCAGCCAAAGCAGCAGATAGCTGAACAGGCACGCGATAACCGACAGCCACGGACGCGGCGTAAACGCGGTCAGCCGTGCGAGCACCGCGCTGACCAGCACCAGCAGCACGACCTTTTTGAAATAGCCGCGGATCAGGCGCTTGAAGTCGCGCGTCAGGCTTTCGCCGTTTACCGCCTCCGGCCGGGCAAGGCTGTGCGAAAAATCGCGGTAGCGCAGGATCGGGCCGGCCGTGATGACCGGGAAAAACAGCATATAGTTGGCGTAATGCAGAAAATCCAGCTTTTCGCCGGTGTAGTAGACATAGTAGACCGCGTCCACCGCCTTGAGCATGTTGTAGGCAAGGCCGGTGAGCGCGAACAGCAGCGGCAGTTCAGGAAACAGATCGAGCAGACGCAGGTAGAAGAACGGCACGGCGCACAGCAGGCAGCAGAACACAAACAGCGGTTTGCGCCCTTTTCCCTCGCCGCGTCCCGCGAGATGGGCGATGCCGTAGGTCAGCACGGTGTAGACGGCGTAAAACACCGCCAGCCACTCGGATACATAGGCGATCAGCGCAAGGTCGAGGATGACCAAAAAGCGGTCGAGTTTGGCCTGCGACCAGAACTTGCGCGCAAGCATGCTGAGAATCGCCCAGAGCAGGCAGCCGCCAAGCAGCCGCAGGGCGATGTCAGCCTCCAAAAACCACATGTCAGCAGAGCCCCTTCTTGCTGCCAACGATGGTGGCGATTTCATTTACCGTGTTCATCGGGTACAGGGTCAGGTCGCGCTGGCTGATCTCGACCCCGAAGGTCTTTTCCACAAATACGATCACGTCCATCGAGCCGACCGAGTCGAGAAAGCCCGTGTCGAACAGGTTGACATCCAGACCAAACTCCGGATCGTCCTCCGCGTCGCACAGCTTGCGGATGTATTCTTCCAGTTTTGCAGTGATTTCTTCCATTTTCAATTCTCCTCCAACCATTTTGTGAGCGACACGCGGTCGATCTTGTCATTTGCGTTATGCGGCAGCTTTTCCATGCAGACGATGCGTCCCGGCATCATGTAGGTCGGCAGCGTGCCGCGCATTTCCCTTCTTGCGGTGCGCAGCGGGATTTCCTGCGCCGTTTCGAGGAACAGCACGATCTCCTGCCGCGCCTTGTCGAAAATGACGCATACGTTTTCCACACCGGGCAGCAGGCGCGCCGCGTTTTCCACCTCGCCCAGTTCGATGCGGTTGCCGCGCAGCTTGATCTGCCCGTCCCGCCGTCCGGCAAACATGATTTCGCCGTACTCGTTGTACCAGCCGAGGTCGCCCGTGCGGTAATACCGCTCCTGCCACGCCGTGTTGCGCGGGTCGGTGGTAAAGGCGCGTTCGGTCAGGTCGGGGCGGTTCCAGTAGCCGATGTTGACGCCCGAACCCGCCACGCAGATCTCGCCGGTCTCGCCGGTTTTGACCGGCATGCCGTCCTCGCCGAGCAGCAGCACCTTCATGTTGGGCAGCGGCTTGCCGATAGGCAGCGGGTCGCCGTCGGCAAAGTCGCGGTCAACCACATAAGCCGTGCAGACGTCGGTCTCGGTCGGGCCGTACAGGTTGGCGAAAATGCGGCCGGGCAGCGCGCGCCGCCAGACATTCAGCTGCAAATTGGGCATGACCTCGCCCGCAAACGCGACGCTCTTGAGCGCGGGCAGCTCGATACCGTCGAGCGCGCCCGAGTTTGCAATGTTAATCATAACGGTCGGCACCCAGTAGATCGAGGTGACCGCGTTTTCCTGCAAAAACTCAGGCAGCTTGTTCGGGAACCGGAACAGCACCTCGGGGGTCAGGATCAGCTTGCCGCCGCAGCGCATCGCGCCGTATACGTCCATAACAGAAACGTCGAAGTACAGCGGCGCCTGATTGGCAATGATGGTTTCGCAGTCCCAGCCGAAGGTCTTTTCCGCCCAGCGCGCAAACAGCAGCACGCCGCGGTGCGGGATGGTAACGCCCTTGGGTTCGCCAGTCGAGCCCGAGGTGTACATGACATAAACGGGGTCGGCGTCCGTGACGCGGGCAACTGCCGCATCGACCGCCGCCGCGTCCTCTTCGCACTGCACCAGCTCGTCGATATAAAGCACCGGCACGCCGCCGAGGTCGATACCGGCCAGACCTTCGCCCAACTGGCGGTTGGTCACGACCGCCGAGGGGTGCGAATTGGACAGGATTTTCTGAAGCCGCTGCGCGGGCGCGGCCGCGTCCGTCGGGACATAGGGGCGGCCTGCATACATGGCCGCGTTAAAGCCGATGAGCATTTCCGCGCTCTTGGGCAGATAAACCATAACCGGCGCGGTGCTGTCTCCGGTGCGCAGCAGGCCGCTTGCCGCGCGGCGCGCGTTCTCGCGCAGCTCGCGGTAGGTCAGGCTCCGGTGCTCATCCGTGACCGCGGTGCGCTCAGGCCAGTGCGCGGCAGCCCGCTCCAGCAGGCAGATGACTGAATTCATGTTCTCACTCTCCGTAATTGATCACGAGCGTACCCGCCGCTCCATATTTGGTAAACCGTGTGCCGCCGTTCGCGCTTTCCTGCGCGCTCCAGCCCTCGGACGTGGTGGTCGCCGGGACACTGGTTTCCGCTTCCATATAGCCGCCTTCCGAGAAAGCGAGCGTGACGCTGCTGCCGTCCGCGGTTACCTTCGCGGGCAGGTTGACCAGCGTCAGATGCGCGGTTTCGGCCTCGTTTTCGGCGGATGCTTCATAAACGCGCACCGGGCGGTTCAGGCCGATGCACAGGTCGTCCCCATCCCAGTACCAGATATCCGCGTCGGTGCGGATATCACGGCCGCGCATGGCTTCACCGAAGCACAGGCGCACGCCGCAGGCGTTCTGGTAGCCCTCGTCATACAGCGGGAAGTCGGTTGCCTCGCCCGTGCCGGTCAATGTAAGATCGAAGCCGGACGAGCCGTTTTTCTCAATCGAAAGGTCGAGGTTGATCGCCGCCGCAGCAGCGCTTGCCAGCTGGTTTTCCATGACAAAGCTGTATCCGTATTTTTCGCGGAACGCCTGCACCTGCTGGATCTTGGCTTCCGAGGTGGCGCTGTCTTCGGACGTAAAGTCACAGTGGTAGTATACGCACATCGGCATGCCGTACCGCGCGGACATATCCGGCCAAGCATCGTCCGCATACAGCAGCGAAGCGCAGTTTTGCAGCAAAATCGTCCATTCCCCGTCCTGCGTCACGAAGAACGGCAGACTGATGACGCTGTGCGCATTGTTTTGCGGATAAGGGAATGGGTCGTTCGGCGCAGCATAGCCGGTGTTCCAGAGCAGCCCTGCCTCCCACTGCGAGAGGAACGACTGCGACGGGCTCAGGCTGCTGGTAAACCATGTGTGCTGGGTTGCGCCGATGCGGTCGGTATCGACACCATAGGAAGCAAGCGCTTCCAGATGCTTGTCCAGCTCGTATGCCTCGCGCTCGGCGGAGGAATAGGCCGAGGTGTAGAAGTGTACGCCGACGTACATTTCGTTGTCGGCAAAGTAGGAAAGCTGCTCGGCAAGCTCGTCGTGATAGGGGAAATACGGGCTGTCGATCGGATAGGCCATGCCGTATTCCAGACTGCCGCAGATCAGATCGTCGATGCCGTCGCCGTTGATGTCCGCCATCACAGGCACGCAGTTGTTGCCGAATTTGGCGTTGTGGTTGCCCTTGTAGTTGAGTTCGTCCAGCTCGATAAAGCCGTCCTCGGTGAAGCCGCCCTGCCCGTCGCCGCGCAGGATGGCAATATAGCCGTCAAAGGTGCCGACCAGCAGATCGGCCTTGCCGTCCTTCTGCACATCATAGATGCGCGGGGACAGCCAGTTGCCGGAAATGCCGGAAACCGCGATCTGCGTAAAGCCCGAGGCGGGCAGGCCGTCCGCCGTGCCATACAGCACCAGCAGCTGCCCGGCGTTCGAGCCGCAAACCAAGTCGGCATAGCCGTCGCCGTTGATATCGCCCCAGTCGGGCAGTACCTGCGAGCCAAGGCCGGTGTCCGCCATCGCGCCCGCAGCCGCGTAGGTCAGGCCGCCCAGACCGCGGAACAGGTAGACCTTGCCGTCCGCTGCACCGCACAGGATATCGAGGATGCCGTCGCCGTCCCAGTCGCAGGTGACGGGCGCGGAATAGCCGGAAACCGCAAGCGGCGTGCCGTTTCCATCGGTCAGCGCTACGGCGGCTTCGGTCAGCATGCGGTCGTCATAGCCCTTGCCGCGGTAGAAATACAGCTTGCCGTCCGACGAGCCGCAGATCAGGTCGAGCGTGCCGTCGCCGTCCAGATCGCATACGTCCGGATAGGTGCGCAGGTCATATTCGGGATAATCCTTGAAGTAGCTGCCGCCGTCCTCAATGGACGCCTGCGACAGCCATACGTCACCGGCGGCGACATGCGCGCCGGAGGAATAGGCGTTTTCGTACAGATCCATGGAAAACGTCGGCTTGTCCGCACTTTCCCCGAGCAAGGAAGTGACGGTTTCGCTGCGGATAAACCAGGTATAGCTGTTGCGCACGACCGTGTAGGATGGGATCTGCGAATATTTTTTGCAAAGCTCGGCAAACGCGATGCCGGAGCCGTCGGCATAGCCGCCCAGCTCTTCAAAATGCAGCTCCCAGCTCATGGTGGGTCGGCCGAACGCGCCATACACCCGCCAAGCGGAAAAGCCTGCGGTGCGTTCCAGATAAAACGCGGCAAACGAGTTTTCCAGCAGGCGCGCCGTGCTCAATGCCGTATCAGAGAGGTACTTCTGCGTCTCGTCGCGCTGCACGAGCATCGTGCCGCTGATGCTGTAAGGGTTGGGCAGCAGACCGGAAGCGAACAGTACATAGCCCTCGCCGTATTCGTTGACGGTGGACAGAGCAAGGTCACCGCTGGTGCACAGCGCCACCGCCGTGGAGGGCTTCATGCCGACGCCGCAGTCCAGCCCTTCGAGCGATTCAAAATCGTCATAGGCGCTGTACAGCGTATAGAAATCCTTGGTGACGGTCTGCATCTTTTGCAGGTCGCCGTCCACCTCGGGATAGGTCATATCATGCGGATACGCTTCCAGCGGATAAAACTTTTTCGCACCGATAAAGTCCCGGTCAAAGAAATCGTAAAACCCGTTGGTCAGGAATACGCCGCCGCCTGCCTCGGTGAAGGACTGGATATCCTCACGCAGGTTGTCCGCATTTGCGGCGTTCATAATACTTTCGTCGGGGTACAGCAGGTCGTAGCCGTCAAGCGAAAACGACTGCGATACATCCACCGCCTCGGCTGTCAGGCCAAGCAGCAGCGGCTGGCACAGGCGAGAGTAAAGATCCTCCCATGATGCGTCTCCCTGACTGCCGTCATACAGCACGGCAACGTGCAGGCCGCTTTGCGCGATATCGAGCGCATCCGCGGACAGTTCGGCCGCAGATAACTGGTTATGCTTCGCGCCGCTGGAGCAGCCCGTGAACAGGCTCAGCAGGAGCGTGCAGCAAACGGCGAGTGAAAGGAACTTTTTCAACGGTTGCACCTCTTCCGGAAGCATGTTTTGATCAGATTTCAACTTTTTCATTTTACCATATCCCCCCTTTGTTTGCAATAGACATTTCCGACGGAAGCGGGGGTTCGGATGCGGGATATGATGGGAAAAACGCCTGTCTGGACGGCATTTTGCAGCCGAAAGTGCATGCTTGGTATTTTTGCCGGATGGGCGGAAAAGTGGCGGAGAAGGGTCAGAACGGCGCGCGCTGGCGCAGGCCGTCAAGCTGGAACAGACCGTCCAGATGCACGGCCATCTGCACCTTGTCGCTGTATGTGACATGGACATAGGTGTTGGCGGTCGTCGTAATGTTGGCATGTCCCAGCCATTCCTGAATCTGTTTGAGCGAAAACCCCTCCTTGAGCAGCAGCGTGGCGGCGGAATGGCGCAGGTCGTGGAAGCGGATATGCGGCAGCCCCGCCGACTGACAAACGCGGGAAAACTCCTGCGAGATGTAGTCGGGCCGCAGCGGCCTGCCGTTGTCCCGGCGGCAGATATAATCGTTGTGATAGTATGCTTCGCCCAGACGCAGCTGCATGTCCTGCTGTGTCTGCCGGAGCTGCGTCAGATAGTCCCGCATGCCGGGCATGAGTGGCAGGGTGCGGTAGCTCGCGTCTGATTTGACGCGGTCGCTGTATGTCACCCGGCCGCTGCTCGAGATCGCGGTGTGGTTGATGAGGACGGAATTGGTGTCAAAATCCACCGACTGCCAACGCAGCCCCGCGGCCTCGCTGCGGCGCAGGCCATAGGTGGCGGCCAGCACAAAAGCTGGCTCGGCGGGGGAACTGCGCGCGGCCTGCAGGAACCGGTTAAGCTGTTCCTGATTGAAGGTCTGGCTGATGTACCGGACGCGTTTGGGCAGCATCACAAAGTCGGAGGGGTTATGGTCGATGATGCCGCGCGACACGGCGTGACGCAGGCATTTGTGCACGATGGAATGGAATTTGAGGATGGAGGTCGGCGAATACCCCTGCCGGTATTTTTCATCGACAAAGGCCTGAAAATCCGCGAGCACAGCGGACTGCAACGTGATCTGCCGCGGGCCGTAAAACGGTTCGATGTGCCGGCGGAACATATACCAATAGCTGTCCAGCGTGTTGTGGCGGATCTGCGTGACCATCATGTGCAGCCAATCCTGCATATAATCAGTCAGAAGGGTTTCTTTGTCCGGCGGCGTGACCGGACAGATATCTGCAGGCGCACCCGCAGCGGAAGGGTCGGCAGAACGGAATGAAACATAGATACAGCCGTCCCGTTCGATATAGGGTGGTTTTTTCATGCAGCCTGTACTCCTTTCGGTCCGTGAACGGGCAAAGAATGCCTGTTCTGTGCGTGTTTTTTGTCAAAAAAGGCAATGTAATACCATCTTATCTGCTTGCGCAGGGCGGTGCAATAGGTATTGTGCATAAATCCGGCCATGCGGTTGTGGCGTGCCGAGGGTTCGTTCGGCCGCCCGAAAAACAGAAGAGGCGCAGGCGGGGGGAGCACCTTCCCGTGAACAATAGGGCGGCAAAATACGAAAACCTTGCATTTCTGCAACATTTACGGTATAATGTCCCCAATACATGACTGTGATAGGGGAACAGCGGCGTGCAACGCCCTGATACGGGGACAGGGGGCGCGCTGTTCGGCGCGTTGTCCGGAAAGGGGAGCGAAGCGGTCGCTTTGCCCCCCTTTTGCTGTATTGATTCACAAACGGAAGGGACTGGTAAACATGATGGAGGCGTTTTCCAATGCGGTGACCGCCATCGACAACTGGATCTGGGGCCTGCCTATGATCGTGCTGCTGCTGGGCACGCACCTGTTTATGACCGTGCGCACCGGCTTTATCCAGCGCAAGACCTTTACGGGCATTCGGCTGTCCGTGACCAAGGACCCGGATTCGCCCGGCGACGTCAGCCAGTTTCAGGCGCTGACGACCGCGCTGGCGTCCACGATCGGCACGGGCAACATCGTCGGCGTAGGCACGGCGATTTTCCTCGGCGGCCCGGGCGCGGTGCTCTGGTGCTGGCTGACTGGTGTGTTCGGCATTGCGACCAAGTATGCGGAAAGTCTGATCGCGGTCAAGTACCGCGTGCAGACGGCGGACGGCCGCATGCAGGGCGGCGCGATGTATGCGCTTGAGCGCGGCCTGCACATGAAATGGCTGGGTGTGCTGTTCGCAGCCCTTGCCATGCTCGCCTCCTTTGGCATCGGCTGCGGCACGCAGATCAACGCGATTTCTGAGGTCATTCAGGGCAATAGCCCGATCTATATCCCGCCGCTTGCCATCGGCATCGTGTTTGCGCTGATTACGGCCGTGGTCATTATCGGCGGTATCCAGTCGATCGCGACCGTGTGCGAAAAGCTCGTTCCGTTTATGGCGGCGTTCTATGTGCTCGGCTGTCTGATTATTCTGGGTATCAACTGGGATTTCATCCTGCCCGCCCTTAAGGCGATCTTCACGCTGGCGTTCCAGCCGGGCGCGGTCGCGGGCGGCTTGATCGGCGGCGGCATCCGTATCGCGATGCAATACGGCGTGGCGCGCGGCTTGTTTTCCAATGAGTCCGGCCTTGGTTCGGCGCCGCTGGTGGCGAGCGCCGCGCAGACCCGCAACCCGGTGCGGCAGGCGCTGGTCTCCGCGACCGGCACCTTCTGGGACACGGTCGTCGTCTGCCTGATGACCGGCCTTGTGCTTGTCACGACGATCATGAAAAACCCGGCGATCAACATGGATTCGATCGAAAACGGTGGCCAGATGACCACTGCAGCCTTCTCGCAGATCCCGGTGATCGGCCCGTTGATCCTTGTGATCGGCATCATCACCTTTGCCTATTCGACTATCCTCGGCTGGTCGTACTACGGCGAGCGCTGCTGCGAGTATCTGTTCGGCCGCAAGGGCATGCTGCCTTATAAGCTGGTGTTCATCGCGGTCATCGTGATCGGCCCGGTGCTGTCGCTCGATCTGGCTTGGACGATCGCCAATATCCTCAACGCGCTCATGGCGGTGCCCAACCTGATCGCGGTGCTGCTGCTGAGCGGCGTGATCGCGCGGGAAACCAAGCACTATCTGAACCATTTGGATGAAAAGGACGAGAGTGAGATCCCGGTTGTGGACCGGTAAACAAAACGCAAAAAAGCCGCCCGTGTGGGCGGCTTTTCTTTTTGTGCTGATTATGCCGGAACTTTGTCCGAAAAGGTGACCGTATAGGCTTCGGTGAACAGATCGCCCGCAAAGCGGGACGGATCGGCAAAATCCTTTGCCGCGTCATACACATACAGCTCGCTTTTGTCGCGGAACGTGCGCACCAGAATCGGGATCTCCTCACCGTACACGATGGACACAGCCTCGGACTGTGTACCGACGCCGATCGCGAGCCTTTCTGCTGCGACCTCCTCCGGCAGGCTGGGGGCATTGAACGTGTAATTCGAACTGCTCGCGCCGCTTTCGCACAGCACGTGTGTAAATCCCTGTCCGTCTCCTTTATCGGTCCAAGCCATGGCGCCGGTGGGGGAGATCGGCGTATCGTTGTAGATCTGTCCTGAGCCGCTGTCTGCGGGATCCCATTCGAGCGCGTCGTTCAGAATATAACGGGTGGTGGTGATGCAGCGCAGGTTTTCGTCGGCCTGGTATTCATAGGCAATAAACGTCTGCGTGTCAATGTCCGCGAGTGAGAGTATATGGGATTGCTCGTCGGTCAGCTGCATCGGTGCAAGCTGCATGTCTGCGGTCGACACCGCGCCGCTGTCCGCGGTCTCATTTTCTGCCGGTTTGCAGCCGGTAAAGATACTGCACAGCAGCAGGCATGCAAGCAGAAGAATGTGCCGTTTTTTCATGGTGATCCCTCCCTATTACAATATATTTGCGGGTTAAGGCACGGCAGCCAGCAGTGTCTTTTTTCGTATTGTTGCCTAAGCTGTTAGAATGAGAGAGTCTTGGCCTGATGTATTCCTCCCAGGACCATTGCGTCCGAGCATAAGTCCGTCAGCCAGTCTCTCATTCGCAGCGTTCGATTTATGC
>DXDE01000148.1 GCA_019115615.1 Candidatus Agathobaculum merdavium | reverse complement strand
TCATGCCAAATCGTGAGCGCGACTTTTTAATATGCACCGGGTTTATGCATTTCTTATTTCATACAGATTCTGTGTGTAAACGCTTTGCTTAGTCCTCCCAGATCGACGCGCCGTTCGTTGCGATCACCTTCTGATACCAGTAGTAGGAATCCTTGGGATAGCGCTTAAGATCCTTAACGTCATCATCTGTGCAGTCAACATAGATCAGGCCGTATCGCTTTTTGTAACCGTTACTGGTTGACAGCAGGTCAATCGCTGACCATGGATTGTAGCTGATCACCTCAACGCCTGCGTCGATCGCGCGGTACATCGCACGCAGATGCTTTTTAATGTAGTCGATGCGCGCATCGTCGTGCACTCGACCGTCCTCGGTCAGCGTATCATACGCACCAAGGCCGTTTTCCGTGATCATCAGCGGCTTGTTATAGCGGGTGTACAGGTCACGCAGGATATACTCCATGCCGTCCGGATCGATAGCCCAATCCCAGTCAGTCGTGTCTAGTTCAGGGTTCTTGCAGATCTGATAAAAGCCCGGATGCGTCTCATAACCGGACATATCACCCTTTTTGCCGGTCAGATTGTAGCCCGCCCAGCTGCGCACAGCATCGGCCGGGCAAGCCTTGGCCGCTTCACTGTTATAGTAGTTAAGCGCCAGAAAATCGCTCTCGCCAGCGCGGATGATATCCATATCGCCGTCCTCGATGACCGGTGCAAGCCCGTTTTTCTCCAGATACCGCAGAGCCGCTTTGTTGTAGTGTCCCTTAAAATAAATATCCAGATAGAACGAGTTTTTCAGGTCGTGTGCGTTCATGGCGGCAATTGCGTCCTGTGGTTTGCAGCTGGCTGCGTAGATCGGCGAGTAACCAAGCGCCGCGCCGACCTTACCGCCGGGTACCAGTTCATGCACCAGCTTGCAGGCGATCGCGTGCGCGAGGTTCATGTGATGGTTCATCTGGAATCGCAGCTGATCATTGCCCTTTAACTCGTCGCGCACAATGTTCTTTCGATCCCAAAACTGCACAATGATGCTCTGCTCGTTGATAGTCAGCCAGTATTTGACCTTATCCTTAAAGGTCTCGATGACAAAGCGGGCATACCGCTCGAAATCCTTGACCGACTGGCGGCTGATCCAACCGTCGTATTTTTCGACCAGCGCCATCGGCAGGTCGTAGTGATAGAGCGTGACAATCGGCTCGATGCCATTGGCGATACACTCATCGATCATCGCACGGTAAAACGAAACGCCCTTTTCGTTGATCTCACCGTCACCATCCGGAATGATGCGCGACCACGCGATCGAAAAGCGATAAGACTTCATGCCTAGCTCCTTGAACAGCCGGATATCCTCCTTGTAGCGGTGATAATGGTCGCTCGTGACCGACGCGTCTGCAAAGCCGGTACGCTTAGCGTACTGGCTGCTTTCCACATCCTGCTGGGACAGCATCTTGCCGTCCTCAAGCGCCGCACCCTCGCACTGGTATGCGCTGGTCGACGCCCCCCACAGGAAGCCCTCGGGGAATTTTCTTTCAAGCATTTCCATGGTATCCTCCTGTTACGCAGGCAGACGGTCGCGCATGATGCGATACATGCGGATCAGACGCTCGGCCAAATTGATCTCACTCATGACGGTCATCAGCGTATCCTGTGCATGGTTGAACAGGATGCTCATCGGGAATTTCTCCTCCGAAGCGATTTCCGCCTGCATGGTTTCGGTCTGCGCATGGTGTGCCTTAACAATGTTTTCACGCGCTTGCTTCAAAAAGCTGTCCGCAGCGTCGAAGTCAAAGCCTTCGGCAGCATCGAGCGCCTTATTGGCGGCAGTGCGGGCATCGCCCGCCGCAAGGATGATCTCCATGGCGATCTGTTCCATTTTTTCGTTCTTGTTTTCCATGTTAGCCTCCATCATAAGTACACATGCTTGTTATCCGGCCGCTTCTTCGGTGACGCACTGCTTCTCATATACCTTATAGAACGGATACCAGACAAGCAGATAGAGTACAAACAGTACGATGTATACGACCACAGCGCGCAGATCCTCTGTGATCATGACGCTCGAGAACGGTGCCGGGATCTGGCCGACCTGAATCATTTTGGACGGGATGTTGAGCAGGCCCGCACGCATCGAGAACCACACGACCACTGGACCGACAATGTTGTTGATCCACACCGGCAGCATGAGCAGCGGGTTAAATACGACCGGCGCGCCGAACATCAGCGGCTCGTTGATATTGAACAGCGAGGGCGCAATACAGATGCGGCCGATGGTTTTCATCTTGGACGATTTGGAGCGCAGCATCAGCACATTGAGCGGGAGCGTCGCGCCAACGCCGCCCATCGTAATCAGCGCTGCGGTGAACACGGTCTCGCTGGTCGTGATGTTCATGGCTGCCATACCGCTTGCGACCGCTGTGATGTTTTCAGAAATCGCCATCATGAAGATCGGCGTGGTGACCGCGTTAAAAATCCATGCGGAAATACCCATCGAATACAGCATTGCTTGGATCAGACAGATTAAGATAAGGCCTGGCAGTGTCTGGGCGATGTTCTGCAACGGCATGAAGATCGCCAGAATATACTGGTAGATATCGAGTTGCAGGTTGGTTGCCAGCACCATGCCTACGCCGAGTGTCAGACCAATCGGGATGATGTTGTTGATCCACTCAATGACGAAGTCCGGCAGCGAGTCATTGCCCGACAACACCTTCAGTTTGGCATAGAAGTGGAACACGACCGAGGTCAGCAGGCCGGTGACCAGACCCATCATGATACCCGACGCGCCAATACGCTCCCCGACGACCTGAAACATGCCTTCCTCCGTCGTCATCGACTGACACAGGATGAAATACAGGCCGATTGCTGTCAGCGACGCATACACCTGATACTGCTCATGCTTGAGCTTGAGCATCGCTTCGTGCGTCACAAGGAAGGTGATATAAATGGCAAGGAAGCCGAAAGTGTAGCTAAAAATGACACCGAGGTCGGGCAGAAACGCCAGATAGGAGCGGAATACATTGTAGAACGAGATGACCGAGCCGGTCAGGATGAACGGCAGCACTTTTTTCATCGTGCTGGCTACCGCGTCGATCCACGGATTTTCAAACACCTTTTTGCACTTTGGCGCAAAGGACTGCGCCAGCCATGTCATAAATTTGTTCATGTTCAGCTCTCCTGTCCCACAAGATCGAGGATGACGTCGAGCAGCTTATCCCCGTCAAGCGCAGCATAAATATCGGCCGGAATCAGGGCGACCTTGGCTCCGAACGGCGCGCACTGCTCGGTCAGGCGGTTGAGCGCACTTTCATAGTGGGGGCCAATCAGCAGCACATCGAACTGGCCGAGCGATTCGGTGACCACGCTCTCGCTCTTAGCTTCGACCGAAACGTCTACCTTTCTCTTCTTGGCAGCCTTTCTGGTTTTCTGCGCCAGAAAACCGCTGGAAAAACCCGCGCCGCAGCACAATAACGCTTTGATCTCACTCATGACTTATGTCCTCCATTCATTATCGCTTTCAATCTTTTTGATCACACTGATCAATACCTCATAGCTTTTCTCCCGAATCAGAGTCTGGACAAATTCCTCGTCCAGCATGAACATCGGGGAAACGTTGTAAAAATCCTCTAGATTTTCCTTGTTCACCGAGATGGAGAGCAGGAAAACCACCTGCACATCGTGTGTAAACCAGTGGATGGGCTTATCGAGCACGGCAACCGAAACAAAAGTTTGCTGCGTGATCGGCGCATAAGGATGCGGAATGGCGACGCAGTTGCCGAAGTCAGTCTGCATGATCTGTTCCCGATGCATGACGTATTCCTCAAAGCAATCGGGCACATCCGTATTTTCAGCAATGCGGGTGCAGATCTGATGCAGCACGTCCTCCTTGGTCGTACCCGCAATGTCGGTAAAGAACAATTCCTCCCGGAAATACCGAAGTACGCTCTGCGCCGGCATATTTTTGAGCAGTTTTTTAACCCGCCCCGCGCTATGACTATCGAAGAAATACTGCACCTGATAGATTGGCACAGGCACATTGAATTCGATCGGCACGGTCGAAAAGATATAGTCGACCTCTTTCAAGTCCTTTTCCAGCAGCGAATGCACATCGCAGACCTCAACACGATTAAGGTAATCGCTGAACGCCTCCTCGAACCGATATTGAAACAGCTTGGCACTTCCCGTACCGGACTCGCAGACGAGCACGATATTCCGTCGGCTGGTTGTACGCTTTTGACGTTCAAAGGCCAACGCGATGCACATCGCTACATAACCAATCTCATCTTCGCTGACGATGGTGTGGAAATATTCTGCCAATACGGTACACGCCTGTGCCGCCATAGCATAAGGAAAACTATACGTTTCTTTAATCTCCTTGAGCATCGGATTTTTGAACTGCATGTGATATTGCAGCCGGATGCGAAGTGCAAACATGTGCTTGCGCAATAGCGTCTGCAATTCAAAGTCCTCATACAGATCGACACTAAATGTTTTGAGCACGCTGGCCAGCATATCGTTAACCAGCTGATTGATTTCCATGTCGATGACAATATTGTCTGGGTAGCTAGCCGATCCGCGCTTCTTTCCCGAGATCAATACTGCAAGGTATTTAATCTCCGGAATATCGAAAACATAGTCAGCGTTGCTTTCTTGCAAATATTTCGCGCAGATGCTGGCCGTGTCGATGTCAGCTTCCTTCAAGCCGGAATCGTAGTCCAGTTCGGACAGTGAAATGCGGTGATTATGCTGTAACCGGTACAGCGCGATCTGAATCTGCAAGATGATATTGCGTACTTCAGATTCATAAAGCATGTACCCATATTGGTTAAGCTTCTCAATAACGCATCGGTCGATTATCTCCTCACCCGCAAAGTACTGTGTACGGAT
>DXDE01000147.1 GCA_019115615.1 Candidatus Agathobaculum merdavium | reverse complement strand
GCGGTAGCCCTTGCCGATCTTGCTCTCGATCAGGGCAGCCAGCTCCGGATTCGCTTCGCACAGCCAGCGGCGGTGTGCAATGCCGTTGGTGACGTTGCAGAACTTGGAGGAATAGATCTTGTAGAAATCGTTGAACACGCGGTCCTTGAGGATCTCGGAGTGCAGCGCGGATACGCCGTTGATCGAGAACGAGCCGGCGATCGCCAGATGCGCCATGCGCACGGTGTTGTCCGCCACGATGGCGAGCTTGGAGATCTTCTGGAAGTCGTTCGGGAAGTAGTTCCACAGCTCCTTGCAGAAGCGCTCGTTGATCTCGTAGATGATCTGCATGATGCGGGGCATCAGCTCCTGCACCAGCGATACCGGCCAGCACTCGAGTGCCTCAGGCATAACGGTGTGGTTGGTGTAAGCAACCGACTGGCTGGTGATGTTCCATGCGTTCTCCCAAGACATGTCGTTTTCGTCCATCAGGATGCGCATGAGCTCGGGAATGACCAGCGTCGGGTGGGTGTCGTTGATGTGCAGCACATGCTTGTGCGCGAAGTTTGCCAGCGTGCCGTACTTGGCCTTGTGCTTGGCGCAGATGTCCTGCAGGGTAGCAGATACGAGGAAGTACTGCTGCTTCAGGCGCAGGGACTGACCTTCGCGGTGGTTATCCTCCGGATACAGCACCATCGAGATGGTCTCAGCCATCGCGTGCTTCTCGAGCGCCTTGAGGTACTCGCCGGACGAGAACAGCTTCATATCCAGCGCGATCGGGCTCTTCGCCTCCCACAGGCGCAGGCAGGCGATGTTGTTGGTGTCATAACCCGAGATCGGCATGTCGTACGGGACAGCCAGAACCGGGGTGTAGTCGTGATACTCGACGATCAGCTTGCCCTGATCGTTGAAGTAGGTGTTGACGGTACCGCCGATCTTGACCTCGCGGGTGTCGTCCATGGCCGGGATGTGCCAAACGTCGCCCGATGCGAGCCAGGAGTCCGGCAGCTCGACCTGCTGGCCATCCTCGATCTTCTGCTTGAAGATACCGTGTTCGTAGCGGATGGAGTAGCCGGTGCCGCGCACGCCGATGGTCGCCATACCGTCCATATAGCAGGCAGCCAGACGGCCGAGGCCGCCGTTACCCAGACCAGGGTCGGCTTCTTCCTCGAAAATGTCGGCCATTTCATAGCCCATTTCCTTCAGCGCTTCGGTCAGCGCGGGCAGGATGCCGAGGTTATAGGCGTTGTTGCGCAGGCTGCGGCCTACAAGAAATTCCATGCACAGATAGTGCACCTGTCGCTCCCCGTATTTTTCGACCTCGTTCTGGGTCTCAATCATGTGCTCGGTGAGCGCGTCGCGTACAACGAGCGCGCAGGCTTCATATACCTGCTCCTTCGAGGCGTCTGCAACCTCGCGGCCGAAGTGGCGCTGCAGCTTGCCTGCAATGGCCTCCTTCAAAGCGGTCTTTGTGTACTGATTCTTTGGCATGGTGTCTCTTGTCTCCTCACTTTGTTTGCTTGATCTGTGTTACCAGCCCAGGGCAGAGTGGTAAACCTCAAGATATTTGTCTGCCGAGCTGCCCCAGCTGAAGTCGCTCTGCATGCCCTGCAGCATGAGCTTCTTCCAGGCGGGTTTGTTGTAGCGGAATACGCCGCATGCTTCACGGATGACGTGCAGCATGTCATGTGCATTGTAGCTGGCGAAGGTAAAGCCGTTGCCGGTGCCCGCGTAATCGACGAAGGCCTGCACCGTATCCTTCAGGCCACCGGTTTCGCGTACGATCGGGATGGTGCCGTAGCGCAGCGCGATCATCTGCGCAAGGCCGCACGGCTCAAACTTGGACGGCATCAGGAACATATCCGCGCCCGCATAGATGCGGTTGGCAAGATCGCCCGAGAACATGATTGACGCCGAGATATTGTTCGGATAGCGGCGCTTGGCCTCGAGGAACATCTGCTCGTATCTCCAATCGCCCTTGCCGAGCACGATCAGACGCAGGTCATCCGACAGGATGTCATGCAGCACGGCTTCGATCAGGTCGAGGCCCTTCTGGTCGACAAAACGGGTGACCATGCCGATAACCGGCGTGTTTTCGTCGCCCTCAAGGCCGCACAGCTTGAGAAGCTCGAGCTTGTTGACCTTTTTATCGTCCGGGTTCTTGGGACCATAGTTCTTAAACAGCTTGGGATCGGTTGCCGGGTTGAAGGCGTCCATATCGATGCCGTTCAAGATGCCGTGCAGCTTATAGCTGTTCATGCGCAGCACGGAGTCCAGACGGTAGCCGTAGTACTCGGTCTGGATTTCGTTTGCGTAGGTAGGCGAAACCGTGGTGACTGCGGTCGATGCCACGATCGCGGCTTTCATCAGGTTGACGTCGCCGTCCATCGCCATGAAGCCCGAGCGGAAATGTGCATCGTCGATGCCGAGCACATACTCGAGGATTTCGCGGCCGTAGCGACCCTGATACTGGATGTTATGGATGGTGAAAACGGTTTTGATGTTCTCATAGAACGGACGGGAGGAGAACATCAGGTTATAGTACACCGGCACGAGCGCTGACTGCCAGTCGTTGCAGTTGATCACGTCCGGCTTCCAGTCCAGATCGGGCAGCACTTCGAGTACTGCCTTGGAGAAATACGCGAAGCGTTCCGCGTCGTCGTACTCGCCGTAGACCTGACTGCGGGAAAAATAGTACTCATTGTCGATGAAATAGAAGGTCACGCCATCCGCTTCATAGCGGAACACGCCGCAGTACTGGTTGCGCCAGCCCAGACGGACATAGGCGTTTTTCAGGTAATAGAACTTTTCGCGCCACTCCTGCCCGATCGTGGAATACAGCGGGCAGAACACGCGCACATCGTTCCCCTTGGCGGCCAGTGCCTTTGGCAGCGAGCCGGCCACATCCCCCAGACCACCGGTTTTGACAAATGGGGCGCATTCGCTGGTGACATACATGATTTTCATAAGAACCGAACCTCCCCAGAAGTAGGTGCGGAAACAGAGCCCCGCTTCCGCACCTGCATGTTCTTATTATACTAGATTCTTCCTCTCTGCAAAATAGGGAATTTCCACGAACATTTCATGCTTTCAGCCCGTGATTTTCGCTCATTTGCAGCGAATTTAACGTGTTTTTATCATACGGTTGCGTTCTTGGCGATTGTAATGGGGTAGTTCTCATGGCCCATCATGGTGCGCCCGTCGCGCACAACGACGTTGCGGTCGGTGATCACATGGCGCAGGCTGGCATCCGACAGGATACGGCCGCCCTCCATGATGATGCAGTCGCGTACCTCCGCGCCCTTTTCTACGATAACGTCGCGGAACAGCACGCAATTCTGTACATGGCCTTCGATATGGCAGCCGTCTGCGATCAGGCTATCCTCAACATGTGCCTTGTCGCCGTAGTAGGCGGGCGCCTCGTCCTTGATGCGGGTCAGGATCGGGCGGGTACGGAGGTATACCTCGGCGCGTACGTCCTTGTCGAGCATATCCATGTTGGAGCGGAAATAATCAAAGGTGTCTTCGATCTTGACCGCATACTCGTTGAACAGGTAGCCGGCAACGGTGCCGTCGATCAGCGCGCGGGTCAGGAACTCACGCTCGAAGTGGATGCAGTTATGGGTGACGCAGTCGGACAGCATGTGGATCAGGTACTGGCGGCTCATGACATAAACGCCCAGCGCGATGTGCTTGCACTTGCCCTCGTTGGAGTCGCCCACACGGATGTCGACCGCTTCCTTCTTGCGGTTGAGCTCGACATAGGTGGTGAACGGCGAGTCCTTCTGCTTCTTGGTGCAGACCATGGTCAGGTCGGCGCCCGACTTGATGTGACGGTCGATCACATCGTCGAGCGGGATGTTGGCGACGATATCGCCGTCCGCGACAACGACATAGTCAGCCTTGTTTTTCTGCAGGAAGTCGACCGCGCCGGCCAGCGCGTCGATCTTGCCGCGGTACTCGCCGGTAACGAGCGGCGAAGCCTTCTTGGAGTAGGAATACGGCGGCAGCAGCGTGACGCCCGAATTCTTGCGGGACAGGTCCCAGTCCTTGGCGTTGCCGATGTGGTCGATGAGGGACTGGTACTTGTCCTTCATCAGTACGCCAACGCGGTAGATGCCGCTGTTTACCATGTTCGACAGCATGAAGTCGATGATGCGGTAGCGGCCGCCCCACTGCACCGCGCCGACCGTGCGGTGCTCGGTGATCTCACGGAGATCGTTGTCGTTATCAAATGCAATGATGATGCCTAATACACTGTTCATCATTTCCGCCCCCTTACTTTACGTCCGGCAGGTCTTCGTCTGCCATTTCCTTGGCTGCCAGCGTCGCGCCGCGGCCGATGCGCACGCCTTCCGCGACAACGGCAACGCCCCATTTCTCTACGTCGCCGTCCGACGGGCTGCCGCCGACGACAGCGTCCTTGGCGATGACGGCGTTCTCCGCGATGATCGAATAGCGCACGGTTGCGCCTTCCTCAACGACTGCGCCCGGCATCAGGATGGAGTATTCCACCTTAGCGCCCTTGGCGATCTTAACGTCCGAGAACAGGACGGACTCGGAAACCTCGCCCGCGATCTCGCAGCCCTCGGAGAGCAGGGTGTGCTTGACGACCGCGCTCTTTGCGGTGAAGTGCGGGGGCGAACCGGTGGTGCGGCCGTAAATCTTCCAGCTGTCATCAGCCATGTTCAGGCCGGAAGAGTTGGGCGCGAGTAGGTCCATGTTGGCTTCCCACAGGCTTTCGATCGTGCCGACGTCCTTCCAGTAGCCTTCGAAGCGGTAGGAGACCAGCTTCTCGCCGTTGCCGAGCATGGCGGGGATGATATCCTTGCCGAAGTCGTTGGAGGACTTGGGGTTGTTCTCATCGTCGATCAGGTACTGGCGCAGCTTCTTCCACGAGAAGATGTAGATACCCATGGATGCGAGCGTAGACTTGGGCTGCTTGGGCTTCTCCTCAAACTCGTAGATCGTGCCGTCCGGCTTGCAGTTCATGATGCCGAAGCGGGAGGCCTCCGCGAGCGGGACGTCGAGCACCGCGATGGTCGCGTCCGCGCCGGTCTCCTTGTGCTGCTGGAGCATCTTGTTGTAGTTCATCTTATAGATATGGTCGCCCGACAGGATCAGGACGTACTCGGGATCGTACTCGTCGATGAACTGGATGTTCTGATAGATGGCGTTGGCCGTGCCCTTGTACCACTCCGAGGTCTTGCCCTTCTGGTACGGCGGCAGGACGTATACGCCGCCGCGCAGGCGGTCAAGGTCCCACGTCTGGCCGGAGCCGATGTATGCGTTGAGCACATGGGGCTCATACTGGGTCAGCACGCCGACGGTATCGATGCCGGAGTTGACGCAGTTGGAAAGCGGGAAGTCGATGATGCGGTACTTGCCGCCGAACGGTACGGCGGGCTTTGCGACCTTCTTGGTCAGAACGTAGAGGCGGCTGCCCTGACCGCCTGCGAGCAGCATGGCTACGCATTCTTTTTTCCGATACATTGTTGAACTCTCCTTTGCGGTTTGTTTACTGTGTATTGCACGCCGGTTGCGGCGCGTTCCCCCTTCAGGAATCCTTTTTATCAGCCTCGGCCGGCTTGGTTACCGCTTTGGTGCCGGTCTTGGCCACGGCTTTGGTGCCGGTTTTGGCAACTGCTTTGACGCCGCTCTTGGCAACTGCCTTGACGCCGCTCTTGGCGACCGCCTTGGTCTTGGGCGCCTTGGCGCCGGTCTTGGCGGCCTTGACCGCTGCGGCTTCCTTGGCGGCCTCGATCTCGGCCTTGGTGCGGCGCTTGGCGCGCGGCTTGCCCTTAAAGAACAATACGCCGAAGCGCGGGATATGGATGCTGATGGACTGCTCCTGTCCGTGCATGGGCTTCTTGCTGTCGGTCTTCACCTTGCCGTTCGCCATACCGCTGCCGCCGAACTCGGTCTTGTCCGAGGAGAAGATCTCCTCATAGGTACCGGCGAACGGTACGCCGATGCGGTAGTCTTCCTGCACTTCAGGCGAGAAGTTGACCACGACGACGATGTCGCTGCCGTCCTTCGCGATGCGGCGGAAGGCGATGATGTTGTTGCGGTTATCCTCGTGGCTAATCCACTCAAAGCCGCGCCAGTCGGTATCCTGCTCCCACAGCTGCGGGGTTTCCAGATAGAAATGGTTGAGCGCCTTGACGTAGGTCTGCATCTGCTTGTGCGCCGGGTATTCGAGCAGCATCCAGTCCAGTCCGCGCTGGTAAGCCCATTCGGAGAACTGTGCGAACTCGCCGCCCATGAACAGCATTTTCTTGCCCGGATGGGCGGTCATGTAGCCGTACAGCGCGCGCAGGCCGCCGAACTGGTTCTCGTACGGGGGCGGCATCTTGCCGATCAGCGAGCACTTGCCGTGCACGACCTCGTCGTGCGAGAGCGGCAGGATGTAGTTTTCCGAGAAGGCGTACATGAACGAGAAGGTGATCTTGTCGTGCATGTCCTTGCGGAAGAACGGGTCAGCCGAGCAGTAGCACAGCATGTCGTTCATCCAGCCCATGTTCCATTTGAAGTTGAAGCCGAGGCCGCCGTCATAGCCGGGCTTGGTGACCATCGGCCATGCGGTGGATTCCTCCGCGATCATCATGACGTCCGGATGGTCGGTCAGGATGAACTCGTTGAGCAGGCGCAGGAAGTCGATCGCCTCGAGGTTCTCGCGGCCGCCGTGGATATTCGGCCGCCACTCGTGCTGACGGTTATAGTCGAGATAGAGCATGGATGCGACCGCGTCAACGCGCAGGCCGTCCATGTGGAACTTCTCGATCCAGAACATTGCCGAGGAGAACAGCAGGTTGCGGGTCGAGGTCTTGCCATAGTCAAATACGCGCGTGCCCCATTCCTTGTGCTCCATCTTGAGCGGGTCGGCGTATTCGTAGAGATAGGAGCCGTCAAACTCGACCAGACCGCAGCCGTCCTTGGGGAAGTGCGCGGGTACCCAGTCCATGATGACGCCGAGGCCTGCCTGATGCGCCTTGTCGATGAAGTACATCAGATCCTTCGGCGTACCATAGCGGCTGGTCGCGGCAAAATAGCCGATAACCTGATAGCCCCACGAGCCGTCAAACGGGTATTCGGTCAGCGGCATGACCTCGATGTGGGTGTAGCCCATCTCCTTGACGTAGGGCACCAGCTCGTCCGCGAGCTGACGGTAGGAGTAGAAGTTGCCGTCCTCGTGCATCTTCCACGAGCCGAGGTGACATTCGTAGATGTTGACCGGGCTGGAATAGGGCAGATGGCCTTTGCGCCACTCCAGCCACGAAGCGTCGCTCCATTCATAGCCCTCGATGTCGTATACCTTGGAAGCATTGCCCGGGCGGGTCTCATTGTGGAAGCCGTACGGGTCGGATTTGTCGAACACGTCGCCCGACTTTGCCCATACACTATACTTATATGCGGCGTATTCAGGAACATGCGGGATGAACTTTTCCCAGATGCCCTGCTCGTCCCGCGTCATGTAGTCTACATCGCGGTTCCAGCCGTTGAATTCGCCCATGACCGAGACCTTTTCCGCCTCGGGAGCATAGACCCGGAACAGGTAGCCGGCTTCGCCGTCCTGCTCAAAGGGGTGTGCGCCCATATAGTCAAAGGCGCGGCAGTCCCTGCCCGAATAGAAAAGCTCACTGCGCTTTTCACAGGCCGGTGCTGCGTTTGTTTCCTTCATATTACATCTCTCCCTCTTTATACGGCCA
Source organism: Candidatus Agathobaculum merdavium (assembly GCA_019115615.1). Classification (GTDB taxonomy): domain Bacteria; phylum Bacillota; class Clostridia; order Oscillospirales; family Butyricicoccaceae; genus Agathobaculum; species Agathobaculum merdavium. Next base: position 29,052 of record DXDE01000147.1, on the reverse strand, counting down.
ATCCCGCCAGAATACAGTGATTTTGCAAGTTTTTCCAAACATTTTGTGCATTTCGTCCTGAATAAGGCGGCTCTCTCTCACTTTAGTTAGAAATAGTATACATCAATGGAAAACAAAAGTCCAGCAATTTTACACAATTGCTGGACTATTTTACAGGCATTTTTGTTTGGTTTCCACAGGGAATGACTGGGAATGACGAAAAAACAGACAAAAACAGGATGATTTGTTCAGAAAATGTTACGCCGAATTAAATCAAGTGCAGTGGAGGCTGCCTGCATGCGTACGCGGTCTCGGCCGTTCATGGATTTCATCTTGCGGGTGTAGTGCGTGCCCTTGTGCCAGACGCTGATGTACACCAGACCGACGGGCTTTTCATCCGTGCCGCCGCCCGGGCCGGCAACGCCCGTGATGCCCACGCCGACGTCCGCGCCGAGCGCTTTGGCAACGCCTTCGGCCATCTGCTCAGCGACCTCGGGCGATACCGCGCCGACGGTGTCGAGCGTCTCTTTTTTCACACCCAGCAGCTTCATCTTCACCTCGTTGGCATACGAGCACACGCCGCCGAGGTAGTAGTCCGAGCAGCCGGGCACATCGGTGATGCGCTTGGAGAGCAGGCCGCCTGTGCAGCTTTCCGCGACGGCAAGCGTCATGCCCCGCGCGCGCAGCCCGTCGCCCACGACCTGTTCGAGCGAATCCACGTCCACGCCGTATACATCGTCGCCCAGCAGGTCGCAGATTTTTGCAACAACCGGGTCAAGCAGCTTTTCACATTCCTCCGGGGTGTCCGCCTTGGCGGTCACGCGCGCAAAGCACTCTGAGGTCTTGGCATAGGGCGCGATGGTCGGATTGGTGCTTTCCGCCATCATATCGTGCAGGATGGTCTCCATATTGCTTTCGCCAAGGCCGAATACACGCACGTTGCGCGAAACGATGCAGCCGCCCGCGAGCTTGTAGAGGTACGGCATCGCACATTCCTTCCACATCGGGTTGCACTCGCGCGGCGGGCCAGGCAGCATAAGCACATGCTTGCCGTATGCCTCAAACGCGCAGCCGGGCGCGGTACCCCATTCGTTTACGAACACCGTGCAGCCTTCGGGCAGCCATGCCTGCTTTTCGTTGTTCGGGGTCATCGGCCGGCCAATGGTATCAAAAAAGCCCTTGATGCGGTCAAGCGAGGGCTGGTGCAGCGCCATCTTTTTGCCGAAAACGGTCGCAAGCGTCTCTTTGGTCAGGTCGTCGAGCGTGGGGCCGAGGCCGCCGGTCGTGATGATGATGTCTGCGCGGTCGCGCGCGGTCTCGACGACGTGACGCAGACGCGCCGGATTGTCGCCGACAACCGTCTGGTAAAATACGTTGATGCCCAGCTCGCTCAGACCCTGCGAAATGACCTGCGCGTCTGTGTTGACAATGTCGCCCAGCAGGATTTCCGTGCCGACGGCGATCAGTTCTGCGTTCATAGTTGCGTTCCTCCCGATATGATGATAGCTTGGCTGCCCTGACAGCCCCCTTGGGGTGGCAGTCGTTCTCCTTGTTCGTTGTCGCAGCCGGGCGGCTGGCGGAGGCCGTCACTGACCTTTGCGCGCGCAGCGCGCCCTTATTTGCGGCAGCAAATTGGGTGTTCCGGTGCAGGTGCAAGGCGGCGGCACCTACCTAAGGGAAAGGGGATGATTCACAAGAAGGGGAAAACCGCAGGTTGTCGCCTTCTTGTGCGCCTGCCGCGCGCAGCGGCGCCGTTCCCGCCGCCCGCAGGCGGCGTTATTTCGTGTTTACGGCAGGTGGATAATTTCTACACCTGCGACAGCCTCATCGACCAGCGCGTCGACGTCCAGATGGCTCTCTGCCTCGAGGATTTTGGGCATCTTGGGCTTGGTGTTCGGGTGCTTGGGGGTGAACACCGTGCAGCAGTCCTCGTAGGGCAGGATGGAGGTCTCAAAGGTGTCGATCTTGCGGGCAATCGTGACGATCTCCTCCTTGTCCATGCCGATGCACGGGCGGAAGATGGGCAGCTCGCACACCGCGCCGGTCACGCCCATGGCGGGCATGGTCTGGCTCGCTACCTGCCCGAGCGACTCACCCGTGATGAGCGCGCCGCAGCCGTATTCGACCGCGACCTTTTCGGCAATGCGCATCATAAAGCGGCGCATGATGAGCGTGAACAGCTCTTCGTGGCAGTTTGCGCGGATTTCCTCCTGAATTTTGGTGAACGGCACGACCATGACGCTCATGCGGCCGCACCACGCGGTCAGCTTGCGGCCGAGTTCGAGCACCTTCTCCTTGGCGCGTTCCGAGGTGTAGGGGTAGCTGAAAAAGTGTACGCCGACGAGTTCCAGTCCGCGTTTGGCCATCATCCAGCCCGCAACCGGGCTGTCGATGCCGCCCGAAAGCAGCAGCGCGGCGCGCCCGTTCGAGCCGATCGGCATGCCGCCCGCACCCGGTTCGGGGCCTGCGTGTACAAAGGCGTACTTTTCGCGGATCTCAACGTGTACGGTCAGATCCGGGCCGTGCATATAGGGGCGCACGTCTGGGAAACGGTCGGCCAGCTCGCCGCCGACGTGCTGGCTGATCTCGGTCGAGGTCATCGGGAACTTCTTGTCGCCGCGCTTAGTCTCGACCTTGAAGGTTTTTGCCTGCGCAAAACGGTCGGCAAGGTAGCTCTGTGCGGTGTCGATGACGCTCTCGAGCGTCTTTTCCGGGCAGACTGCCGCGCGCGAGATCGTCGCAAAGCCGAACACATGGCGCGCGCAGTCCATGACCGCGTCTGCATCCGCGTCCTCGGGCACTTCGACGTACACGACCGACTGACGCATCGAAATGTCGCAGTCCGCGACATGCTTCATGCGGCGGGACAGGTTTTTGAGCAGGCGGTCCTCAAAGGTTTTGCGGTTGAGACCTTTCAAAACGATCTCGCCGCACTTGAGCAGCAATACTTCTTTCATAGTTTCTCCTTTATCTATTATCATCGCTTGAACATTTTTTGACCCTTTTGCGCGGCCGTGATAAAAGCGTCTATATCTTCCTTGGTGTTCGAGGGGCAGAAAGATACGCGCAGCGCGCTGTCCGTGCGCGTTTTGGGCAGGCCGAGAGCCTTCAAAACGCCGCTCTGCTTGCCCTTGGAGCAGGCCGAGCCGCTTGAGACATAGACCTCGTCCCCTTCGAGTACATGCAGCAGCACTTCGCTCTTGCAGCCGGGCAGCGACAGATTGACTACATGTGGGATGTCGCCCGCGCCGTTGAACACCGCGTCCGGCAAAAGCGCCGCCACCTGCGTATGCAGATAGTCGGCAAGGCTTTGCACGTGCTGGAAATCCTCGTCAAAGTGCGCCATGCGGATTTCGCACGCCTTGGCGAACGCCGCGATATTCGGCAGCGCTTCGGTGCCCGGGCGCATGCCCTTTTCCTGTCCGCCGCCGAACATCAGGGGCGGCAGGCGCAGTGCCTTTTTGACATACAGTGCGCCGATGCCCTTGGGCGCGCCGATCTTGTGGCCGGACACGCTCATCAGGTCGCAGTTCCACTTCTTTGGCGTGAGCTTCACACGCGCCAATCCCTGCACCGCGTCGATGTGGAACAGCGCGCGCGGCGCTTTGGCTTTGAGAATTGCGCCGAGCTCCGAGACCGGCTGCACCGTGCCGATTTCGTTGTTGACCAGTTGGCAGGACAGCAGGAAGGTGTCCTCGGTCAGTGCGTCCGCAAGTGCCGCGGGTGTGATATGGCCGGTCTCGTCCGGCTGGAGGAATACCACGTCATACCCCTCGGCGGCAAGCTGCTTGCAGGTATTGAGGGTCGCCGCGTGCTCGATCTCGGTCGTGATGATGCGCCCCTTTTGGTGGCGGTTGAGATACGCCGCACCGCGCAGGCTGATGTTGGTGCTCTCCGTGCCGCAGGAGGTGAAATATGTCTCCTCCGGCAGGCAGCCGAGCGCACAAGCCACCGTTTTCCGGCTGTCCTCGAGCAAATGCGAAGCGTCTATTCCCATTTTATGCAGGCTCGACGGGTTGCCGAAGCAGGTGCGCATGGCGTGCATCGCCGCCTCCGCCGCTTCGGGCAGTACCGCAGTTGTCGCCGCGTTGTCCAGATAGTGCATGTCCTTTTTGTCTCCTTTGATCCATTACACGAATATTTTACAACGGCGCATGCCCTTTTACAAGTCAAAAGGCGCAAATCAGGATTGAAAAGCGCGGGATGCTATGCTATACTTTAACTGTATGACATGCTGAAAGCGTGTCCGAGAGCAGAAAGGAAGGAAAACCTATGCCAGGTAAGGTAATTCTCGGCGCCCAGTGGGGCGACGAAGGCAAGGGCAAGTTCATTGATATTTTCGCGGGCAAGGCCGATCTGGTCGTGCGCAGCCAGGGCGGCAACAACGCCGGGCACACGGTCGTGGTCGACGGCGTCAAGTATAAGCTGCAGCTCATCCCCTCGGGCATCCTGTATCCGAACTGCACGAATGTGATCGGCCCGGGCGTGGTGGTCAATCCCAAGGCGGTGCTGGGCGAGATCGACGGCCTGCACGAAAAGGGCATCTCGACCGACAAGCTGTTTATCGACGCCCGCTGCCACTGCATTCTGCCGTGGCATCTGGAGCTGGACGCGCTGAGCGAGGCGGAGAAGGCCAAGGACGGCACTGCGATCGGCACGACCAAGAAGGGCATTGGCCCGACCTATATGGATAAATCTGAGCGCAGCGGCGTGCGCATGCACGATTTTGTGGACGCCGAGCGCTTTGAAACCGTCATCCGTGAGACGTGCGCGCACAAGAACCGCGTGATCACCGGCGTGTACGGCGGCGAAGCGATCGACGCGGACGCGGTCATCGCGGAGTACCGCGAATACGCCGAGCGTCTGCGCCCCTATGTGTGCGACACGACGATCCTGACGTGGAACGCGGTAAAGGAAGGCAAGGAAGTGCTGTTCGAGGGTGCGCAGGGCACGCTGCTCGACCTCGACATGGGTACTTACCCGTTTGTCACCTCGTCGCACCCGGTCGCGGGCGGCTGCTGCATCGGCTCGGGTGTCGGCCCGACGGCGATCGACAGCATCATGGGCATTTTCAAGTCCTATACGACCCGCGTGGGCGAAGGCCCGTTCCCGACCGAGCTGTTTGACGACACCGGCGACTATATCCGCAACGCCGGCGGTGAGTTCGGTACGGTCACCGGCCGTCCGCGCCGTACCGGCTGGTTTGACGCGGTTGTCGCGCGCTATGCGGTGCGCGTCAACGGCCTGACTGAGGTTGTTATCAACAAGATCGATCCGCTGCGCGGCCTGCCCAACCTCAAGGTCTGTGTAGCGTATAAGCTGAAAAACGGCGAAACCGTCACAGAGTTCCCGGCAAACTTCATGGATCTGGTGGACTGCGAGCCGATTTACGAGGAATTCCCCGGCTTTGACGAGGATATCACCGGTTGCCGCTCGTTCGACGAGTTGCCGGAGACTGTGCAGGAGTATATCCGTGAGCTCGAGCGCATCATCGGCTGCCCGATTACCATGCTGGGCATCGGCCCTGCGCGCGATCAGGTTATGACGATCAAGTAAACCTTTGAAAAGGCGCAAAGCGTGTCGCTTTGCGCCTTTTTTCAGCCATTTGGACAGAAAGGAGCCGCTTATGACGTTGATAACCGAACGCCTGACCCTGCGCCCGTTCCGCGAGGACGATGTCGAAGCGCTTTACGCGTATTCCAAGGACGAGGCGGTGGGGCTGGGCGCGGGCTGGAAGCCGCACGAAAGCCTGCTGGAGTCGAGCGACATCCTGCATCTGGTGTTCCTCGATCAGCCGACCGTATGGGCGGTCGAACGGCAGTCTGACCGCTGCCTGATGGGCTCGGTCGGGCTGATTACGGATTCAGCGCGGCAGTACGGCTCGGCGCGCTCGCTGGGGTATGCGCTGGGCGTGGACTACTGGGGGCGAGGATATATGACCGAGGCGGTGCGCGCGGTTGTGCGCTTCGGTTTCGGGTATATGGGGCTTGACCTGATCAGCGCCACCTGCTATCCGGACAACCCGGCTTCGCGCCGCGTTTTGGAAAAATGCGGCTTTGCATACGAGGGTACGCTGCACCGTGCCGACCTGCTGTACAATGGCGAGATCAAGGATCATCTGCATTTCTATCTGCCGCACGAGAAGGCGGTAAAACAGGGCTGGTTTGCAGAAAAATAAAAATTCTTCTTACATTTTGTCGAAAAATATGCTATAATAGCATTAATAAAAACAGTGGGCGGCAGCGCATCGGGCGCTGCCCGCCTCTGCTTTTGGGCAAGATGAAGGAGGCATACCATGTATCAGACGGGGGAGTATATCGTATACGGGACGAGCGGCGTCTGCCGGGTCGAAGCGGTCGGTGCGCCGCCCTTTGAAACCGATGAGGAAAAGCTGTATTACACGCTTGCACCTGTCGGCGGTACCGAGACGATCTATGTCCCGGTCGATTCCCCGGTGTTCACGCGGCCGGTCATTTCGCGCGCACAGGCCGAGGAGCTGATTCAAACCATTCCGATGATCGAGGAGGACGGCTTCACATCGCGTAGCCTGCGCATGTCGAGTGAGCACTATCAGGCCGTATTGCAAAGCCACGATTGCCGCGAGCTGGCGCAGCTGATCAAAACCGTTGCCGCAAAGGCGCGCCGCGGCAGCCGCCGTGTCAGCCAGATCGACCAGCGCTACCGCAAGCGGGCGGAAGATCTGCTGCATGGAGAGCTGGCCGTCGCATTGGGTATCCCGGTCGGCGAGGTACAGCCTTACATCGCGCGCACGATCGCGCAGTATAAAAAAGAGGCGGCGAAAGCCTGAGAAAAAGGGCGCAGCAGGTGCTGCGCCCTTTTTTCTTGCCCGGATTACTTCTCAAGCGGCTTGTCGTACTGCTTGGCGCGGTCGGAGTCGGTCAGGCCGCTGGTCGTCGGGTCGTTGAGCGCCGACCAGACGTTGGATGCGACCAAAAACAGGCAGTACGGGTTGGTCACAGCCTGCCGCAGTACATCCAGCAGTGCGCCCCAGCTGGTCATGTCGGCGGCAGTCAGACCGGCGTAAGCCAGCACGGCGGCGAACGCACCCATCAAAACCTGTACCCAGAACACCGGATTTTTCAGGCGGACATGTAAATTCATGGGCGGGAACCTCCTTTCTGTCCAAGGATGCGGCGGTGCGGCCGCTCACCCATACCGCATGCCGGCCGGAAAAATGACCGGAAATGGGCAAGCGGCGGCAGAACCGCCGGTATCATACTATGAACCCGGACGGCCGCATGGCCCGGTGCACGGCAAAACCGCTTGCGGGCATGCCGAAAGCAGCGGTTTTTGTTTACCTTGCGGGTGTCTTGTGCTATACTGTACACAGAGTTTTTATGTTTGGGGGAAGTTTTTTGAATACCATTCCCGATTGTATGTACCACTCCCGCATGCTGTCCTGCAAGTCGCCTTATGGGGCGGTGCCGGCCGGACAGCCGGTGGTGTTTTCTACCTATCCGAAGCGCGAACACGGCACCGAGCACATCATCCTTTGGGTGGAGGAGGACGGCAAACAGCCCGAGGCCTTCCCGATGCGCTGGTATGGGCTGGCCGGTGCGCGCGACAAATACACCGTTACCTTCACACCGCCGCACCCCGGCCTGTATTGGTATTATTTCACCGTGGACACGGCGGACGGCCCGCGCTACTGCGCGCGCGGCTACGGCGGTCGCGGTGAGATCATCGACACGCTGGGCGACAAATACCAGATGACTGTGTACGACCGCTCCTACCGGCCGCCGCGCTGGTTTGGCCGCGGTATCACCTACAACATCTTCCCCGACCGCTTCTGCCGGGACAAAATGCCCGTTCAGCCCGAAGGGGAAGGGGTCGCGCCGCGCGTATTGCACGAAAACTGGGACGATATCCCGGTCTATAAGCCGGACGAGAACGGCGAGATCCTGAATAACGACTTTTTCGGCGGCACGATCCGCGGTGTCATCAGCAAGCTGGACTATCTGGAAAGCCTGCGCGTGACCACGATCTATTTCAACCCGATTTTTCAGGCGTACTCCAACCACCGCTATGATACGGGCGATTACAAGCGCATCGACCCGCTGCTGGGCAACGAGGAGGATTTCCGCAAGCTGTGTGCCGAGGCTGCCACGCGCGGCATGCGCGTCGTGCTGGACGGCGTGTTCAACCACACCGGCTATGACAGCCGTTATTTCAACGCCCGCGGCCGGTATAACAGTGTCGGCGCGCACCAGTCGCAGGATTCGCCCTATTACCGCTGGTATGATTTCCAGCAGTGGCCGGATCAGTACGGCTCGTGGTGGGGCATCTATACGCTGCCGCAGGTGCGCGAGATGGACGAGAGCTATCTCGACTATATCATCGATAACGAGGACAGCGTCGTGCGCCGTTGGCTGCGCTTGGGCGCGTCCGGCTGGCGGCTGGACGTAGCCGACGAGCTGCCCGATGCCTTTATCGCCCGGCTCAACGCCGCTGCCAAGAAGGAAAAGCCGGACGCTATCATCATCGGTGAGGTCTGGGAGGACGCTTCCAACAAGATCGCGTATTCCGAGCGCCGCAAGTATTTTCAGGGCGGCGAGCTGGACAGCGTGATGAATTATCCGCTGCGCGATGCGATCCTCGCCTATCTGGGCGGCGGCACGGCCGAGCATTTTGCCGAGACGATGGAAGTCATCCGCGAAAATTACCCGCATGACGTGTTTTACAGCCTGATGAATATTATCGGCACGCATGATACCGCCCGCGCACTGACCATGATGGGCGTTACCGAAGAGGAATGGAAAATGGACCGCGACGGCCGCGCACACTATGAGCTGCCGCCCGACCGGCTGGAGAGCGCTAAGCGCCGCTTGAAGCTCGCCGCGACCATCCAGTTCACCATGCCCGGCTCGCCGACCATCTACTACGGCGACGAGGCCGGCCGGCAGGGCTTCGAGGACCCCTTCAACCGCCGCACCTACCCGTGGGGACAGGAGGACCGCGAGCTGCTGACCTTCTACCGTCGCCTGTGCAACCTGCGCGCGGACAGCAATACGCTGGCCAACGGCAAGCTGCATTTCCTCGAATGTCGCGGCGCGCTGCTGCAATATGAACGCGTCAGCGACCATTCCCGCATCATGGTTGTGGTTAACCGCGGGCATAATACCCTGCAAACCTGTGCGCAGGCTGTGTATGTGGTGGATATGATCAGCGGCGAGGGCTTTGACGATGCGGACAGCCACGGCGTGCACCTGACTGTGCCGCCTGAGACCGCCTATATCCTGCGCTGCTTCGGCACACCGTAACGGAAAGGAGTTTTTGCCATGGAGATGAGAGAAAAGACCCTGTCCCAGGAATACCATTTCAAAGGGCATATCATGGCCGCCCGGCTCGATCAGGTCGAGCTGCCGAACGGGCATACCGCTGCGCGCGAGGTGTGCGAGCATCTGGGCGGCGTGGGCGTGCTGCCGATCGACAAGGATGGCAACATCATTCTGGTGCGGCAGTACCGCTATCCCTATGACGAGATCATGCTCGAGATCCCGGCGGGCAAGCTTGACCATGGCGACGATGAGGACGCGGCCGACTGCGGCCTGCGCGAACTGAAGGAAGAGACCGGCTGCACGGCGGGACGCATTGTGCCGCTTGGCTGCATCTATCCGTCGCCCGGCTTTCTGACCGAGGTCGTGCATCTGTTTGCCGCGCTCGACCTGACCGACGGCGAAATGCAGCCCGACGAGGACGAATTTGTCGAGGTCGTGCGCCTGCCGATCGCTGAGGTCGAGGAGATGGCCGAGCGGAACGAGATCCGCGACGCAAAAACGCTTGTCGCGCTCTACCGCGCAAAACTCAAAGGGCTGTACTGATTCCGTCACAACCCGCCTGCCCGATGAGGAGGTTTTTATGGATAAGAAAAAAATTCTGGTCGTTGAGGATGAAAAGGCGATCGCGGATATTCTGGTGTTCAACCTGCAGCGCGAGGGGTACGACACCCTCGTGGCGTATGACGGGGCCGAGGGCCTGCGCCGCGCGCTGGAGGACGCGCCTGACTTGATCCTGCTGGACGTGATGCTGCCCGAGATGGACGGCTTTGCTGTTCTCGGGCATATCCGCGAAAAACAGGACACGCCGATCATCATGCTCACTGCCCGCGAGGAGGAGACCGACAAGGTGCTCGGCCTCGAGCTGGGCGCGGACGACTATATCACCAAGCCGTTTTCCATGCGCGAGCTGATGGCGCGCGTCAAGGCCAATATGCGCCGCACGCTGTCCGGTGAGGAGCGGGAAAAGCCCGCCGTGCCGCAGGGCGGCGGCCTACGCATCTCGCGCGACAACGGCATGGTATATAAAAACGGCCGCGCGCTCGAGCTTTCCGCGCGTGAGTTCGATATCCTGTGCTTCCTGTCCGCCTCGCCCGGGCGTGTGTTCTCGCGCGAGGAGCTGATGGAGCAGGTCTGGGGCTATGAGTATTACGGCGACCTGCGCGCAGTCGATGTCGCCATCCGCCGCCTGCGCGAAAAGGTGGAGGATCAGCCCGCCAGCCCGCGCTATATCATCACCAAGCGCGGTATGGGATACTATTTCGCCGATGCGTAAAGCGCGTCCCCGTCGGGGATGCCGATAAAACAGGCGCGGCTCCGCTTCGCCCGCCGGAGGTGTTTCTTTGTTCCGTTCGTTACACATGAAGCTGGTGCTGATTTTGGTGCTGATGATCGTTTCGGTCATGGCCGTGGTAGGCACATTCCTGATCAACAGCGTCAGCACCTTTTATCTGGACAGCTTTTATGAGCAGATGCAAAACGTGTTCAACCAGTCCAGCACGATGGAGTCCTTGCAGGACGCCGCGGCTGAACAGGGCGCGTCCGGCCTGCAGAAGGTCATCGCGGCGCGGGAGAGCGCGCTCGGCATCGACGATTATCGAAACTACTATATTCTGGACGCCGAGGGGCGCTATCTCGAAGGCTCCAACCCGAATATCTCGCTGACGCGCACGAGCAATATCATCGCGGCGATGGCGGGTGAGGTTGGCACGCGTTCGTCCGTGTCGGACAGCATGATGGACATTGCCGTCCCGATCGACAAGGAGGGCGACGGCGCGGTCGACTATATCGTTTACATTACCGACGATAAAAGCGAGATCTCCGACCTGTCGTGGCGCTTCTTCCAGATCGTCATGCAGGCGATGATGTTCGGCCTGCTCTCGGCGATCCTGCTGTCCTTCCTGCTCAGCAAGACGATCACCAACCCGATCGAACGCATCACCGAGGGCGCGCGTTCGATCGCGGAAGGCAACTTCGATCAGGATCTGGGCGTGCAGTCGTCCGACGAGATCGGCGAGCTGACGCGCTCGTTTAACTACATGGCCCGCCGCCTGAAAAGCACGGTGGGCGAGGTGCAGGGCGAGCGCGATAAGCTGAACACCCTGTTCCTGCATATGACCGACGGCGTGGCTGCCTTCACGACCGAGGGCAAGCTGATCCACATGAACCCGGCGACCGAGAGCCTGCTCGGCGTGCGCATGGGCAGCGACGTGACCTTTGACGAGATGTTTGCCGATCTGGATATGGTCGGCTCGGACGAGACCGCCATGCGCAGCTTTTTGACCAGCGAGATCACGCGCCGCGGGCGTGTGCTGTCGGTTACGCTTGCGCCTTATGGTGCGCTGGACGGCGAGGGCGGCGTGATCGCGGTTATCCACGATATCACCGAGCAGCGCCGTCTGGACGATGCGCGGCGCGAGTTTGTCGCGAATGTTTCGCACGAGCTGAGGACGCCGCTGACCAATATCCGTTCCTACACCGAAACGCTGCTTGATGCCGCGGGCGATATCCCGCTGGAAACCGAAAAACAGTTCCTCGGCGTCATTTCGAGCGAATCTGAGCGCATGGCGCGCATCGTGACCGACCTTCTGACGCTGTCCAAGCTGGATTACGGCCGCATGGAGCTGCGCATGACGCGCTTCTCGCTGTCCGACCTGCTGAAAAAGGTCGCCAATGCCATGCGCCTGACCATTCAGGACAGCGGCCATGAGATGGCCGTCGAAGCGCCGGACGATCTGCCCCAGATTGTGGGCGACCGCGAGCGCATCGAGCAGGTCGTGGTCAACATCCTGTCCAATGCGGTCAAATATACCCCGTCGGGCGGACACATCCGTCTGGCGGCCTGTGCGCTGGCGGGCAACCGCGTGCGCATCACGGTCGAGGATGACGGCGTGGGTATCCCCGCGGCCGACGTGCCGCGCCTGTTTGAGCGTTTTTACCGCGTCGATAAGGCGCGCAGCCGCGCGGCCGGCGGCACCGGCCTCGGCCTTGCGATCGCCAAGGAGATCGTCGAGCAGCACGAAGGCAAAATTGCGCTGGCCAGCGAATACGGCAAGGGGACAACCGTCACCATCACGCTGCCGACTGACCTTGCTCCGAACAGCGAGGAGGGGCCGGTATGACCGGGCGGAAGCGTTCGGTGAAAAACACCGCAAAGAACATCCTGCTGCTCGCGCTGGTCGGGCTGATGCTCATGCTGTGCGCAATTAACTGGCTGTTGGGCATGAATGTCGCCCAGATGCCGGCCGATCATCTGCTGCGCCGCGCGCACGACCACCTGTTCGGCGGTGCGGTCGGCTATGAGCTGCGCTCGTTGGGCGTGGCCGCGGCGGAACCCGCGCAGATCGCGCTGACGGTCGACGGACAGCTGACCGGTGTGCAATACGATTTAACTGAAATGGACGCGGGCCTTTCTGCCGTGCGCTCGCTGTGGGCGCAGGTGCTGGCAGGCAATGAGCTGATTGACAGCACGGAGGAGGAACTGGTCTCTGCGCTGCAATCGGGCGACTGCGCCGAACTGCGCTATCACGGCGCAATCCCGCTGGGGACGATTGCGAGCTGGATGGGTGTGACGCGCAAGGAAAATGCGGACATTCAGGTGGAAACACTGATTTATGCCGCCGATGCGGAGCGCTTGTTTGTGCGCGCCGGTGACGGCACACTGTATGCCGCACAGGCGAAAGCGGATACAAGTGTGTTCGAGAGCGCGCAGCAGACATTCCGAGGGCAGTCCTGCGCTTTTGCCGGGGATGCGTACGCGGTATGGCCGGAAACGCTGCTGTTTGAAGACGAAATGCTGACCCTGCCCCTGCTGGAGGAGAAAAAGATCAATCTTTTCGCCACGCAAAGCACGGGGCTGGAGGATCTGCTGCAGGCCTTTGGCTTTACGGCCTATGCCAATTTTTATTCCGAACAGAACGATCAGGTACGCGTGTTTATCGACAATGTCAGCACGCTGCGCGTGGATGCGGGCGGACTGCTGCAATACACCGCGGCAGCCGAGAACAGTACGGTGCGCGCCTATGACGAGGGCGAGGTCAGTGGCCAGTCCGCGCTCGATGCGCAGATGGACAGCGCCCGCCTGATTCTGGACGCGGCGCTGCGCGCGGGCGAAACCGATACGCATGCTTCGCTCTATGCGGTCGAGCAGGACGGGGAACAGACCACGCTGGTGTTCTCCCAGCTGTACGGCGGTGTGCCGGTGCTGGGCGATACCGACTTTGCGGTGTTCCGCTTTGAGGGCGGCGGGCTGGTTTCCGCCACGATCCGTCTGCAGCGCTTTGCCGCGCAGCAGACGCACCGCACCGTTATGCCTGCACGGCAGGCAGCCGCGGGTGCGCTGGGCGACCCGTGCGGCCTGATGGTCGCATACCGCGCCGATGATGAAGGGAATTATGTGCCCGCGCGGTTTTATCTGAAGGACGCAGCCTGACAAGGGAGGTGAGGCCGCTTGCAATGGGATAAAGTCAAAAATGTGCTGATCGGCATCCTGCTGGCGGTCAACCTGTTCCTGATCGGCAGTCTGGGGGCGAAGCTCTGGCAGAGCTGGCAGCGGGTGGATGAGCTCGAAGCCAATCTGCGCACGCTGACCGCCGGATATGGTATTTCGCTGTCCGCGTCGTTTGAGCTGCCGCAGGATAAGGTGCTGCCCATCCTGTCGCTTGACCGCAGCCGCGCGGATGAGGAAGCGGTCGCGCAGGCCATGCTGGGCGATGACGCTGAACGCACCGAGCGGGAGGACGGCACCGTGCGCTTTGAGAATGACGCAGGCTATGTGGAGTGGCGTGCGGACGGCGGGGTGCGCGCCGACTGCCGGACGGATGCGGAAGTGCCCGCGGATGAAGAGGCAGCGCTGCAGCAGGCGCGGCAGCTGTTTTCTGCGTGGGGACTGCTGACGGGCGACACATCGCTGGAAGCGGACGATACGGCCGTCACGCTCACAGGGACGGTTGCGGGGCAGCCTGTGCACAACCGTACGCTGACGCTGCATTTCGGCAGCGAGGGCAGTGTCGAGATGAACGGCCTGTGGAGCTTCGGCACGCCCTATACCACCGTGCGCGGCAGCGGCGTTTCCTGCGGCGCGGCGGATGCGCTGCTGGAGTTTGCCGCCCGGGCGGAGGCCGGGGAGGAAATCCGTTCCATGTCTGTCGGCTATCGGCTGGAAGTGGACGGAAGCCGCCGCTTACAACTCACGCCGACTTGGAAGATCGTCACCGATTTGGGCGAATATTTGGTGGATTGTGCCAAAAAAACGATCATAGACCAGGAAAATTGAAAAAAATCTTTCCTTTATCAAAAATTGTGGTACAATAGATTGGTGAGAATTTGCCCGCGCACCCGGTCGTGCGCGCGCTCATAGAATAAATATATCGATAGAAACAGGAACGCGGCTTTAGGCGCGTATTGCAAGAGTGAGGAGTAGGTAGGTTTGACCAAGTATGTCATCAACGGCGGTAAAACGCTCAACGGAGAGGTCACGATCTCGGGCGCGAAGAACGCGGCGGTTGCGATCGTGCCGGCAGCGCTGCTGGCAGACGGTCCGGTGCGCATTGAAAATGTGCCCAAGATCATTGACGTGACGCTGCAGCTGGAGATCATGCGTGAGCTCGGTGCGCAGATCCGGCTGGTGAATGCAACGACGGTAGAAATCCAGAACAGCCAGAATCCCAGCCTCAAGCCGCATGAGCTGGAGCGCAAGCTGCGCGCTTCCTATTATCTGCTCGGCGTGCTGCTGGGCAAATACGGCTATGCCGAGGTCGCCATGCCGGGCGGCTGCAACTTCGGCGGCGTGCGCCCGATCGACCAGCACATCAAGGGTTTTGAAGCGCTGGGCGCAAAGGTAACGCTGCCCAAGGGCGGGTACATCCGCGCCGAGGCCCCCGAGGACGGCCTGCACGGTGCACATATCTATTTTGACGTTGTTTCGGTCGGAGCGACCATGAACATCATGCTCGCGGCGGTGCTCGCCAAGGGCCAGACCATTATGGAGAACTGCGCCAAGGAGCCGCACATCGTCGATCTGGCGAACTTCCTGAACGCGATGGGCGCGAACGTCAAGGGCGCCGGTACGGACGTTATCAAGATCCGCGGCGTCGAGCGCCTGCACGGCGGCAGCTATTCGATCATCCCGGACCAGATCGAGGCCGGTACGTTTATGGCGGCGGTCGCTGCCTGCGGCGGCTCGGTGCTGGTCAAGAACGTTATCCCGAAGCACCTCGAGTGCATCACGGCAAAGCTCAAGGAGATGAGCGTCGAGGTCACCGAGTTTGACGACGCGGTGCTCGTCCGCCGCGAGGGTAAGCTTACCAAGACTAATATCAAGACCATGCCGTATCCGGGCTTCCCGACCGACATGCAGCCGCAGATGACGACCGCGCTGTGCCTTGCCGAAGGCACCAGCATCGTCACCGAGGGCGTGTGGGACAGCCGCTACCGCTACACCGAGGAGCTGGCGCGCATGGGTGCAAATATCCATGTCGACGGCAAGATCGCGGTGATCGAGGGCGTTCCGGAATTCAAGGGCGCACCGGTGCGTGCGCATGACCTGCGCGCGGGCGCGGCGATGGTTATTGCCGGTCTTGCGGCCAAGGGTGTGACCGAAGTCGAGCAGGTGCAGAACATTGAGCGCGGCTATGAGACGCTGGTGGAGAAGTTCGTGGCGCTGGGCGCGGATATGTACCGCTCCGAGATCCCGGACACCATGGGCATGGCTGAGCGCGCATAACAGAAGAACAGGAAAACGCAGACAGCGGAGGGGGCAACCTCTCCGCTGTTTTGGAAAGCAAAGGGGTTTCAGCATTGGCAGAGCGGTTTTATTACAGCATTGCAAGCGGGTCGACGGGAAACTGCGGCCTGTACATAGCGGACGGA
Organism: Candidatus Agathobaculum merdavium; assembly: GCA_019115615.1. GTDB lineage: Bacteria > Bacillota > Clostridia > Oscillospirales > Butyricicoccaceae > Agathobaculum > Agathobaculum merdavium. The sequence goes on along the minus strand of DXDE01000147.1, from coordinate 12,907 downwards.
ACGGCGATTTTGATCGATCTCGGTGTATCCCTGCGCAAGGTCACGACTGCGCTGGGTGAGATCGGTCTGGGACTGGACGATATTTCTGCCGTATTGCTGACGCATGAGCATATCGACCATGTCAAGGGGCTGCCGATGTGGCTGAAAAAGGCCAAAGCACCCGTATTCGCCTCGCGCGGCACGGCCGAGGCACTCGCGGAAAAGGACCCGTCCTACGCAGACCGCTTAAACGAGTTCGACAGCGGCGACGCGTTCTGGGTGCGGGATGTTGATATCGCGTCCTTCGCCACACCGCACGACGCGGCCGACAGTGTCGGCTATGTGTTCGACCATCAGGGCAGCCGCTTTGGCTTTGCAACCGATCTGGGCTTTGTGCCGCGCGAGGCGGCGGAGCAGCTGCGCGGCTGCGAGGCGGCGGTGCTGGAAAGCAACCACGACCCGCACATGCTGCAAGCCGGGCCGTACCCCTATCCGCTCAAAATGCGCGTGGCCGGGCCGTCGGGGCATTTGTCGAACCCGGACTGCGCGGTGTTTGCCGCCGATCTGGTGCGGCATGGCGCGCGCAACCTTGTGCTCGCGCACCTGAGCGAGAAAAACAACATGCCGGCGCTGGCTCTGCAGCAGACGGTGACCGCTCTGCGCGGCCTGCCGGACTGCGCGGTGCAGGTCGCGCCGCGCGACCGCATGGAGGCGCCGCTGCGCCTTGGGGAGGAAGCACTATGCTCTCTGTCCGGCTGATCTGCGTCGGCAAGCTCGGTGAAAAATTCTGGGCGGAGGCCGTGCGCGAATATGAAAAGCGCCTTGGTGCATATTGTAAATTAGAGATCGTCGAGCTGCCTGAGCAGCGCTTGCCGCAGACCCCGTCTGCGGGGGAGATCCAGCAGGCACTCGATAAGGAAGCGGCGCTGATCGAGGCGAAGCTTCCGGCCGGTGCAGCGGTGATTGCGCTGTGTGTCGAGGGGAAGGAGATGTCCTCCGAGCAGTTGGCGGACTATCTCGGCCGCCTGACCGTGACTGGCACGAGCCGCCTGTGTCTTGTGATCGGCGGGTCGTGCGGCCTGTCGGACAAAATCAAGCAGCGGGCAGGGCTGCGGCTCTCTATGTCGCCCATGACCTTCCCGCACCACCTTGCGCGCGTGATGATGCTTGAGCAGCTGTACCGCGCGCTCAACATTGCCGCGGGCGGGAAGTACCACAAATGAGCAGCAGGCAGGATTGCAGGACGCGTTATCCGATCATACTGGCGCACGGCATCGGTGTGACCGAGCGCGGCGGGCTGTATATCCCGTGGGGACGCGTTCCGGCTGCGCTGCGCGCGCATGGCGCGCAGGTCTTTTTCGGCGGACAGGACGCATGGGGCAGCATCGAGACCGGTGCCTCCCAGCTCGCCGCCGCGGTGCGGCAGGTGCGCCGTGAAACCGGCTGCGCGCGCGTCAATATCATCGCCCACTCCAAGGGCGGGCTGGAAGCGCGGCATATGATCTCCCGGATGGGATATGGAAAGTATGTCGCGTCCCTGACCATGCTGGCGACGCCCAACCGAGGCTCGCGCGTGGCAGAGCTGCTGCTGCATGCCCGGCCGGGGATCGCCGCGTGGGCGCATGGCAACGATGCGTGGTGGCGGCGGCACGGGGATAAGAACCCGGATTCCCTGCGTGCGGCCGAGCAGCTGACGCCTGCCTGCCTTACGCTGTTCAACCGCACCCATCCGGACGCGGCCTGTGTTTATTACCAAAGCTGGGGCGCGCGGCTCGGGCGCGGTAATCCCGATCTTGCCATGCAGATGACACATGGACTGTTTTTCCATGCAGACGGCGACAGTGACGGACTGGTCACACCGGGCTCCGCCCGCTGGGGACGGTACCGTGGCACGCTCGAAGGCGTCAGCCATCAGCAGCTGGTCGGTGTGGGCGCAGAGGGCGGACGCAGCTTTGATGCGCGCGCGTTTTATGTGCATCTTGCACAGGAATTGTCGGAAATGGGCTTTTAGGTTGGGAATTTGACCGCTTTACGCGAATTTTCGTAAAAAGCATTTACATTGTCGGCTGGATTGAGTAAAATATAGGGTAGGAGAAAATTACATCGGGAGGGGCAACCTTATGATCATTACGATAACGCTCAACGCGGCGCTTGACCGTACGCAGCGCATCGAGCATCCGCTGGTGGTTGGCAAGCTCAACCGCGCGGTATCCAGCCACCTCGAGCCGGGCGGCAAGGGCATCAACGTATCCCGCGCGATCAAGGCGCTCGGCGGCACGAGTGTTGCGACCGGCTTTACCGCGGGCACGAACGGCCGTCTGCTCAAGGACATGCTGACTTCTGCCGATATCCATCACGATTTTGTGGACGTGGCCGGCCAGATGCGTGTCAACACGCAGATCATCGACGCGCAGGGCGGGCACACCGAGGTCAACGAACCGGGCAGTAAGATCGAGGATGCGGACTTCCTGCGCCTGCTCGACCGGATCGAGGGCTATCTGGACGAGGGGAATATCTTTGTGCTGGCTGGCTCAACCCCGCCGGAGTTCCCGCTGAAAAATTACCGCAAGCTGTGCCAGACCATCAAGAAGCATGGCTGCAAGCTGATCATTGATGCACAGGGCGACCTGCTGCTCGAAGCCTTGAAGTGCGAGCCGGACTTTGTCAAGCCCAACATTTTTGAGCTGGCCGAGGCCGTGGGTGATAAGCCCTCTGCTGACCCCGAAGTTGTCGTGGTATCCGCGCGCAAGATGCTGGACATGGGCGCGCGTGCGGTGTGCGTTTCGATGAGCCAGGAGGGCGCGGTGCTGGTCTCCAAGGACGAGTCCGAGGCGCTGTTCGTCACCACCAACCCCAAAATCTACGACGAGGGCTCGGTCGGTACGGGCGACGCAATGGTCGGCGCGATTGCCAACGCGATGCACAACAAGCACAAGTTCGACGAGATGGCGCGTCTCGCGGTTTCGACCGCGCGTGCAAGCTGCCGCCTCGCGGGCACCGAGATGGCGTCGCTGAAAAAGGTCTACGAGGTTTACGAGACCACGCAGGTCTACATACTGTAACGCAAAACAAAAAAGCCGGACGGTTCAGCCGTCCGGCTTTTCGATTTTGTCGAGGATTTTTTTGTCCTGCTTGTCGCGTGGGACGAATTTTGCGTATAGGTCGGGGCGGTCGGCCTTGGTGCGGCGCAGGCTCATCTCGCGCCGCCATGCCTCGATATTGGCATGGTGGCCGGACAGCAGCACCTCAGGCACCGCGCGGCCGCGCCAGTTTTCCGGACGGGTATACTGCGGATGCTCCAAAAGCCCGTCCCAGTGGCTCTCGGCGGTGAACGCGTCCTCGTCGGGCAGCACGCCCGGCACCATGCGGCACACCGCGTCCGCGACTGCCATCGCCGGGATTTCGCCGCCGGTCAGCACAAAGTCGCCGATCGAGATCTCCTCGTCGACGCACGCGTCGATGAAACGCTGGTCGATGCCCTCATAATGTCCGCAGACGAGGATGAAATGCTCGCGCGCGAGCAGCTCGCGGGCTTTGTTCTGGTCAAACGGCCGTCCCTGCGCAGACAGGAACACCGTGTGCACATGCTCGCCTGCACACAGCGCCTCGTGGCACAGGTAGAGCGGCTCGGCGAACATCACCTGCCCGCGGCCGCCGCCGTAGGGCGCGTCGTCCGCCTTGTGGTGCTTGTCGAGTGCGTAGTCGCGGATGTTGGTTGCGCGCACCTCGACCAGACCCTTGTCCTGCGCGCGGCCGATGATGCTCTCCCGCATGACCGCGTCGATCATTTCGGGGAACAGTGTCATAATGTCAATCTTCATTCCAGCAGCCCCTCGATGCTCCGGATATAGATCACGCCCGCCTGCATGTCGATCTCCTCGAGGAAGGGCTTGGACGCGGGCACATAGACCAGACGGCCTTCGGCAGTCTTGATTTCGTACATATCGTGCGCCGGGTTGCTGGTGATCACGTCGCGCAGCTTGCCGACCTCGCTGTCCGTGCGGCGGTCGTGCACGGCAAAGCCGAGGATGTCCTGAATGAACACCAGATCGTCCGGCAGGTCGACGTCGTCGCGGTCGAGGTGCAGCACGCGGCCGCGCAGCGTCTCTGCCGCTTCGACCGTATCGATACCGGTCAGGTGCATCAGCACGACATTTTTGTGCACCTGCGCCTTTTCGACCGTCACCGGTGTTTTTTCGTCCAGATAGAGCGTGTCAAAGTCGCACAGCACCTCGGGGCTGTCGCACCAGCTCTGCACCTTGAGGTCGCCGCGCACGCCGTGCGTGCCGACGATCTTGCCGGCTTCTAAAAAACGTTTGGGCATGGTTGTCTCCTCCGTTCCGAATGGGGGATGGCGCGCAAAACACGCGCAGATAAGAAAAAATCGCCGCGCTGCGGCGATTTTTATACGGCGTTGTCCGTTGGGGCTGTCCCCAGCGGGTCAGTCGAGAATATCGACCGTTACACGCTTATTTTCGCGATTGCCTGCCGCTTTCATGAGTGTGCGGATTTCCTTTGCGATGCGGCCGTGACGACCGATGACGCGGCCCATATCCCCGGGCGCAACGCGCAGGGAATAGGTGACGTTATCGCCGTCGATCTCCTCGGTGATGGCAATCGCATCCGGCTCGGAAACCAGATTTTTGACAATATAGGTCAATAACTCTTTCATTTCGATAGCCTCACTCAATTCAGCACACCGGCCTTCTTCAGGATGCCGCGGACCGTATCGGTCGGCTGAGCGCCCTTCTTGATCCACTCCTGAGCACGGTCAGCGTCAACATTGACGGTAGCCGGGTCGGTCAGCGGGTTGTAGGTGCCGATCTCCTCGATGAAACGGCCGTCACGCGGGTAACGGGAGTCAGCGACAACGATGCGGTAGAACGGAGCCTTCTTAGCGCCCAGACGGCGCAGTCTGATCTTTACCATGGATGTTTCACCTCCTCTGAAATAGAAATGATCTATTGTAAATTTCTTTACAAACAATAGTGTGGGTCAGAACGGCAGCTTCATGCCGCCGAGGCCCGGGAAGCCGCGGCGCTTTTTGCCCTTGCCGCCGCGGGCAAGGCTGGAAAGCTGCTTGGTCATCTTCTGCATGGCCTCAAACTGCTTGAGCAGCTTGTTGACCTGCTCGACCGACAGGCCGCAGCCCGCCGCGATGCGCTTCTTGCGTGAGAAATTGATAATGGAGGGGTTATCCCGCTCCTTGGGTGTCATGGACTGGATGATGGCTTCGGTGTGCGCCATCTGCTTTTCGTCGATCTTTGCACCGGCGAGGGCTTTTGCGTCCACGCCCGGCAGCATGCCGAGCATTTCCTCCATCGAGCCCATGTTTTTCATCTGCTGAATTTGCTGATAGAAATCGGTCAGCGTCAACTTGCCGGCCATCATCTTTTTCGCGGCTTCGGCGGCCTGCTTCTGATCGAAGGACTCCTGCGCCTTTTCGATCAGCGTCAGCACGTCGCCCATGCCGAGGATGCGGCTTGCCATACGGTCGGGGTGGAATGGCTCGATGTTGTCGAGCTTTTCGCCCGTGCCGATGAACTTGATCGGCTTGCCGGTGACGGCCTTGACTGACAGCGCCGCGCCGCCGCGGGCGTCGCCGTCCATCTTGCTCATCAGTACGCCGTCGATGCCGAGCGCCTCGTCAAACGTCTGCGCGACGTTGACCGCGTCCTGACCGGTCATCGCGTCGACGACCAGAATGATTTCGGTGGGTTTTACCGCCGCCTTGATGTTTTTCAGCTCGTCCATCAGCTTTTCGTCGATATGCAGGCGGCCTGCGGTATCGAGGAACACGAGGTCAAAGCCGTTTCTGCGGGCATAGTCGATGCCGTGCTTGGCAATTTCGACCGGGTCGCCCTGCCCCTCGTCAAAGACGGGGATATCGAGCTGCTTGCCAACGACCTTTAACTGGTCGATCGCCGCGGGGCGGTATACGTCGCACGCGACGAGCAGCGGACGCCGCTGCTGCTGCTTGCGCAGCAGGGCTGCGAGCTTGGCGCAGTTGGTGGTTTTACCAGCGCCCTGCAGGCCTGCCATCATGACGATGGTGGGCGGGTTGGGCGAAATGGTCAGTCTCGTGGTCTGGCCGCCGAGCAAGGCAACCAGTTCCTCGTTGACGATCTTGATAACCTGCTGGGTTGGGGAAAGGCTTTCGAGGATTTCCGCGTCGGTCGCCTTTTCGGTGACCGCCTTGACGAAGTCCTTGGCAACCTTGAAGTTGACGTCGGCTTCGAGCAGCGCCATGCGGATTTCGCGCATGGCCTCCTTGACGTCGGCCTCGGTCAGTCGTCCCTTGCTGCGCAGGTGCTTGAATGCGGATGAAATTTTTTCGGTAAGGCCTTCAAATGCCATGTTAAGCCTCCTGCCTGAACTGGTCGAGCAGCGCCGCCATGCGGGAAAGGATGTCCTCCGCCTCGCGGCTGTGCAGTTTGTCGGCGTTGAGCGTCTGTAAAAGCGTGACCTGTTCGGCGAGCGCCGCGGCGCACCGTTCGGTGCCGCCGTACCGGGCGACCAGTCCGAGCTTTTCCTCCATCTCGCCCAGCGCGTGTTCCGCGCGCTTGATGCTGTCGCGCACGCCCTGGCGGGTGATGCCCGCGTGCTCGGCGATCTCGGCGAGCGAGAGGTCTTCATTATAATACAGGTCAAACAGCTCGCGCTGTTTTTCGGTGAGCGTCTCGCCGTAGAAATCGAACAGCAGGCTCATTTCGAGCGGTTTGCCTTTCATCGGCGGGCCTCCCTGCGAAAGTGTAAAGTGATTCGCCTTTACATCGAACGTGACTATTCTACCGTATAATTGCCGCCGTGTCAAGGGAAAAATAGCGGCAAATGCAAAGTTTGTTCACATAATCTACGTTTGCTTCATCCCCCCAATGATGCTATAATAATGCCCATGGGAAAATACTGCCGGAAATGAGGGAAAACATGCAACAAGTGACGCGGAAAAAGCTGGCGGAAGGCGTGCATTTGACCTGTGTGACCACGCCGAAGTTCAAGCGCGCGGTGATCCGCACGGCTCTGCTGCTGCCGCTCGGCGGCCCGGACAGCGCGCTGCGCGCCTGTCTGCCGCACGTGCTGCGGCGCGGGACACGCGCCTTGCCCGACCTGCGCGCAATCGGCGAAGCGCTAGACGGACTGTACGGCGCGCGCATCGAAGCGGTTGTGCGGCGCGAGGGCGAGCAGCTGGCGGTCGGCTTTTTATCCGATTGTATCGATGAAAGCTGTGCGCCCGGCGCGGACGGGCTGACGGCGGGCGTGATCCGCCTGCTGGCCGAGCTTTTGTACGACCCGTACACGCAGGACGGGGCGTTCTGCCCGGATTATACGGCGGGCGAGCGCGAAAACCTGCTTGACCGCATCGCGGCGCAGAAAAACGATCCGTGCGTCTGGGTACCGCTGCGTTTGACCCAGCTGATGTGTGCGGACGAGCCGTATGGCCAGCCGGTGCACGGCACCAAGGAGCAGGCCGAGAAAATCAACGAGAAAAAGCTGTACGCGGCTTACCAGCGCGCGCTGGATGAGGCGCAACTCGAGCTGTTTTATTGCGGGCCGCTCGCGGCCGACGCAGTCGAGACGCTGTTCGCGCAAACGCCGCTGGCGCAGCCGCGTCCCAAAGCGCTGCCGCTGCTGCCGACGGTTGTGCTGCCGCAGCCCGCGGGCGAAGCGCGCGAGGTTGTCGAGGAAGAGCCGGTCACGCAGGCCAAGCTGTCGCTTGGCTTCCGCACGGGCGGGGCGAGCCTGACCGGGGGCGACCCGGCGGCCTACTGGGTGTTCCAGACGCTGTATGGCGGCTCGACCAGCTCCAAGCTGTTCCTCAATGTGCGTGAAAAGCAGTCGCTGTGCTATTACGCGAGCGCGCAGTTCATTGCCCCCAAGGGCATTATGATGGTCAACTCCGGTATCGAAAACGACAAGTTTGCCGTCGCGCGGGACGAGATCCTGCGCCAGCTGGACGCCTGCCGCGAAGGCGATATCACGGATGCGGAAATCGACGGCGCGCGCCGTACCCTTGCAACGAACTGGGGTGCAATGCTGGACGACCCGCTGACGCTTGAACGCTACTGGCTCGGACAGGCCGCCGCGGGCACGATGGTGTCGGCGGAGGAGCGCATCGCGCAGGTGCAAACCGTTGACCGCGCGCGCATCGTCGCGGCCGCGCAGGCGACCACGCTTGACATGGTCTATCTGATGAAGGGGGCGGCGAAATGAGCAAGGTTTGGACTGCCCTGCGTGAGCGCATGGAGGAACGCACGCTGGAAAACGGCCTGCGCGTGTGCTATCTGCCCAAGGAAGGCTTCAGCAAGACATTTGCAATTTTGGCGACCAACTTCGGTTCGGTCGACGCTTCGTTCACGATTGACGGCGAGCGGCATGATACGCCTGCAGGCGTGGCGCATTTCCTCGAACACAAGATGTTCGAGGATGAGGACGGCAACGCGCTGCAAAAATTTGCGCGCACGGGCGCAAGCCCCAATGCCTTCACCAGCCACACAATGACGGCCTATCACTTTTCCTGTACCGACCGGTTTGAGGAAAATCTCGAAATCCTGCTGAAATTCGTGTTCACGCCGTATTTCACCGAGGAGAATGTCGCCAAGGAGCGCGGCATCATCGGGCAGGAGATCGGCATGATGGACGATACGCCGAGTTGGCGGCTGTTCTGCGGTCTGCTTGAAGGGCTGTACCGCAACCATCCGGTGCGCGTGCCGATCGCGGGCAGTGTGGAGAGCATCGCGCAGATCACGCCGGAGGTGCTTTACACCTGTCACCGTGCGTTTTACAGCCCGAAAAACATGGCGCTGATTGTCTGCGGCACGGCGGACTTTGACGAAATTTGCCGTATGGCGGCGCAGTTTTCGCCCGCCGAAGCGCCGGAAATCGGCCAGCGGCATTACGGCGACCGCCGCGAGGCGGTAAATGAGCTGACGGTCGAGCGGCGGATGGCGGTGTCCCGCCCGCAGTTCCTGCTCGGCTTTAAGGATACGCCGCTCGCGGCAGGCGAAAGCCGCCTGCGCCGCGCGCTGTTGGGTGAGCTGGCAGTGCGTATCCTGTGCGGCGACACCGCGCCGCTCTATGCGGAACTGTATGGAAAACGCCTGATCGGTCGCGACTTCGACACGGATTATATGCTGTTCCCGGAAGGGGCGGCGGCGATCCTCGGCGGCGAGAGCCGCGACCCGGAGGCCGCGCGCGCGGCAATCGAGGCGGAAACCGCGCGGCTTGCGCGCGAGGGCGTGGAACAGGCGCTGTTCGACCGCATGAAAAAGGCGCTCTACGGCCTGTGGCTGCGCGTGCTCGATGTGCCCGAGGCGTATGCCCGGCAGCAGGCGGCGGCCATATTCGCGGGCGAGGACTATGCGGACTTCGCCGCCCTGTGCGACACGATCAGCCCGCAGGATGTGCAGGCGGTCTATGCGCGCTGGGCGCAGCGCGACCGGTCCTCTATGTCGGTCATCCGGCCCCAATAAAAGATTTCGACAGCAAAGGAAGCAAACACCATGGAACATGTAATCTCTTTCCCGGCGCTTGGGCTGGAATTCCAGATCAACCGCGTCGCTGCCAATGTTTTCGGCAAGGACATCTTTTGGTACGGCATCATCATCTGCATCGGCTTTGTGCTGGCGGCGCTGTATGTCAACGCGCGTGTCAAGGAGTTTGGCGCGACCTCGGACAACCTGATGGATTGCCTGATCATCTGCGTGCCGGTCGGTATCATCTGCGCGCGCATCTATTATGTTGTATTTGAGTGGGACTATTACAGCCAGCACCTGAATGAGATCATTGCGGTCTGGAACGGCGGCATCGCCATTTACGGTGCGGTGATCGGCGTGGTGGTCGCGCTGTATGTGTACAGCCGCGTCAAAAAGCTCTCGTTTGCCAGCCTGTGCGATCTTGCAGCCTTTGGCCTGCTGATCGGCCAGTGTATCGGCCGCTGGGGCAACTTCGTCAACGCCGAGGCGCATGGCGGCCCGACCGACCTGCCGTGGGGCATGTCGATCGACGGTGCGGCGGCGGTGCACCCGACTTTCCTGTATGAATCGCTGTGGAATCTTGTGGGCTTCATTGCGCTGCATTTCTATTCCAAGAAGCGCAAGTTCAAAGGCGAGATGGCGCTGCTGTACGTTGCATGGTACGGCCTTGGCCGCGCATGGATCGAGGGCCTGCGCACGGACAGCCTGTATATCGGCACGCTGCGCGTTTCGCAGGTACTGGCAGCAGTCAGCTGCATCGTCGCGATCGCGCTGCTGGCGCGCAAGTATAACCGGATCAAGGTTGCAAAGGCGTTCTATGTGCCGTCTAAGGCGGAGCCGGTGACCGAGCCTGCGGCGACGGAAGCGCCCGCTGCGGACGAAAAGCCCGCCGAACAGGCGGAAAAGACGGCGGAAGCCGCTGACGCGCCGGCCGAGCCGGAAGAACAGACAGACAAAAACGAAAAAGGGGGATCTGACAAATGAGTGCAGTGAGAATGGACGGAAAGGCGCTGTCGGCCAAAGTGCGCGGCAGTATTCTGGCGGAGACCGAGGAGCTGAAGGCCAAGGGCGTGACGCCTGGCCTGGCGGTCATCATCGTAGGCAACGACCCGGCGAGCGAGATTTACGTCCGCAATAAGGAAAAGGCATGTGCTGAGTGTGGTTTTTACAGCGAGAAGTACGCCCTGCCGGAGGAGACCACGCAGGAGGAACTGCTTGGCCTGATCGCGCAGCTGAACGAAAGCCCGCAGGTTTCGGGCATCCTGTGCCAGATGCCGGTGCCGAAGCACATCTCCGAGCAGGCGGTCATCGACGCGATCGATCCGAAGAAGGACGTCGACGCGTTCCACCCGGTCAACGTCGGCAAGATCATGACCGGAAACTTTGATTTCGTGCCCTGCACGCCCGCAGGCGTCATGGAGCTGCTCGATGAGTACCAGATCGATCCCAAGGGCAAGGAGTGCGTCGTGGTCGGCCGCTCGAACATCGTCGGCAAGCCGATGAGCATGCTGCTGCTGCACCGTCACGGTACGGTCACGATCTGCCACAGCCGCACGCAGGATATCGCGGCGGTCTGCCGCCGCGCGGACATTCTGGTCGCGGCGGTCGGCAAGGCGGGCTTCATCACACCTGATATGGTGAAAGAGGGCGCGGTCGTCATTGACGTCGGCATCAACCGCAATGCCGAGGGCAAGGTCTGCGGCGACGTCGATCCGGCAGTCGCGGAAAAGGCGTCCTACATGACGCCGGTGCCGGGCGGCGCAGGCCCGATGACCATCACGATGCTGATGAAAAACACGCTCAAGGCGGCGAAATTGCAGCACGGTCTCTAATCCCGGCATAGAAAAGATTGACCTTTTTTTGTAATCCTTATATAATAATGATAAGACCGCCGGGAATTCTCCGGTAAGGGTAATCAGGAAGCCGGAATACCTCTGGCATGGACGGCAGGGAGGAAAAAACGATGGATATGAAAAAGCTGGCGGGCGATAAGGCCGCTACATACGTAAAGGATGGCATGGTAGTTGGTTTGGGCACTGGCTCGACCGCATATCATATGGTCAACGCGGTGGGCGAAATGGTCAAGAACGGCCTGAAAATCCAGGCGATCCCGACCTCTAAGGCGACCGAGGCGCAGGCGCGCGAGCTGGGTATCCCGCTGCTGACGATCGACGAGCTCGACCATGTCGATCTGGCGATCGACGGCGTCGACGAGATCGACCCTGAGTTTAACGCCATCAAGGGCGGCGGCGGCGCGCTGTATCGCGAGAAGGTTGTCGCGTCGATGGCGAAGGAAGTCATCTGGATCATGGACGAAAGCAAGCTGGTCGACAAGATCGGCGCGTTCCACCTGCCGGTTGAGATTGCGCAGTACGGCTCTAAGCAGGCGATGGAAAAGATGGCGGCGTATGGCTTTAACCCTGTCCTGCGCGTCAAGGACGGCAAGACCTTCGTCACCGATAACGGCAACTACATCGCCGATCTGCATCTGGGCGCGGGCTTTGATATTCAGGATGTTTACAGCAAGCTGACCGGCATGCTCGGCGTGCTGGAGCACGGCTTGTTCCTCAACATGTGCAAGCGTATGATCGTCGGCTGCGCCTCGGGCGAAGTCAAGGTCATCGAGAACCCGACAAAATGATGGGCGATAGAAGAAAATCCGGTCACCGGATCGGCGACCGCATCGGCGCGACCCGTGTCGATCGGGACGGCGCGCTACGCCGCCCTGCGAAAAAGCCTGTGAAGATCAACTACCGCATGGCGCTGTGCATTGCGGTGCTGGTCTGCTTCCTGCTGGCAGTGCTGTTTTTCGCGCTGTTCCTATCGCGCGGCGGTAAGATCAAGGAGCTGAACAAGCAGATCGAAACCCTGAACGGCGAAAAGACCTCGCTGTCCACGCAGGTCACCACGCTGACGCAGGAAAACCAGACGCTGATGGCAGGGCTGACGGCTTCGCTGCCCGATCCGACCACCGCGCAGACCGACAGTCTGGCCGATCTGATCCCGCAGCTGAACGACGGCGTTTATGTCGTGCGCAGCACCGGGTCGCAGTATCAGTATCTGAACGTCCCGTCCGGCTATCTGCAGGATAAACTCACGGCTTACCGCGACGATGCCGCAGGCTATGCCGTGGTCGAGGGCGATGCGCCCGCCTGCACTTACTGGGTGCTGTTCACCGACCGCGTGATCGGCCTTGCCGAGGGCGATAAGGGCTTTGTCAGCATGGACCGCGCCGCTACCGGCAGCGCGACCACCGTGCCGAGCGGTATGTATGCCTTTGTGGCGACTTTCTTCGAATAATTATCACAAAAACCGGACAGCAGGGCTTGACAGAGTCCTGCTGTTTGTGTTATGCTACTAAAAGCCGCATTGTGCAATGGCTTTGTTAAGTGTGCCCGAAAACCGGACGCCGCCGTGCCAAGCGTGACTCTACAACGAAAGAGAGGGAAAACCAA
>DXDE01000146.1 GCA_019115615.1 Candidatus Agathobaculum merdavium | reverse complement strand
ATGAAAAAATGACGCAAGCCACGATTGCAATTATCATTTTTGCAGCAGCATTTATCTCATTTATTCTTGAGAAAATCCCGCTTGCAATGACCTGCCTGGCAGGCGGTTTGGCAATGGCGCTGACCGGCTGCATGGAACTGAAAGATGTCTATTCAGGCTTCGGATCAGACACCACAATCATGGTTGCCGCAATGATCTTTGTAGGCATCGCACTGGATGATGTGGGTCTGACCGATATGCTGGGGCGAGGGATTTCTCATCTGGGGCTGCACAAAAACGAAAGAGTATTTATTTTTGCGCTTTTCCTGATTTCGGCCTTCCTTTCGGCATTCCTGTCCAACAGCGCAGTTATTGCCATGTTGATCCCGGTTATTCAGGCAATGTCCAAGGCGCCCGGAAGCAAGATCACGCAGAAACATTCCATAATGCCCACCGGTATGGCGGCTGGTATCGGTGGCGGCCTTACCCTGATCGGAACACCTCCGCAGCTGGTTGCAAGCAATATTCTGACGGAAAGCGGTATTGAAGGCACGCGCGCCATCACTTTCTGGGAAACTGGCTATACCATGCTGCCGATCGTTATCGTTGTTGCAATTTATTTTGCGACAATCGGTTATCAGATCGAAAAGAAGGTGCTGAAGGATCGTCCGACCAATGCGCTCGATGACTTGATGCTGGAAAACGGCGCGACAGAAAGCAAGCGTTCCGTGCCGAAGTGGAAGCTTTGGTTTGCCGGTGCGATTAGCATTTTCCTCGCGGCAGCCTTCATCATTGGCCTGTGGGACGTTGCGATCATTGCGCTGATCGGTGCGGTGCTGCTGATTTCGACGGGCTGCATCTCCTGGAAAAAGGCGCTGCGGGATGCGGACTGGAATACGATCATCATCGTCGGTTCGTCTACCGCGCTGGCAACCGGCCTGAATAAGTCCGGCGGCGGCCTTGCGATCGCGCAGGCGGCGGTAAACCTGTTTGGCGGCGAAGATGCCAGCAAGTATGTGATGCTGGTCGTTCTGGTATTCCTTTCGGTATTTCTAACGAACTTTATGGGCAACATCGCGCTGGTGGCAGCCCTTGTCCCGATTGCGCTGGAGATCGCGGTACTGGTCGGTGCCAACCCCATGGGTTACGCGCTGACATGCACGGTAGCCTGCCTGCTGGCGATTTCTACGCCGATTGGCACGGGTGCTGTTACACAGACTTTGGTTGGCGGTTATAAGTTCAAGGATTATATCAAGATCGGCCTGCCGATCAATCTGATTATCGCCTGTATGCTGTGCGTAATCGCACCGCTGGTATACGCAATTTAAGCTGGAAATTTGGAGGAATTATTATGGCAAGCAGAGACACAAAAAAGCCGAATATTGTTTTTATACTTAGTGACGATCAGGGATATTGGGCAATGGGATGCGCCGGGAATAAGTACATCCAGACGCCGAACATGGATCGTCTGGCGGAAACCGGCATGATGTTTGAAAATTCCTACTGCGCGTCTCCGGTGTGCTCGCCCGCGCGCGCAAGTATTCTCACCGGCAAAATGCCGTCGCAGCATGGCGTTCAGGATTGGATTCGTCTGGGCCATTACGGGGAAAATGCACTGGATTATCTCGCAGGGCAGGTTACGCTGCCGGAGATCCTCAAAAAGAATGGCTACGAGTGTGCGATCAGCGGCAAGTGGCATCTGGGCGATGTTAATTCGGTGGAAAAGCGCTTCCCGGATCATACCTATATCCATCTGAAGGGTGCGGATCACTATTACAACGCGCCGATGGTGCGCAATGGCGAACTCGTTTACGAGTCCAGATATGTGACTGATTGCATCACCGATGATGCTATTGCGTATCTGGATCAGACCAGCCGCACGGATGCGCCGTTCTATTTGAGCGTACATTATACAGCGCCGCACGCCCCGTGGATCAACGAGCATCCCGAGGAGTTGACCGAGCTGTATCGCGATTGTCCTTTTGATGACATTCCGCAGGGCTTTATCCATGAGGACGCGGTATACCGTTATGAGAAGGAAGACGCACGACGGGCACTGGTTGGCTATTATGCTGCCGTTACCGGTATGGACCGTGGTGTGGGTAAGATCATTGACCGTCTGGAAGAACTTGGCCTGCGTGAGAATACCATGATCGTTTACTGCGCGGATAATGGCTTCAACTGCGGCCATCATGGTATCTGGGGTAAGGGCAACGGTACGTTCAGCCTGAATATGTTTGATACGTCCGTAAAGGTGCCGCTGATTGTCAGCTTCCCCGCACAGGTTCCTGCCGGTGTGAAATCCAACGCGATGGTAAGCCAGTACGACTATCTGCCGACGTTGCTTGAGGTTGCGGGTGCGGAGAATCCGTATCAGGACGGCGAGGTTCCGGGCAAGAGCTTCCTGCCCGTTCTGAGAGGGGAAAAGACCGAGGCGCATGATGTGCTGGTCGTATATGACGAGTACGGGCCGGTGCGTATGGTTCGCACAAATGAGTGGAAATATGTGCACCGTTATGAAACCGGCAAACATGAACTGTACCATCTGAGTGTAGATCCGCAGGAAGAGCATAACCTGTACGGCCAGCCGGGCACGGAGGAAAAGGTAGAAGAGCTTCGTGCGAACCTGACCGACTGGTTTGCGAAATACACCGATCCGGTAAATGATGGTTCCAAGCAGCCCGTCCGCGGCAATGGCCAGATTAATATGATCTGCCGCCTGAAGGAAGGCGAACTGGCGTTTGATTTGAACCGTCAGGCACGCACCGACCCGGGTGAGGCCGATCCCGCAGTACATCAGAAGTAAACGAGAAATAGATGCAAAAAAGCCCTTTGGATTGCTCCAAAGGGCTTTTTGCTTAGGGAAGCTGCAGTTCTTTCAGCCGTCGCCACAGCGTGGTTTTGCTGATGCCGAGTATCCGGCACATTTCGTCCTTGTTCCCGCGGCAGGCTTCGTAGGTGCTGCGGATCAGGCGCTGTTCCTGCTCTTTCAGACCGCATCCTGAGGAAGGCGTGTCTTCCGGCGGCTGCAACTGGTCGCGGTCATCCAGACAGGCAAAAACGTCTTCTGCGGTCACCGTGTTTTTCTGCATGCGGATGACGATCCGTTCCGTGATGTTCCGCAGCTCACGGATATTTCCCGGCCAGGCATATTGCTGCAGCAGGTCTATGGCTGCCGGTTCAAAGGTCAGCGCGGGCTTTCCGAATTTTTTGCAATAGTGCTGCGCGAAATGTTGCAAAAGCAGCGGGATATCATCGCTCCGTTCAGCAAGTGCGGGCATATGCACATGCAGCACGTTGATACGGTAATACAGGTCTTTACGGAATTTGCCTTCCTTCACCATTTGCAGCAGATTGCGGTTGCTGGCAAAGATAATACGAGCGTCAATATAGATGACTTTATCATCACCGACGCGCATGACCGTTTTTTCTTCCAGAACGCGGAGCAGCCGCGCCTGTACCTCCGGGGTGATTTCACCAATCTCATCGAGGAACAGTGTGCCCCTATGGGCCAATTCAAAAAGGCCAGCTTTGCCGTTTTTGCGTGCGCCGGTGAAAGCGCCTGCGGCATAGCCAAATAACTCACTTTCCAGCAGGTTGTTGGGCAATGCGGCGCAGTTTACGCCCACAAATGGGCCATCGCGCCGCAGGCTGGCTTGGTGGATGCTCTGCGCCAGAAGTTCTTTGCCGGTGCCGCTTTCTCCGCTGATGAGGATCGTGATATCGTGCTTGGCATATTGCCGACATTCTTCAAGCACTTGCAGCATGGTTTGGTCCTGCGTGATGATGTCGGAAAAACGGTATTTGGCGGAAAATGATGCAGATGTTGTTTGCAGACGGGTTTTTCCCGCGATCTCCTGCAACTGCTGTAATGGGCTGAAGGAGATGATGGTGTCGACATGCTTGCCGTCGACGATGATCGGGCTGATATTGGCGGCAAAGCTTTCTTTGCCGGCGCAAAGCACTTCGCCGTATAGGTTTTGGCCGCGGTCGATCAGATCGAGAATATCGGAACCGAAAACGTCGGCGATGTTGGTTCGCTCGCCCGGAATGAAGCTGGCGGCTGCGGTGTTGCAATATTGGATGACGCCATCCAGACTGACGCAGAAAATGCCGTCCCGGATGGTGTTGAGGATCGCTGTTTGCTGCTGAGAATACATCTGCTGTGCTTTGATGGCGGTGAGGATTTTATCCGCTTCCATCAGCGCATTATTAATGGCGGAGGGCGAGGTGGTAAATAGGATGGCGGGAACGCCCATCTCCATAGCATAATTGCAGGGCCGTTCAACACCGACGATCACCTGGTAACCGTCGTACACAGCTTGCCGTACCCGGCTCTGCGTTTCGGCGCTGTGGTGGACGATATAGGTGCCGATTTCAAAGCCCAGAATACCGGAGAGCAGCTTTGCCCTTTCCAGAAACGGGGATAAAAAACCGACGACAGCAATGCGGCTGGAGATCTTTTTGGCGTCGGAAAGGATATGCAGCAGCTCAAAATCCCCCATTTTGATATCTACCAATGCCGCGGGGACGTCGGACTCGCGCAGCATCTGCAGGGTCGCGCCGCGGGAAATGATCACTTTGAAAGGGTGCTGCTGATCGATGCGTGCAGCCAGTTCCACCGCACTTTCCAGAAAAGCATACGCAACGTCAAAGGGGATAGGGGAAGTTGACCGGAGCTTTTTAGCCCGTTCATATAAATCCATATCCGGTGCGATAAGCAAAATCTCTGCAGCCATAACCAGCCTCCTTTCCTTCATGCCTTTTGATGCTGGTATTATTATACCATTAAAACAAAGCAAGGAGAAGACGGCACGGTATGTTTTGTAGGGAAGGGGACAAATAAAAAGAGCCCGGCTTATGCCGGGCTGTTTGCGCTTCATGTAGGGATATCAGATTATTTTGCCAGCCGCCGATACAGTTCGATCAGCTGTTCGGCAAACAGACGCGCGGTTTCCGCCATGGCAAGCTGATCCTCAGCATGCACGAGCGTCAGGCGGGTCAGCAGGCCGTTTTCGCTGGATACCTCTTCCTGAATGAGGTCAAAGTGCGCGTTATGCGCCTGTAAATATTCCTCGTTGCCGCGGTCGATCGCGGCCTGAGACTCATCGAACGCACCGGCCTTGGCGTGCTCGATTGCTTCCAGATAGTCGCTCTTAGCTGCGCCGCTGAACGAGATCAGCTGAAAACAAGCCTGTTCGAGCTGTTCCTGTGAAATCGCCATTTTGCTTACACTCCCATAGCCTTCTTGATGTCGCCGTAGACCTTTTTGCCGTCCATCATGCCGTATGCCATCATATCAATGACCATGACAGGCTTGCCTGCCGCCATCTCTTCGATGCGTGCCTTCAGGTAACGGATCTGGGGCCCGAGCAGGATAATATCCGCCTTGTCGACATGCTCGCGCGCCTTGATTTCGCTGGCGGCCCAAACGGTCATGTCAGCGCCGTCCTCTTTGGCGGCAGCGGCAATGCGGTCGCACAGCATACCGGTGGACATGCCCTGCGAGCAAAGAAGTAATACGTTCATAACTGGAATGCCTCCTCTGTTAAAATGACAAATGATATGCTATAATGGACAAAACAGATCAGAAAAAAGAAATGGGGTGTGCCAGTGAACCTGATCGACTTGTCCAAGCGGTACCTGCTTAACGAAACAGAGCACCGCGTGCTGTCCTGTATTCTGGATGCAGTCGAGCGCGGGGACACGAAAATCAGCATCCGAACGGTCGCGCAGCAATCCTATGTTTCCACAACGACCATTATCAAGCTCGCCAAAAAGCTGGGGTATCAAGGATACAGCGATATGATGTTTTCGCTGCGCCGCCATGCGGAAGAAGAACGCGATGCGGCGGCCGGGATTGACCTGTCGAGCATTCTCGAGACTGTCGATACTGCCTGTATCGACGCCTTTGCCGATGAGCTGCTGCGCTGCCGCAACCGCTGTATCTTTATTGTCGGGCTGGGATTTTCCACGATTGCATCCTCGTATTTTATGCGTCGGCTGGCGACATTGGGCATCCTCGCGTATGATGGGTCGCCTGTGGATATGATGCGCGGCGGGGAGCAGCCGAGCCTGACGATTTTCCTGTCCCGCAGCGGGGAAACCCGCGATCTGGTGGATATCGCGCTGCATGCAAAAAGCCTGAACCATCGGCTGTACACCATTACCGCACATGGGGATTCCACACTGGCCCGCATGAGCGATAACCGGCTGGTGATCCGCACGGGAGGGCCGGTGGCCTATAATGTGCCGGACTTTTTCATCGGGCGGACAATTATCCTGTTTGAATACATTCTGTCCCGTCTGGTGGACCGCCTGCAGCAAGAGACGTCCTGATGATACCGATATCTGCATTTTAGCATGCCGGGCGTGTGGCTGCAACCACAGTATATAAAACAAAAACATGTTTTTTATGCAGTTGACAAATTTTTTATTCATTCCAAACGCTTGCAAAACTGTCTGTATTCTTTATGCTTGTTGATAAGGGAGCAAAAGGATATAGACAGTTTTTTTGCCTAAAACGACCAAAATAAGGAGGAATCAGCGCGTGAAACAGTTTTCCATTGTGATTGCCGGCGGCGGCAGTACGTATACGCCGGATATGCTGGAAATGCTTTGTCTGGTGCGGGAGCATTTCCCGCTTCGCCGCGTGGTGCTGTATGATATTGACGCGGAGCGGCAGGAGCATATCGGCCGCTTCGGTGAGATCCTGTTCCGGGAGTATTATCCGGAGGTGGATTTCTGCTACACCACAGATGAACAGACCGCGTTTACCGACATCGATTTTGCCTTGGTGCAGATCCGTCCGGGCGGTTTGAAAATGCGTGAGATGGACGAGAAGATCCCGCTCAAATATGGCGTGATCGGGCAGGAGACCTGCGGCCCCGGCGGCTTTGCCTATGGTATGCGCTCGGTGCCCGCGATGATCGAGCTGGTGCGTGCCATCCGCCGTTACTCGCCTGAAGCGTGGATTTTGAACTATTCCAACCCGGCTGCAATCGTAGCCGAGGCGACCAAGCGTGTGTTCCCGGACGATTATCGCCTGATCAACATCTGTGATATGCCGATCTCGATCATGGATATTTTCTGTCCGCTCGCGGGCGGCCGCAAGCGCAACGACATCGAGCCGCGCTACTACGGTCTAAACCACTTCGGCTGGTTTACCGCGATGTACGACAAAAAGACCGGTGAGGACGTATTGCCTGAGGTAATCGGCAAGCTAGTGCGCGGCAACTGCGACGAGGAACTTGGCTTCTCGGGCAAGAATGATGATTACTGGAACTTCACCTTCAAGCATCTGGAGAAGATGACGCGTGATTTCCCGCATTCGCTGCCCAACACCTATATGCAGTATTATCTGTATCCGAATACGATGGTCGCGCATACCGATCCGAACTACACCCGCGCCAACACGGTTATCGACGGCCGCGAAAAGCGCGTCAAGGCATATTGCGACGAGATCGTTGCACTTGGAAAGATTCGCGGCACCAAGTTTGATCTTGACCGCAAGTATGCCGCAGGTTCGCACAAAAATGCGGATGGCGAGTTTGAATCCGCGACCGTGGCGCATAACGACGCGCATGCGACCTACATCGTTGAACTGGCGATGAGCATTGCCTATAACCGCGGCGATGTGTTCCTGATTATCACTGAGAACCGCGGCGTGGTGCCCAACCTGTCCGAGGGCATGATGCTCGAGGTCGCCTGCCGCGTGGGTGCGCGCGGTGCGGAACCGTTCCGTATTGAACCGGCGGGTACATTCGAAAAGGGTCTGCTGGAGGGGCAGTACGCGTATGAAAAGCTGACTGTCGACGCGGCACTCGAAGGCTCGTACCAGAAGGCGCTGCAGGCGCTGGTCGTCAACCGCACGGTTGTTGACACTGACCTTGCCCGCAAGATCCTTGACGAGTATATTGCTGTCAACGGGGAACACTTCCCTGTTCTCAAATAAAGGCAGAACTAAATAAGGGGGAAAAGTTATGAAAAAGCTGACAAACTTCATGGAACAGCACATGATGCCGTTTTCGCAGAAGCTGTCGAGCAACAAGTATTTGGTCGCGCTGCGCGACGGCCTGATGCTGTCCATGCCGCTTCTGATCATCGGCTCGCTCGCCATCGTTATTGGTGACTTCCCGGTGCAGGCGTTCCACGATTTCATGGCGTCGATCGTGGGCGAGGTGTGGTATTCCTGGTGCTGGGATATGGTAAACCCGGCCACAATGGGTTTGGTCGCATTGTTTGCGGTCGTCGGCGTATCGTATTCGCTGGCATCTGAAGAAGATGTGGAACCGCTGCCCGCGGTTGCCATTTCGATTTCGTCCTATTTCCTGCTGCTCCAGCAGATGGAAGAGGGCGGCTACGCTGCCTCGAGCTTTGAGGCGAGCGGCCTGTTCACCGCGATGCTGACCGCGCTGCTTGCAACCAAGCTGTATGCGGTGCTGCTGAAAAAGAACCTCAAGATCAAGATGCCGGAGTCGGTACCGAGCTTTGTGTCCCGTCAGTTCGAAGCGCTCATTCCGGCGACGTTTATCCTGATCCTGTTCCTGATCATCCGTCTGGTGTTTGCGGCAACACCGTTCGGCACTGTCACCAACTTCATCGTTACCGTCATTCAGATGCCGTTGACCAACATCGGCACGACGCTGATCGGTACACTGTTTATCACCATTCTCAACTCGATCCTGTGGTTCTTCGGCATCCACGGCACGGCGGTTATCGACTCGTTCATGGGCCCGCTGTGGTATGCGGCGCGTTTTGCAAACCTCGATACGTTTGAGGCTTCTGCAACCGCAGTGCGTCAGTATATCGTGACGCAGGACTTTGCAAACCACATTATCTTCCTCGGCGGTACGGGCAACACGGTTTCGCTCGCTGCGATCATGGCCTTCCGCTGCCGCTCCAAGCGCATCAAGTCGCTTGGCAAGCTCAGCCTGCTGCCGGGCATCTTCAACGTAAACGAGCCGGTTATCTTCGGCCTGCCGATGGTGCTCAACCCGATGATGGCAATCCCGTTCTTCATCGTCCCGCCGATAACCGTGCTGATTTCCTTCTGCGCGATGTATTTCGGCCTTGTGCCTTATCCGACGGGCGTGACCGTTCCGTGGACGCTGCCTGCACCCTTTGGCGGCTGGATGATGTGCAACGACTGGCGCGGCGGCGTGCTGCAGCTGGTGGTGCTGGTGATTGGCGGCCTGATCTACTATCCGTTCATCACGGCACTTGACCGTCAGTATGTCAAGGAAGAGCAGTCGGCCGAGGTAGCCGAGGTGGAAGAGGCTGCGCATTAAGATGAAACGGGCGCTGTTTGCCAGTGATTACGATGGAACCCTGTGCCGCGGCGGGCGTATCGACGAGGATACGATCGCCGCGGCTGCCCGGTTCCGCGCGCAGGGCGGGTTGTTCGGCGTATGCAGCGGGCGCGACCCCGGCACGTTAAAAGCGGAACTGGCGCAGTTTGGGCTGGTGTGCGATTTTCTGATTATGATGAATGGCGCACGCATTGAGGCGGACGGCAGCTGCCTGCGTGAAATAACGCTGCAGGGGTATGACTGCGTTTTGCCGCTGCTGCGTGAGCGCACGCAATTTTTCGCCATCATCGGGAATGGGATGGCATATCTGTCTGAATGTGACCCGAAGTCCGAGATACCGCAGGGCGATCAGCGCTTTGTGCAGGCGATCCGCCGCACGTATCGCCTGATGCCGCAGCCGGAAGATCTGCCCGTTGCCTATCAGATCAGCTGCCGCACGGAACATGACAGCGCTGCGGTCGCGTTGGCGGATGAGCTGCACACGCATGGCCTGTGTGCTTATCCCAACTGTGAGTATGTGGATCTTGTGCCCGCCGGGGTAGGCAAGGCGGAGGCAGTCGACGCGGTGCGCGAGCATTACCGGTTGCCTGTGCATGCGGTTTGGACAGCCGGGGACGGACGCAACGACATGGAAATGCTGTCCCGGTTTTTCGGTTTTGCAATGATGCAGGCCGAAGATTGCGTCAAGCAGGCAGCTGGGCGTACGGCTGACAGCGTTGGCCGCGCATTGGAACATATCATAATGGAGGAACAAAAATGAAGGGTACAGGCGTCGGGCCGATGCGCCGTTTGGCGGCATATGTGGTGGACTGGTATCTTGCGACGATGCTGTGCGGCGCGCCGCTGCTGCTGGTCAATGCGATGCGTACGGGTGAGCAAACGCTGGATACATCGCTGCCGCCTGATGCGCAGGGATGGCTTTGGGGAAGCATTGCTATCGCGCTCGGCGTGCTGTATTATTGGCTTGTGCCGCTTCTGTGGCATGGACAGACGCCGGGCAAGCGCTTGACGCATCTGCGCATCGTCACCAAGGAGGGCGGACAGCCGACGGCGGGTCAACTGCTCATGCGGCAGGTTGTTGGATTGCTGCTGCTTGAGGGCGCGGTCGCCTTCCCGAGCCAGCTTCTGCGGGAACTGATCGCGCGTGCAGCGGGCGACGGCGCGGCGAATGTGGTGCGGATCGGTATGGTAGGCATCACTTTGGTATCGGTGGTGTTGGGCGTCTATACGCCCGGCCGCCGTATGCTGCATGACCGTATTTCGGGCACCTGCGAAGCGTATCAGCCGGAGGCTGACGTGAAAAAATAACAGGTTTCTCCAAGG
>DXDE01000145.1 GCA_019115615.1 Candidatus Agathobaculum merdavium | reverse complement strand
TCCGCGCGCGGATCGGACGGCTCAATCAGCTGCAGGTAGTCGATGATGGCGACGTCGGTGCGCGTCGCCTTGACGTCGGCCGCGATCTGCTCGGCCGTGCAGCCGCTAGCATGCACGATACGGAACGGCAGGTTTAACAGCTTGGCTTTTGCCCGCGCCTGCGCCTCCAACTCGGGCGCGGTGAACCGGTGCGCCTTGATGTGCCCCAGATCGACCAGCGCGGTGCGTGCCATGATGCGCTGCATCAGGCGGCGCTTGTCCGTCTCGAGCGTGTAGAACGTCACGCGCGCCTGCCGCGCGAGCGCCACCGCAACTGACAGCGCAAACGCGGTTTTGCCTGCCGACGGCTCGGCGGACAGGATCACATACTGCCCGAGGTTCAGCTCGGTTTCGAGTGCCTGCGTGACCGACTGAAAGCCCCAGTCGAGGAACTTCGGCCGCTCGTCCATCTGGGAAAAGTAGTCCAGCAGCAGCGCGTTCATGTCGCTGCCGCGATCCTCATTGCCGGACGCGAGCACGGTCTGCATGCGCTCGACCAGCGCGGCAACTTCGGGCAGCGGCACGGCATAGGCGATGCTTGACCGCGTCTCGTGCAGCAGCGTGTCCAGCCGGTAGCGGATCGCGCAGTCGCGCAGCTGGCGGATGTAGGCCGCGCAGTTGCTCGGCGTCATCATCATGTCGGCCAAGTCCTTGACCAACTGCATGTACTCTGTGCCGCAGGCGGCGCGCACGGTGTACGGGTCGATCTGGTCACCCCGGGCGAACATCGCCCGGCAGGTGTCGAAGATGTACCGGCGCTCGCCGTTGAGGAAATCCTCCGAGCGCACCTGCCGGAACACGTCGGCGGCGTTCATCGGCGCGTCCGCGATCAGCGCGCCCAGCACGCTCTGCTCGGCGTCGTTGTACAGGCGAAGCGCCTCGTCTGTCAAAGCCATGTGTACTCGTCCTCCTTGCGCTCGGGCGGCGTCGGCGGCGTGGGACTGCCCTCCGGCTCGTCCTCCCAGCGGCGGGCATTGAGCCATGTCGCGGGGTACGGGACAAACTGCCCGCCGTCCTTCGTCCACTCCGGCAAGCGCTTTTGCCAGTCCAGCGCCCGCAGCATTGCTTCCACCAGTTCCGTGTCGGGGTTGAGTTTCGCAAAGGCCTTTCTGGCGTCGGCCTTGCTCACCTTGCGTGGGTACGCGCCCCAAAAACGATCGAAAAGGGGAAGTATATCTGTGTTACCAACTGTAGGGTTACCAACTGTTCCTTTAATACATTTCTGAGATTTCGGAAATGCATTTCTGAAATCTCCGTCACTCATTTCTGACTTTTCATAAATGCATTTCACAGAATCGGTAATTGTGTAAGACAGCGTCCGGTCGCGCGGATCAGTGCAATAGTTCGCGGTCAGGATCGCGCCCTTCTTGCGGCAGTTCTTGATGACAGTCTCGAGCTGGCTGGGCGACCAGAAGTCAAAGATTTCCCGCAGCGCTTTCATGCTGTTGTACGACCAGTAGCGGCCATCGTGCAGGTTGCGTCCGTTCTTCTCATTGACCCGGCACCAGAAGTACAGCTGATGGATGAACACCGCCTCAGGCACACCATAAACCGCCGCGCAGGTCGTGTTGAACTGATAGGTGAAGCTCATGCGCCGCCTCCCTTCTCAGCCAGCATGCGCAGCACTAGTATCAATTCGCGCAAAGCGTCACAAAGGTTGTCCAGCTCGACAGCCGCGCCCTGCGTGACACCGGCATAGCGGGGCCGGGGCTGTATCACGCCCTGTTTTCGCAGCACACAAAGGCGGTCATTGATCGCCTTTGCAGTACGCCCCATCTGATCGCCGATCTCGCCATTGGTCAGCCCCTGCGCATACAGAGCAAGCAGCCGGTCGTCCTGCTCTTCCGTCCAAGGCTGACGCAAGCGCATCACGACATCGGGCTGCGGTTTCAGCGCCTTACCTGCCGGACGTCTTAGGTTCGTCACCGGCAGGCCGAGCGCCTGCTGGATATCCTGCTTGCTGCATGCGTGCAGATCGGCGAGGATCTCGACCTGCGCTTTTGGGTCATAGCAGTTCCGGTAGCTGCGGCGGATTTCAGCCAGTTCATCCGGTGTAAACCGTCTCACCTGCGCCACCGCCTCTCCATAGGCTGCAGCAGCAGCCTGTCCACGAGCAGGCCAAGGCCGAGGTAGGCGCAGCCTACCCCAAGCAGGGCGATGATGATATAGATCATACCGCGTCCTCCCTAAATTCCCGCTCCGTCCGCTCGACCGACGCGCACAAGTGCGTGGCATATCCATCCCACAGCAGGAGTTCTGCCGCCATATCAAACGACAGCCCCATTTGTGCAGCCAATGCCGCGATGCGCGGCTCGAGATCCTCCGGAATCTCGAATTTTACCTCTACGAGCTTCATATTTCCTCGCTTTCCCCCAGCGCGGCCGCTTGACAGCGCCGGGTTTTTCCGGTATTCTTTAAGTAGTCTATTTTTGTATGCGCTCAGTCGCGGTGCCCACCGCTCTGGGCGCTTTCTTTTGCGTTAAGCTGGCGATCCACGCCATTTCGGTCAAATACGACCGGCGCATCATACGACCGAGAACAGCCTGAAACCGCGGGAACTCTTCGTCGTCAATCTTACGGTCGAGCGCGATCCGCGCCAGCTCGTATGCGTCGCGGCGCTCCTGCTCCGCGTCCTCTGCCTCGAGGCCGACCTCGAGCGCAAGCTGCTGCAACTCAACATTGCTTTCCGGCCGATGCCAAGCACAGCCCAAGGGACAGCGGTTGCAATAATACCCATGCAGCCACGGCGCGCGGTACAGTTCCGCCATCTGGGCGACCTTCTCCGGCGACGGGTCACGGTTCTCCTGCTCGATGTCCTGCAGCGCACGCACCGACCAGCCGAGGCGCTCGGCTGCGGCTTCCTGCGTCAGTCCCGCACCCTCTCGGGCAGCCTGATACTTATTCTGGTAGTCCCTCATCGTGGTATAACCCCCTTTTTCATGGTATAATGCTCACGCACCGGGGATAAAACCGACACGCTGCTGCCGCAGGCGCTCCATATCGGCTTTCTCTTTGGCTTTTTCAAAGCGCAGCAGCTCGTCCTGCCGCACCTTCCAGCCGCCGAGCTTCGCACCAGACAGCTGGCCGCTGATAATCAACTTGCGGACATAGTCTTTGGAGCAGAGCCAGCGCTCCGCGATCTCGTCGATGGTCATGTACTTTCCGGCCATCAGCTCACCTCCTTTTTCGTTTCATACAGCTCATCGGTCGTGCAGCCGAGGAAGGCCGCAAGCTCAGGCATCACCTGACAGGGTGGATACATACCCTCCTGCTCCCATCTGACAACCGTCGGCTGAGATACACCGAAGTGCGCCGCCAGCTCGACCTGCTTGATGCCGCGCGCTTCGCGGTATCGTTTGATAGTTTTCATACAGATCACCTCCCTATCGCGCCTTGCCCCTTCCCGTTCCGTGTGCTAATATGGAACGAGAAAGGAGGCAAAACTGATGCAAAATATTGA
>DXDE01000012.1 GCA_019115615.1 Candidatus Agathobaculum merdavium | reverse complement strand
CACAAGAAAAGGCGGTACGCTACCCCTCCACGGGGCGCATACCGCCTTTTCTTGTTATCCAGCCCTCCGGCTGTATCGGTTGAGCAAAAGTCAGCATGGGATTGGTGTGGTATCTTTAATTATGTGAAACTCCTGTTTCCCATTTGCTGACTGCCGCGGCCGACACACCGACCAGCTCGGCCAGCGCTTCCTGTGTCAGCCCCTTTGCGCGGCGAGCAGCGAGAATGGTTGTTCCGATGCAAAGTTCCATGGTGATCTTCCTTTATATAATAGCGTTGCAAAAGGCCTTTTGATGCTTCTATCTTACCATGCTGCCGTACCTTGCACAATGGAGGCGCGGTTTAACCGGCGGTTGGATTTTTCAACCAATGGTTATGGGCAGGGGAGCGCGGTTGACGCTTGCGCCGGATTCTGTTAGGATAGTCGGAGTGGAAAAGGGGGAATGGCGTGATGGCGCTTGATCTGACGGAAGGCAGCATCACCCGGCGGCTGTTGCTGTTTGCGCTGCCGCTGATGGTAGGCAATTTATTGCAGCAGCTATATAATGTGGCGGATACCTTGATCGTAGGGCGCTTCCTCGGTGCGGACGCGTTGGCCGCGGTCGGTTCCGCTTATGCGCTGATGGTGTTCCTGACCTCTGTTCTGCTTGGCTTGTGCATGGGCAGCAGCGCGTTTTTTGCGATGCAGTTCGGCCGGCGGGATATGGAGCGCTTGAAAAACAGCCTGTTTTTGTCTTTCCTGCTGATCGGCGTGGTCACCGTGGTGATGAACGCACTGGTTTTTGCCGGACTGGACTGGATCGTGCGGGCGCTGCAGACGCCGGAAACGGTGGCGCCGCTCATGCGACAGTATCTGTTCGTGATCTTTTTCGGCATACCGGCGACCTTTTTATATAATTACTTTGCCAATTTGCTGCGCGCGGTCGGCAATTCGGTCACGCCGCTGGTGTTCCTCGCGGTGTCGGCTGTGCTGAATATTGCGCTCGACCTGCTGTTCGTGCTGGTGTTCCGCTGGGGTGTGGCAGGCGCGGCGGTCGCAACCGTGGCTGCGCAGTATGTTTCCGGCCTTGGTATTGCGGCATATGGTTTGCTGCGGTTTCCCGAACTGCGGGTGGAGCGGCGGCATATGCACTGGGACGCTGCGGTCGTCCGCGAGATCGCGGGGCTGTCGGTACTTACCTGTGTACAGCAGTCGGTGATGAACTTCGGTATCCTGATGGTACAGGGTTTGGTCAACAGCTTCGGCAAAACCGTTATGGCGGCGTTTGCCGCGGCAGTCAAGATCGATTCGTTCGCCTATATGCCGGTGCAGGATTTTGGCAACGCATTTTCTACCTTTATTGCGCAGAACTATGGCGCGGGGAATGGGGAACGCATCCGCCGCGGTGTGAAAAGCGCGGTGGGGACGGCGTTTTTGTTCTGCGTGGTGATCAGCCTTGCCGTGTGCCTGCTGGCGCGGCCGCTCATGGGGCTGTTTGTCCAGCCGGAGGAAGTGGAGATTATCGCGGTCGGCGTTGGGTATCTGCGTATTGAGGCGGCGTGCTATTTCGGCATTGGGCTGTTGTTCCTGTTGTACGGGTTTTACCGTGCGGTGGGCAGACCCGGCATGTCGGTGGTGCTGACCATCATCTCGCTCGGCACGCGCGTAGCGCTGGCATACCTGCTGTCCGCCGTTCCGCAGATCGGTGTGACTGGTATCTGGGTTTCGGTACCGATCGGCTGGGCTTTGGCCGATCTGGCGGGCGTTGGATACTACTTAAAACATAAAACGATGCTGCTGCATGCACGTCAGTAAAAAAGGCTCTGCCGTTTGGCAGAGCCTTTTAGTTTGTTTGGAATCAGGTACCGAAATACGAGAAGTGCATATAATCGCGCTTGCTGCGCCAAGCGTTGCCGCCCCACAGGAAGCCGTGGCTGATAAAGGCGTTATATACATCGCCGCCCTCCGGGATGGAGTATGGGTCTTCGCCGGGCAGCCAGTACAGGCCGGTCGTCGGGGTCAGCGAACCATCGGCGTTGATGGTTGCCTCCATGTTTTCCTCCCAGTTGATGTCAATCGCGGTGCCCTGCGAGTGTTCACCCGTGCGCCAAGAGTAACCGCCGACATTCTTGATCGGGAACTGCTCGTCGCCGTTGTAGATCTCCTCGAAGATATCCTCTACGATGGCAGCCAGATTGCAGTTGACCTCAATATATGCCGTGCCCGAGGTCTTGGTGCCGTCGGACTGCAGGCGCCATACCGGGACTGCGACTTCAACCATATTGGCTTCAGCTTCTTCAGCAGTCTGGTATTTCTGGTCGCTTGAACCATAAACCAGCGCCCACTTTTCTTCGTCGGTCTGTGGCAGCGGCGCAGTAGGATCGTACGGGGGAACATCCGGGTCGGTTTGGCCGTCGCCACCGTCCGGGCCTTCCGGATCAGAAGCACCGGCAAAGGTGGTGCAGAAGCGGTTTGCCATAATCAGCGCCTGCTCGCGTGTAGCGGTGCCGTCAGGCGATAGGGTGGCCGAGCCATCGTTGTGCGCTATGCCGCCGACAACTGCATAGTCGACCATGCGCACCATTGCTTCTATCGCATAGCTGTTGATCGAGGCAACGTCAGGATAGTCTTCCAGACAGGCATCGCCCGCGCGGGCAGGTGCGTCGATGTTGGCGACGCTGATGACGTTGTTGAGCATGACGCAAAGATCCTGCCGTTCGATGCAGGAATCCGGGTCGAAAATGCCGTTGCCGCGGCCGCTGATCAAACCAAGCTCATAAGCGGCAACTACGCTCGGATCGTCGCAGTCGCGGAAGGGCTTTTTGCCCGAGGCGAATACTGCCTTGCCGGTTACAGCCTTATACACGTTGACTGCGATGCTGCAGAACTCCCGACGGGTGATAGCGCCCTGGGCGGAGCTGGCTTCCAGTGAACTGGGCATCAGGCCGGCTGCCTGCGCAGCGTCAACTTCGCTTTGTGCCCAAGAGGATACATTAGATAATGCCCCCGCCTGCGGGATAGCCAGCGCGGCCAACAGGGCGAGCGCACCGGCGCGGCGGAAAAGGGGATGTGGCATGGGAAAAGGGCCTCCTTGATAAATGGGATAGTTTTACGCATCTTTCGGAAACGGATGCGGTGTATTTATGTAAAAACCCTGTAAACTAGGAACTTATTCACAATATCCACAGGGTTTTCCACAAATGTGCATATCAGCCGGATGCTGCGCGGTCAAGTGTGCGGTACTGCAGCGCTTCGGCAAGGTGTTCAGCTTCGATCACCGGGCTGTTCGCGAGATCTGCGATCGTGCGCGCCACACGCAGTACGCGGTCGTGTGCGCGGGCGGTCAGCCCGAGCCGCTCGAAGGCAGCCTGAAACATCGTGCGCGCCTCATCCGAAAGGGGACAACAATCAGCCAGCCGGTCAGGCGTCAAAGCGGCGTTGCAGACATCCGCGCCCTGCCGGGCATACTGGATGCCGCGCGCGGTCAGCACACGGGCACGGATGGAAGCCGAGGGTTCCTCGGTGGCCTGCCCACGGGCGGCAAGCGCCGCATATTCGACCGGCTGCACCGCGACTTGCAGATCAATACGGTCGAGCAATGGGCCGGACAGCCTGCGCAGGTATTGCTGCACGGATGCTTTGGAGCAGGTGCAGCGACCGGTACCGTACCAACCGCAGCGGCAGGGGTTCATCGCCGCGATCAGCTGGAAGCGGGCGGGGTAGGTGACCTGTCCCGCTGCGCGGGAAATAGTGACGGTGCCGTCTTCAAGCGGCTGCCGCAGCGCCTCCAGCACGTCGCGATGAAATTCGGGCAGCTCATCGAGAAACAGCACACCGTGGTGCGCCAGCGAGATCTCGCCGGGTGAGGGCAGACGGTTTGCCGTACCCGCGCCGCCTGCCAGTGCGGCAGCGGAGCTGGTATGGTGCGGCGCGCGGAACGGCCGCGCGTCGCGTGCGACGGCCTCCTGACCACGGCCAACAGCCGACCAGACGCGGATGACATCCAGCTGTTCACTGTCCGACAGCGGCGGCAGGATGGTAGGGAACCGTTTTGCCATCATGCTTTTGCCTGAGCCGGGCGAACCGGACAACAGGATATTATGCCCGCCCGCCGCGGCAATCTCAAGCGCGCGTTTGACGGCATGCTGCCCCATGACATGCGAAAAATCGAGCGTGTCATCTGGCACGGGCGGCGCTTCGGGTGGGGAACAGGGCGGCAGAGCCGCACGTCCCGCGAGATGGTCGAGCAGCGCGGACAGGCTGGGAACCGGCAGTACGGTGATGCCCGCAGCGTAGGCCGCTTCCTGCGCGTTCTGCGTCGGTACATAAACCGTCCGAAAACCCGCGTCGCGCGCGGCCATCGCCATGGACAGCGCGCCGCAGACCGGGCGGAGTTCGCCCGTCAGCGACAGTTCGCCGAAAAAGACCGCGTCCTGCGGCGGGGCGTTGATTTCGCCCGACGCGGCAAGGATGGAAAGCAGGATGGGCAGGTCGTAGGCCGTGCCCGCCTTGCGGGTATCCGCCGGGGCGAGGTTGACCGTCAGCCGGGAGACCGGCCAGTCAAAGAAGCAGGACTTGACAGCCGCGCGCACACGCTCGCCCGCTTCCGCGACCGCGCCGGTCGGCAATCCGACCACATCCAGCCGCGGCAGACCACTGGAAAGCAGACATTCAACCGTGACAATATAGCCGTCGATGCCGCTTAATCCAGCAGAAAATACGCGCGAAACCATGCTGTTCCTCCTGTTCCACAAAATTTTCTGTATACCATTATACTGCAAATCGGGGGATTTCGCAATGTAAAACGGTAACTGCAAAGCAACTGTAACATTCTTAACAAAGTGTACTGCATGGCGTTTCACATTACGAAATCCACACCAAAAAACGGGGAATTGTTACGAATTTGTCATATTAAGTGTTTACATTTTTGGTAAGGAGTGATAGAATAAAAACGGCCGGTGAAGACGGCTTTTTCCCGTGTCAAAAAACGGCTGAAAAAGGCTTTTCACCCCTTCAGCATGTTATAACTGAATAGGAGGATATAAACATGGCAAGAAAGATGAAGTCCATGGACGGTAACACCGCTGCGGCACACGTGTCGTATGCGTTTACCGAGGTCGCGGGTATCTATCCGATCACCCCGTCCAGCCCCATGGCAGACAGCGTTGACCAGTGGGCAGCCGCAGGTCAGAAGAACATTTTCGGTACAACCGTAAAGGTTATCGAAATGCAGTCCGAGGCGGGCGCCGCGGGTACGGTGCACGGCTCTCTGGCTGCCGGTGCTCTGACTACGACCTACACTGCGTCGCAGGGCCTGCTGCTGATGATCCCGAACATGTACAAGATCGCGGGCGAACTGCTCCCCTGCGTATTCCATGTTTCGGCGCGTACGGTTGCATCCCACGCTCTGAACATCTTTGGCGACCATTCTGACGTTATGGCTTGCCGCCAGACCGGTTTCGCTATGCTGGCCGAGACCAACCCGCAGGAAGTTATGGATCTGGGTGCTGTTGCGCATCTGGCTACCATCAAGTCCCGCGTACCGTTCATCAACTTCTTCGACGGCTTCCGTACCTCCCACGAGATCCAGAAGATCGAGGTTTGGGATTACGAGGACCTGAAGGAAATGTGCGACATGGACGCTGTCGAAGCGTTCCGCAAGCGCGCTCTGAATCCGGAGCACGCTATGATGCGCGGCTCTCACGAGAACGGCGACGTATTCTTCCAGCACCGCGAGGCTTGCAACAAGTTCTATGATGCGGTTCCGGAAGTGGTAGAGGAGTACATGGGCAAGGTTAACGCCAAGCTCGGCACCAACTACCAGCTGTTCAACTACTACGGCGCTGCCGACGCTGACCGCGTGATCATCGCGATGGGCTCGATCTGCGACGTAGCAGAGGAAGTTATCGACTACCTGAACGCACACGGCGAGAAGGTCGGCCTTATTAAGGTTCGCCTGTACCGTCCGTGGCGTGCGGACAAGCTGCTTGCTGCTATCCCGGAGACTGCCAAGAAGATCGCGGTTCTCGACCGCACCAAGGAGCCGGGCGCACAGGGCGAGCCGCTTTACCTCGACGTTGTTACCGCGCTGGCTAACGCTGGCATCACCGACAAGACCGTTATCGGCGGCCGTTATGGTCTGGGTTCCAAGGATACCCCGCCGTCCTCTGTCTTTGCGGTATACGAGGAGCTGACCAAGGCTGAGCCGAAGCGTCAGTTCACCATCGGCATCAACGACGACGTGACTTACCTGTCCCTCGAGGAGAAGCCGGCGCCGAACACTGCGGCGGAAGGCACCACCGAGTGCAAGTTCTGGGGTCTGGGCGGCGACGGTACCGTTGGCGCGAACAAGAACTCCATCAAGATCATCGGCGACCACACCGATAAGTTCGTTCAGGCGTACTTCCAGTAC
>DXDE01000144.1 GCA_019115615.1 Candidatus Agathobaculum merdavium | reverse complement strand
GGCAGACGATTCGGATCAGGCGTTGGTCGATGCGCTGATCGCGGCGGGTTCGCTGCCCGAAGGCGCGGCGGTGCAGTCCTCTTCGACGGCGGATGGCGTATTGACGCTGGACATGAACGCGATGTACGGCGACGCGGTGCGCTCGTCGGGTACGACGGGCGAGAGCCTGCTGATCTATTCGCTGGTTAACACGTTTGTGCAGGCGCGCGGCGTGGACAGCGTAATCATTACGGTCGACGGTGCGCCGCTCGAGAGCGGGCACGAGATCTACGATTACCCCTTGCAGGCAACCAATTGACAAAACGGAAAAGAACCCCGGAACTGTGGTTCCGGGGTTCTTTTTGTCTGCTTGTTTACTTGTTCTGCATCGCACGGAAGGTTTCGAGAATGTGCGCGGCAGCGGCGCGGGGATCGTCCGCCTTCATGACGGCCGAGACGATCGCGACGCCCGCGATCGGGCTGTTCTTGAGCACGCCCATGTTATCCGCGTTCAGGCCGCCGATCGCAACGACCGGGATCGGCACAGCGCGGCAGATCTCGTTGAGTGTAGAAACCGGGGTCAGCTTGGTGGTGACGTGCGTAGTCGTCGGGTAGATCGCACCCGTGCCGAGGTAGCTTGCGCCATCGGCATAGGAAGCCTTGGCCGCTTCGACCGTTTTGGCAGTTGCGCCTACGATTTTATCCGGCCCGAGCAGCTTGCGGCACACCGCGACCGGCAGGTCGCTTGCGCCAACGTGCACGCCTGCGGCATCGCACGCAAGCGCGACGTCGACGCGGTCGTCGATGATGAGTGGCACGTTCCAACGGTCGGTGACGGCTTTGACCTGCTGCGCCAGCGCAAGGTAATCGCGGCCGCCGCCGTCCTTTTCGCGCAGCTGGATGAGGGTTGCACCGCCCGCGCAGGCCTCGTCGACCGCGTGCAGCAGCGTTTCGGTGGTGTGGTAGGTGCTGTCGGTAATAACGTACAGCGTGGGATAGAATTGCATGGTGGTATTCTCCTTTAGATGTGAATGGTGAGCAGGCCGCAGCCTTCTTCCAGCGTGCCGAGCGTCGTGCCGTCCGGCGCAAACGCGGCAGAGTGGCCGATAAAGCGGTCGGGAGCGTATTGGTCAGCGCCGAGTACGGTCATGCCGTTCTCGATCGCGCGGGCGCACAGCAGGGTGCGCCAGTGCAGCACTTTGTTTGCGCCCGCCGCCCAGCCCGCCGCGACAAACAACACGTCCGCACCCGCGGCGCGCTGCGCTGCGGCAAGCGCGGGAAAGCGCAGCTCAAAACAGGTGATGATACCTAGCCGTCCGGCCGGGGTGTCGATCGGGATAAAGGGGGCATCACCCGCGCGGCACTCGTCCGATTCACGGTAGCCGAACGCATCGTATAGGCGGGTCTTGCGGTGTACGCCGCGCAGCACGCCGTCCTTGTCCAGTACGACGACCGTGTTGTACGGCAGGCCGTCCGTCTGCTCATACAGCCCGGCGGCAAGCCAGAGGCCGTACTCCTGTGCGATTTGTGAAAGCGCCGTAACAAACGGGCCGGAAAGCGGCTCGGCGGCCTGTGCATTTTGTGACCGCCTGTTCATTTTTGCATAAAACATGCTGTATTCCGGCAAGAACAGCATGGATGCGCCGTTTTGTGCGGCGTTTTGCGCATAGTCTCGAATGGCACGCAGATTGGCCTGCTTGTCCTCGCCGGATGCGAATTGCGCCAGCGCGATGGTCATTCCCGCCAGCCTTTGCACACGTCGACCCAAGCCTTGTAGCCCGAAAACTTCTCCAGCTCGGGGATGGTCAGCTCGATAGCTGAGTTGGACGAGCCGCAGGCAGGGAACACGGTTTCAAAGCGGTGTAGCGATTCGTCAAGGAATACCGTGACACCCGGGTTTACGCCGAACGGGCATACACCGCCGACCGCGTGGCCGATCTCAGGCTCTACCTCGTCAAACGAGAGCATCTTGGCCTTGCAGCCAAAGCGGGCCTTATATTTGGGGTTGTCGATCTTGACGTCGCCTGCTGCGACAATCAGGATCACGCCGTCGTTGGTACGGAAGGACAGCGTTTTCGCGATGCGCGCGGCCTCGCAGCCGACGGCCTGCGCGGCCAGCTCAACCGTGGCCGAGGATGTGTCAAATTCCAGTACACGTCCGTCCGCGCCGAACTGGCGCAGCCAGTCTTTTGCTTTTTCAATGGACATTTTGGGTTCCTCCGGTCTGGGAATCCTTGCCGGACAGCGGCAGGCGACTCCCTTCGTTTTCTTTCTTATTATAATCCTTGCCGCTATGCTACGCAAGAGGCGCACCCGTGGACAACTGGTAAAATCAGTGTTATACTATGAGAGAAAAGGGAGGAGAATTGCATGATTTGGGCAAAGAGAAAACGAAAGTGGAGAATGTTGGTGGCCGGTATGCTGGCGGCGTGCTGCCTGTGCAGCAGTGCTGCGGCAGCGCAAAGCTTGCCAATCGTGATGTATCATGATTTGACGCAGGACGAAAATGCGACAAACAAGATGACGGTCACGGTCGAGCGCTTCCGTCTTGATATGGAATTTCTAAAAGAATTCGGTTATACAGCCTTGCTGCCTGCCGATTTAATTGCGATTAAGCAGGGCACACAGCAAATGCCGCAGAAGCCGATAATGATTACTTTTGACGATGGTTACCGTTCCAATTATGATTGGGCGTATCCTGTGTTGCAGCAAACCGGCATGAAGGCTGCAATCGCGGTGGTTGCTTACAATATCAAGCCGCAGGCTGAAGCGTCCGAGACGCGTCACTCCATGACTTGGGAAGAAGTGAAGGAAATGGCGGACAGCGGCGTCGTCGAGATCGGGCTGCATACATATAACCTGCATAACCCCAAGTACAGCGGCAATGCTGCGCCGGATGGAATAAACGGGGTTATGCGTTTGCGCGGCGAAACCGAAAGCGCGTACCGTCAGCGCGTCGGCACGGATTTGAAGATGGGGATCGAGCGAATCCGTCAGTACAGCGGGCAGGAGGTGCGGTATTTCTGCTATCCGTTTGGTGCATATGATTATTGGATGCAGCCGCTGCTTGAGGAAAATGGTTTTTTGGTCAGCACGTTGACTAAACCGGCTACGGCTTCGATTTCGTCCTCGCTGTATAACCTGCCGCGCTATACGATTACCATGGAGAATTCGATTCCCGTGCTGTTGCGGCAGCGGGAAAAGGCGACGCCTTCGCAGGCAGCAGTGACGGTCAATGGTGAGCAGCATACGCTGATTGCCTACAATATCGGCGGGAACAATTATGTGCGTGTGCGTGATGTGGCGACGCTGCTTAAGGATACCGCGAGCGGGTTTGACGTGCAGTGGAATGAGCCGATGCGCCGCGTAGAGCTGGCTTCTTTTACGCCCTATACGCCGATTGGCAGCGAAAATGAGCCTTTGCCGGCAGGGCAGCGTACGGTGCAGTCGATCACCGAACCGACTGCGGCGGACGGCAGCCTGCATATGATCGCGGCATTCAATATTGATGGCTGCACCTATTACAAATTGCGCAGCTTAGGTGAGTTATGTGCCTTTGCCGTTGATTGGGACGAAGCGTCGCACACCGTCCTTATAACAGCATGACAAATATATCCAAAAAATACACCTGCATTCGCTTGCAGGTGTATTTTTTTGGACTTTTGGGGAAAATATAGACGATTTAATTTGTACGCAAATTTTCAAATCGGTGCTTGACAAGAAGTAAAAATGAATATATACTCTAATTAATAATTACTCCTATTAGAAAGCGGGTGACAGCATGCAGACCAGAAATACCGTGCAGCGGCAGATCGTTTTACAGACTGTCCTACAAATGCACGACCACCCGACAGCGGATACCGTGTATGCTGCCGTGGCAGCGGAGCATCCGTCAATCAGCAAGGCAACGGTTTACCGTAACCTGAACCAGTTGGCAACGCAGGGCGAGATCCGGCGCGTTCCGGTGCCGAACGGCGCCGACCGTTTTGATTTCAACACGAGCGAGCATTATCACGTGCGCTGTGAGAAGTGCGGCGCAGTATATGATGTGCATATGCCGAATATGAATAACCTCTTGGAGGAGGTTGAGGATGCGTCCGGCGTTGAAGTGCGCCGTTTCGATATCCTGTTCGAAGGTGTGTGCAAAAACTGCCGAGAGGCGGAAAACTGATTTCCTGCGGCGACACTGCCGCTTGAAAAAATAATAAAAGTGAGGAGCATGTTATTATGGCAAATTTGAAGGGCAGCAAGACGGAAGCCAACCTCCAGGCCGCATTTGCGGGCGAGTCCATGGCGCGTAATAAGTATACCTACTATGCCTCCAAGGCAAAGAAGGATGGCTATGTACAGATCTCCAAGATTTTCGAGGAGACCGCGAATAACGAGAAGGAGCATGCGAAGATCTGGTTCAAGCTGCTCGAGGGCATCGGCAGCACTGCAGAGAACCTCAAGGCTGCGGCGGCTGGCGAGAACTACGAGTGGACCGACATGTACGCAACCTTTGCCAAGGAAGCCCATGAAGAGGGCTTCGAGGACATTGCTTTCCTCTTTGAGCAGGTTGGCAAGATCGAGAAGGAGCATGAGGCACGCTACCTCAAGCTGCTCTCCAATGTTGAGAACGAGCTGGTATTCTCCCGCGACGGTGACTGCATCTGGCAGTGCTCGAACTGCGGCCATATCGTAGTCGGCAAGAAGGCGCCCGAGGTATGCCCGGTTTGCGCGCATCCGCAGGCGTATTTTGAGCTGAAGGCTGAGAACTATTAAGAAATATTCGTTCCAGCCGTACAGGCTGGAACGAGCCACGCCCTTGATAGGCTTTGCCTGTAAGGGCTATTGCATAAAAGCACCGCAGAAATTTGTTTCTGCGGTGCTTTTATGTTTGTATCAAAAGCGCGGGCAAAGCTCGTGCTTTTGATGAAAACAGCGTGGCCGTTTTCTGATACGATAAGCAAGCTGGGTTCATAATGAAAGCAGCCGCTTTCGCGGCTGCTTTTGTTTTATTCTTCGCCAAACAGCGGGGTGGAGAAGTAGCGCTCCGCGGTGTCCGGAAGGATGGTGACAACCGTCTTGCCCGGGCCAAGCTTTTTGGCCAGCTGGATTGCGGCGGCAACGTTGGTGCCGCTCGAAATACCGCACATCAGGCCCTCGAGCCGCGCCAGATCCTTGGCAGTCTGGATTGCTTCGTCATCCGTGACGATGTACAGGTGATCGTAAATCTTGGTGTTCAGGTTTTTCGGGATCACGCCGTCACCGATACCCATTTGCAGGTGGGTACCGATCGAGCCGCCCGACAGGATCGCTGCGTTTTCCGGTTCAACCGCCCAGATCTCCATCTGCGGGTTCTGCGCCTTGAGCACTTCGCCGATGCCGCTGATCGTGCCGCCTGTGCCGAAACCGGAGCAGAAGCCGTCGATCGGGCCGCCGACCTGCTCGAGGATCTCGGTGGCAGTATGATGGCGGTGCACATCGGGATTGGCCGGGTTGTCGAACTGGCCGGGAACAAAGACCTTCGGGTCGTTTTTAGCCATTTCGTCCGCAATTCGCTGACATTCCGCGATACAATCGCCGATATTGCCTGCATCATGTACCAGAATCACTTCCGCGCCATAGTGCTGCACCAGTTTGCGGCGCTCCTCGGAAACCGAATCCGGCATGATGATCTTGACTGTGTAGCCCTTGACCGCGCCGCACAACGCGAGGCCGATGCCCTGATTGCCGCTCGTGGGTTCGACAATGATCGTATCCGGACCAATCAGGCCGCAGCGCTCCGCGTCCTCTATCATATTCAGAGCGGTGCGCGTTTTGATGGAGCCGCCGACGTTCAGGCCCTCAAACTTGACGAGTACCTGCGCGCAGTCCGCAGAAACCATGCGGTTCAGGCGCACCATCGGCGTGTGGCCGACCGCTTCCAGAATATTGCTGCATATCATCGAAAAATCTTCCTCTCAAACATGTCTATCAAACATTATAGCACAATCTTTTGCATAAGGATAGAACGGATTGACCAAATTGTGTCAATCCACCCCTCTTTTTTTGGAGTTTATGCAGAGAGGAGGTGAAAGGTGATGGAAATCCGTTTTAAGCAGGCGAATGCAGGCAACTATTTAGCAGCTTCGCGCGGCAAGGCACAGATCGACTATCTGGTTATTCATTTCACGGCCAACGATGGTGATACCGCAAAGAACAATGCGGATTACTTTGCGCGTGAAAACATCTCGACCTCGGCGCACTACTTTGTTGATGAAAAGGAGGTCTGGCAGTCGGTGCGCGACGCGGATGTCGCTTGGCACTGCGGCACGCGCGGTACCTACTACCATCCGTATTGCCGCAATGGCAATAGCATCGGCATTGAGCTATGCAGCCGGATGGAGGGCGGCAAGTATGTGTTCCGCTCGGGTACGGTGGATAATGCCGTCTTGCTGACGCGGCAGCTGATGCAGAAGTACGGTATCCCGGCTGACCGGGTGGTGCGGCACTACGATGTGACGCACAAGAACTGTCCCGCGCCGTTTGTCGAGAACGCGGCGGCGTGGCAGGATTTCAAGCGCAGATTGACCGAACAGGAGGTGGACGATATGACGGCAGATGAAGTAAAGCGACTGATCGAGCAGAGCAAAACCACGTATGCGACCGTTGATGCGGTGCCGGACTGGGGGCGCGCGACGGTAGAAAAGCTGGTAAAGAAGGGCTGGCTTCAGGGCGAAGAAAATGGTGCGCTGAACCTTCCTGATGAGATGCTGCGTGTGCTGGTCATTAATGACCGGTCAGGCATTTATGGGGATTGAGTGATAAAAAAACGGCGAAAGCATGCTGCTTTCGCCGT
>DXDE01000143.1 GCA_019115615.1 Candidatus Agathobaculum merdavium | reverse complement strand
CAGTCGGTCCCTTGAACAGGATGATGGCTTTCTGACCATCCTGCTCCTGAAGCATCTGCCGGAACTGTTCGTTCTCAGCCACCAAGACTTTGATATTCCTCGGTGCCGCCAGTTGATACACCTGCTGCATAAAAGCGTCGTGCGCTGCAGCTTCATCCACGATCACCACCGTATTCGCGCCCGTCTTGGCCTGCCATGCGACCATCACCTGCCCGTGGATCAAGCGCTCATCAATCCGAAACAATACCGATTCCATACCTTTTCCTCCTTTTTAGCTATTTACTGAGAGAGCTCTGCGAGCAAATCCCGGATACCCTGTGTGCCAACTTCCATAGCAATCTGTTTGAGCTCATGACACGGCAACGTGCTGATCAGCGGTGTGATCTCAAGCAGCATAGGCAAATTCACACCGGTGAGTACTTCAACATGCTTTCCCTTCTGCTTTGCCTCGGTCAAAATCGAAGCCGCCAGATTAAACGGAGTGCCGCCAAACAGATCCGCCAGCAACAGAAAATCCGTTTCCTCTGCATCTAACACTTTTTCGCGCAGTGAGCACTTGAACTGTTCAATATCCACCCCCAATCCAATCGTCTCCAAACCGGTGCGATCCGCCAGGAACATGCCGGTTGAATCATACAGACACTGCGCCAATTCCCCATGTGTAATAATGATGACCTTTCCCATGTTTCCTCCTTATCGTTACATTTGTAATAGTATATTACTTATGTTATGGATTCAGTTTAATTCCTTCTTTTGAGAATGTCAACACAAACCATTTCATTATTTATTTTTCTACGATTCGCAACAAAATTTCAGTTTTTTCTGTGCAACTTTTCCACTACAACCCATCAAGCGGGCTCGCTTTAGGACAGCAGCTTCCATCTGGTGTTCACGAACGATTTCGGACAACCGCTCAACCGCCGTATCTTGTGCAAGCGCCTCAAGCGTATCCTGCTGGACTACGTTATACCTTCCATTCTCTGCGCCACTCGTTTGCCACGATTCCGTAGGCGAACGGCGACGACAGCAAGACGGTGCAAACTCACCTCAGTCACTACGCCGCCTCGTTCACGCTGAAGACCTGCACCCATGTCAACGACCAAATGCGGCCGCAAAGTTCTATTTTTTCTTAAAATAGAAAAAACCGCACTTTATCTTTCGATAAAGTGCGGTAATCCGATAAAGATCCAAGGTTTTTAAAATCGAAAAAAGCAACTTTTCAAACTTCTGATGACGCAAATCCATCCATTATGCAGAAAATATAAATTTACATCTTTCCGAATCAGCAGCTGATCGTCTGTCGTAATGCGTCAATGGAAGTATTCACACCTGCATCCACCGTCATGGTCATGTCTTCCATTTCCAGCGATACATCGCCGTCATACCCCATCATATGAACAACAGAGAAGAACTCCTTCCACCACTGCAGATCCTTACCACAGCCAACTGCTACGTAGTTCCATACACGCTCTGCGGACTCGGTCACCGGACGCGGCTCGAGAATACCGTCCCGATCCGCAAGTCCACGCTCAATGCGCGCATCCTTGCCGTGCACATGGAAGATGCAGCCCTTGAGTGCACGCGCTGCAGCAATCGGGTCTGCGCCCAGAATCATCATGTGTGAGGGGTCAAGATTGATGCCGAGCATGGGATCTGTTGCCTCACGCAGCTTCAGCAGCGTGGAAGCCGACCAAACCATGGTGCCCGGGAACTCCTCGATCGCAATCTGCTCTACACCGCATTTTTTACAGTGCGCAATAAACTCGTTCCAGAAAGCGATTGTTACCTTCCACTGATACTCGTACGCCGGCGCCATGAAATCCGGCCATGAAATGGTCGAGGTGATCCAGTTCGGTGTGGTATCGGTCTCACTGCCTGCCGGCAGGCCGGCCATTGCCACGATCTTCTTGACGCCCAACAAACCGGCAAGCGTTGCGCAGTCATACATGGACTTTTTATATGTCTCGCCAGTCGCGCTCGGCCAAAGTGGGTTGCAAGATGTGTTAAGCGCAGAAATACGCATGCCACGCTTGTTCAGTTCATCCATAAACGCCTTGCGCTTGCCTTCATCAGCCAGTAATTCCGCGGTATTGCAGTGTTTACGCGCTCCCCAACCGCCTGCCGTCATCTCGACTGCGTCGATGCCCAAACTCTTTACCTTATCCAGCATATCTGTATAAGACAGATCTGCAAATACGTCTGTGCAGATTGCAAGTTTCATAGAAATACCTCCATAAAATCCGGGCAGGGTGTGCGTAACGCACACCCGCCCTAAAAGTAGAGAGAGAAATGGACCGTTTTATTCACAATAAAATGCCGGCATCTCATCGTATACAATCGGAACGATGCTCTGCGTGTCGCGCGCCTTGGATGCCGCTGCAGCCGCAACCTGTCCGGCATAACCATCCCACGCGGTGGGGCCATCCACACGGCCTTCCTTGGTCGCGTTGATCCACTGCTGGAACTCCGTGTTATATGCTTCCGCAAAGCGGGTCGACCAATCGGAATCGATTTCATGGCCAACATTTGCTCCTGCACATACATTGATCGTCGGAGATTCCGGCAGGTTGAGGATTCCATCCTCGCAGACAACCTCGCACTTGATCTGATAGCAGTGGCCGGTTGTCACGAAGGCCTCCACATCAATACGTACACCGGACTTCGTGGTCAGGATCATAACCTGCGGATCCTGCAGCTTATCATGCGCACGGCGGCACTTCTTTCCATAGCGCACCTCAGCGGTCGCATAGTCTTCGCCCAGCAGCCAGCGCAGCACGTCGATCTCATGGATCATCGAATTTTCCACTTCCATCGGCGTATCATAATCATCGCC
This sequence comes from Candidatus Agathobaculum merdavium, assembly GCA_019115615.1. Taxonomy (GTDB): domain Bacteria; phylum Bacillota; class Clostridia; order Oscillospirales; family Butyricicoccaceae; genus Agathobaculum; species Agathobaculum merdavium. Next base: position 2,900 of record DXDE01000143.1, on the reverse strand, counting down.
CACCGACGGATTACGGTGTGCGCAATGCAGCAGCAGCGGCTCACCATATTTACGGGATGCGATCGCTTCCTTCAGCTGCATGTAGCCTGCGTCATAGCGGCGCATAAAGCCAACCTGTACCAAGTGTTTGCCGGAGGCAATTTCCGCGTCTACAATTTTCCGGCAGGTCTCGGCATCCGGCGCAAGCGGCTTTTCACAAAAAACCGGCTTACCTGCCGCGATTGCCGCCAGGACATATTCCGCATGGAACGGGTCCAGCGTGGTGACGATCACGGCATCTACATCCGGCGCCGCAATCATTTCTTCGCCCGTCTCATACGCTTTCAACCCGTACTTTTCAGCTACCGACCGGCAAAAATCCACATTCTTATCCGCACAGGCAATCACCTTTGCGCCGGACAACTTGTTGTTGATTCGTTCAATATGCGTACGGCCGATTGCACCTGTGCCTACCAGACCGATTTTCAGTTCTTCCATCATGCTATCTCCTTATCTGTCTTTTGTTTGTGGGCGGCATTGCTGCCGCCCACAAGCTCTAATGTTTTCCCACTATGCAGATTGCAGTATGGCTTACTGGTAATCTGCAACGTTATCCTTCGTGATCGACTGGAACGGAACGATGACTTCGCTCTCCGGCGTCTCGCCAGCCTTAAGCTGCTCCAGCACGCCCAAACATGCCTCCGCCTGACCAGGCGCATCCTGCAGAACGGTCTGCGCCATATAGCCGTCCGCTACTGCCTGCACCGCTTCATCCGTGCCGTCAACGCCGGAAATCAGGATCTCACCCGCCTCGGTCAGCACGCCAGCACCGCGCAGGGATTCCATGCAGCCCAGTGCCATCTGGTCATTCGCGCATACGATTGCGTCAAAGGTGACGCCGCCTGCACCGTCCGAATACGTTTGAATCCAAGCGTCGCAGATACGCATTGCCTCATCCTTGACATAGTCACCGTCCTGATCGGCCAGAATGGTCACATCGTCGCGTCCTGCTTCCTTCAGCGCATCCTGGAAGCCCTGACGGCGATCTGCCGAGTGCTGCAAACCGGCGGTACCCGCGCAATACAGCACGTTGGCATTTTCGGGAAGGGTTTCAGCCATATACTCGCCCTGCATGTATCCTGCTTCATAGTTTTCCGAGCCAACGTAGATAAAGTCCCCCGAATTGGATTTGATACCCAGGCAGATCACCGGTACATTTGCACTGTTCGCCGCAGTCACCGCAGGAACGATTGCCTCAGAATCCGACGGCACCAGAATCAGTGCGTCCACGCCCTTAGCCAGAAAAGAGTTTGCAAAGTCCACCTGCTTCTGCGGGTCATTGTTGCCATCCGAAACAGATACGTTAAAATCCGTGCCCTCTACCGCCGCATTCAGCGCATCAATACGCGACATGCAGAATACGTCCGTATTGGCAAGGTTGACGTAGCCGACCTCAAACTTGCCGTCCGTGCTGCCGCCTTCTGCGCTGTCCGTGCCGCCGCTGCAGCCTGCCAGCATGCTCAGGGAAAAGAGTCCCGCCAGTGCGATCGCGCCGATTCGTTTGTTCCGTTTCATGATAATACCTCCATTTTTCTCTTGTAATGAATATTATTTTTACGTGCTATGCACGCACAATTACAAATTCAACGCGCTTTTTTCGCCGAATTTTTTGTAACCACATCGATAATAACCGCAGCGACGATGATCACGCCCTTGACGATACGCTGGATATTGGAATCCACGCCAAGCAGCGTCTGCACATTGTTGATAATGCCGACGATCACCGCGCCGACCAATGTGCCAAACAGCGTGCCCGAGCCGCCGGACATCGAAGTACCGCCGACTACTACCGCCGTGATCGCATCCATTTCATAGCTCAGACCGGCGCCCGGTACGCCCGAGTTCAGACGTCCCATCAGCAGCAGACTGCCTACACCAACCAGCAGACCATCCAGCAGATACGCTTTGAAAGTAACCATTTTCGGATTGATACCCGAAGCCTCTGCTGCCTTTGCGTTGCCGCCAACCGCGTAGATGTAGCGTCCATACGGTGTTTTATTCAGGATCACCCACATGACCGCGAAGCAGAACAGCAGGATCAGCACTGCAATCGGGATCGGGCCAACATATCCCTGACCCATAGCGGCAAACCTGCTCGAAATACCCGAAATCGTGTTTCCCCCCGTGACCAATACCGCTCCGCCGCGTGCGGCCTCAGTCAGTGCGAGTGTCATAATAAATGCCGGAATACTGAACTTGGTGATAATAAAACCAGTCAATGCCCCCAGCACTAGGCCGATCAGCAGTGCCACAGCGATCGCCAGCCAAACCGAACCGGTCGCTACATCAACCATGCAGGCAATACAGCCGATCAGTGCGATTTCAGAGCCGTATGCAATATTGATGTGGCCGAGAATAATGACAAAGGTTGCACCAAATGCAAGCACAGTCGTGCAAGCGATAGACAGCAATACATTTTTCAGGTTATACTGGCTCAGAAAGCCGGGCACCGCCACGGAAGCGATCGCAAAGATAACCACAAAGATCAGGAAAATGCCGTATTTCCCATAAAATTGTCCAAAATTAAACTTCTTGGCTGCACTTTTATTCATTTCTTACCTACTCCCTTCGTAGCGAGCTTCATGATGCTTTCCTGCGTGGCTTCCGACCGGTCCAAAATCCCTTGGATGACGCCCTCCTGCATGACAACCACACGATCACTCATGCCGAGCACCTCAGGCAATTCAGAGGAAATCATAATGATACCCATACCTTCGCGGGCAAATCGCGTCATCAACTTATGTATCTCTGATTTGGCACCGACGTCGATACCGCGGGTCGGTTCATCCAGAATCATCACTTTTACATCACCCACCAGCCACTTAGCAAGCACTACTTTCTGCTGGTTGCCGCCGGACAGC
>DXDE01000142.1 GCA_019115615.1 Candidatus Agathobaculum merdavium | reverse complement strand
AAATAAGAAGAATTGCCTAGTGCCTAATAATGATGAGTAGTAACACACCCCCATTCTTACTACGTTTTTACTACTTTTGACGGCCTCAACTTGCCCCGATTTGCCCCGTTTTGCTCATTCTGTGATTGTTTTAACAATCTCAGAGGCAGCTACATACCCGGCAAATCGCGGCAAAACAGGGCAAATCTTAGCAAATTAGGAGGACTTTTAAATATGATACGAGTACTTTTCGTGTGCCACGGCAACATTTGCCGCAGTCCGATGGCCGCTTTTGTCATGCAGGATATGGTGCGCGGGGCGGGATTGACCGATCGGTTCGCGATCGCTTCCGCGGCGACCAGCCGTGAGGAGATCGGCAATCCGGTCTATCCGCCGGCCAGACGCAAGCTGGCCGAGCACGGCATTTCGTGCGACGGCCACGCGGCGCGGCAGATGACGCGCGCGGATTACGACGCGTATGACCTGCTGATCGGCATGGATAGGGCGAACATCCGCAATATGCAGCGCCTGTGCGGCGGCGATCCGGATGGCAAGATCCGTCTGCTGCTGGACTATGCGGGGCGGCCGGGCGAGGAAGTCGCAGACCCGTGGTACACCCGCGATTTTGAGGCCACATGGCAGGATGTAGAGCAGGGCTGCCGCGGTTTGTTGTCTGCCTTGCGCGACGGCTGCTGAGCGGGGAGGAATTGGGGAAATGAGCGCAAAAGGAGTGGCGGATGCGGCGCGGGAGGCGGCGGTTACCTTTCAGGTATATCACCATGAGGAAACGCCGATCAGCATGTCGCCCGGCCTGCTGCTGTTTTTCGGCCTGCATGGGGACAGTGAGCTGCACACTGTACGCAACAGCTATACGCTGGCGGAGGACGAGGTATATATCGCCTCGCCGCTGACCCTGTACCGGCTTGGCTGTAAAGAGGACGCGGCGCTGCTGTCTATGTCGGTTGCGCCGGAACTGCTGCGCCGTGCGGGCTGGGAGGAAAATACCACGGTGGACTGCCTGCTGCCGTCGGAAAAATCCGGTGATGCAGCACATAATGCAGTCCGACGGGGAATAGCGGCGGTGTTCCGCAGCCTGTTTCGGGAGGATGAATCCGCATCAGAAACCGCAGCGCTGGCGGTGGAACTGGTGCGTCGCATCCGGCAGAATTTCGCCGGGACGGATACTGCGCGCGCTTCCGCTAGCGCGGAAACGATGACGCGCATCGAACAGGTGCTGCGCTTTGTGCAGAAGCACTGGGCAGAACCGATCACGTTGGCAGAACTTGCCGCGCAGCAGTTCCTGTCCGAGAGCTATCTGTCCCGCCTGTTCCACAAATGCCTGGATATGACGTTCACCGATTATCTGGTTTCGGTGCGGCTCGAGCATGCGGAGGCCGATCTGCGCAAAACGCAGTATTCCATCACACAGATCGCCTATCAGAACGGTTTTAAGAGCACAAACGCGTTCATTGCGTATTTCCGGCGGCGCTATGGCGTCACGCCGGGAAAATACCGCAAAACGGCGGCTGCCGCGCAGACTGGGGCGAACCCCTCCTCCCCGGGTGATTTGTCCGACTGGATGCAGGTGCTGCTGCAATATGAGGAGGCGCCGCAGCGCAAAGACCGGTCGGCGGGAGCGCATACGCTGACGCTTTCGGTCGACGCGGCGCAGGAGGGGCGTCCGGTGCAGCCGTCATGGCGGCGGCTGATGAATATTGGCTATGCGCGCGACGGCCTGATCGGCACGGTGCAGGAGCAGATCAAGCGCGCCAAGCGCGAAATCGGCTTTACCGACCTGCGGTTCCACGGCATTTTCGACGATGACATGCACATCTATCAGCAGAACGAGGACGGTTCACCGTGGTATAACTTCACCTATGCCGACCTGCTGTTTGACTTTATCCTGTCGGTCGGTCTGCATCCGTATGTGGAATTGGGCTTCGTGCCGTCCAAGATGGCGAAGGTGCAGTACCGCCTGTTTGAACGCTGTTCGATCGCGGGCACCTATGCGGAGCGGGAACTGTGGGAAGCGCTGGTGCAGGCGACGGTGGCGCACTGGATCGAACGCTATGGGCTGGAAGAAGTCCAGCAGTGGCGTTTTACCATCCTGTCCTTCAACTATTCCCAGCTGTCGACCATCCCGATGGATTATGCGGATTATCTGGATATGTACTGCACGACTTGGCATATTCTGAAGGAACTCGATCCCGGGCTGCGGATGGGCGGGCCGGGCAGCTTTCCGAGTATTTCGCTGGCGGAGGACGGCGGCAAGCGGCTGCTGCGTGACTTGACGGCACGGGGCTGCCCGCCGGACTTCCTGACAGTGCAGATGTATCCGCATGAGAATATCGAGCAGGACGCGGAATTTCTGCGTTTTACTGCCAATCAGCAGTCCACGCCTTCTATTTTGAGTAAGGACGAGGATTTTGTGCGCCATTTCCTGCAATCGTTCCGCCAAGTGGCAGACGATTGCGGCCTGTCCGACCGTGAGATCGTGATCGAGGAGTGGAGCTCGACCCTGTGGCAGCGCGACCTATCGAGCGATACCTGCTATAAGGCGGCATGGCTGACCAAAAACGCGCTAGAAAACTGCGGCAATGTCGATGTGTTAGGCTATTGGCTGCTGACCGATTTTATCGACGAGTGGCTGGTGCCGGGCGGCGTGTTCCATGGCGGTTACGGTCTGTTCACCACCAATGGCATCCCCAAGGCAGGGTATCAGGCGCTGCGGCTGCTAGCCCGCGTCGGCGAGCGGGAGATTGGACGCGGGCCGGGCTGGTTCGTTTCCAAAAGCCGCAATGAGATTCAGATTTTCCTGTATCATTACTGTCACTATGACGCTTTGTACCGTTACCGCTACCAAAAGCTGACCAATCCGCATGACGCATATAAGGTGTTCCGGCAGGATGGGGAGCTGCGCATCGCGCTGACGCTCACCGGGCTGCATCCGGGCGGCTACCGGCAGGAGCGGCGGCGTATCAGCCGGAAGGCTGGATCAGCCTATGACAAATGGCTGGAGATTGGTGCGCCATCCAAGATCGGGCCGGACGACCTGCGCTATCTGAGCGAAACCTCGCAGCCTTCCTATGCGATCTGCGAAAGCGATACGGATGGGCAGCTGTTGGTCGAGACAACGCTTGGCCCGCATGAAGTGGAGATGATTATCCTGCAAAGACGGGATTGCTAAGGACGGCAATCACAAAAATATATGATTTTTGACCTTGAGATATTGGGTTGTTGCCATTTGCGCGGCGGTAAAAAAATAGAAATTCGCAAAATGCGCAAAAAAGATCGATCGGAAATATAGAATTTCTGTATTTTTGCGCGGCATAAGCCGCTAAACTAAATACAGAAAAGGGAACCGATACCTGCGCAGGTCCGTGGCCCCGATAAAATCGGAAAAGGGGAGAAATTTATGGCAACAATCAAGCAAAGTGTGCCCACCTCTATGGATGAAGCCAATGTCAAAACCAGTATTTTTGAAAAAATCTCCTACGGCATGGGTGATGTCGCCTGTAACGTAGTGTTCGCGCTGACCAGCGGTCTGGTCACCTACTTCTACACCAATGTCATGAGCATTTCAGCCGGCATGGTCGGTATGATCATGCTGATTTCCCGTCTGTTCGATGGCCTGTCCGACGTAGCGATCGGCCTGATTATGGACAAGGTGCACTCCAAGCATGGTCGCGGCCGCGCTTGGGTGCTTTGGATGGCGATTCCGTACGGCGTAACGGCAGTTGCGCTGTTCTGTCTGCCGGCACACGCGACAACAGCGGTGCAGGCGATCTACATCTTTATCACTTATAACCTGTGTACGACCGTGGTTTACACCGCGCTTAACCTGCCGTATGGCGCGATGGCGCCGCTGATGACCCGCAACGAGCAGGATCTGGCCAAGATCAACCTGTTCCGCATGGCGATGAGCCCGATCGGCAACATGATCGTCTCCGCGGCGACACTGCCGATCATCAACCGCATGGGCGGGGATCAGGCGGCATGGATCAAGGTTACGCTCATCTATTCGGTTGTAGCGATCGCTTTCCTGCTCTGGTGCTTCTTCGGCACCAAGGAGCGCGTGCATACGCAGGCCGCGCAGGAAGCGGAAAAACTGCCGGTTAGTGTCCGCTTTGGCGCACTGATCCACAATAAGTACTTTATCATGATCCTGTTGACCGCGCTGTTCCTTGCGGTTTATCAGACGGTCAACGGCACTTGTGCTACCTATTATTCGCAGTACATCCTGGGCAACGAAGAATACTATGGCGTGCTCAACATGGCGGAGAACATCCCGCAGGTTGTTGTTATCATGATCCTTGCGCCGTTCATTAAAAAGTTTGGCAAGCGCAATCTGGTGCTGGCAGGCGCGGTCATTACAGTGGTCGCCCAGCTGCTTCTACTGCTTGTACCGGCAAATCCGATGTTCGCGGCTGTGATTGCAGCGGTGCGCGGCATTGGCAAGGCACCCCTGTTCGGCTGCGTGTTTACCATGATGGCGGACGTTGTCAACTACGGCCACTGGAAGACCGGTGTGCGCGTTCAGGCGCTGGTATTCAGTGCGGCGACGGTTGGCCAGAAGTTTGGCGGCGGCATCGCGGGTGCGATTGTCGGCGAGCTGATGGATATGTCGGGCTTTACCGGTCTGGAGCAGGAAATCCCTTCGGCGGTTGCCATGGTCGAAAACCTGTACATCTGGGGTACGGTTATCGCGTGGGTTGTTATCGTTCTGCTGATGCTGGCGTACAAGCTGGATAAGCAGTATGACGGCATGATTTCGGACATGGAGCAGAAGGGTATGCTCAAGCAGGCGGAGTAAAGGAATGGGATCGGAAATGTATCAGAATTATCATTGTGAGGTGGACCCAAAGGATCCCTTCAAGCCCCTGTATCAGGGCACGTTCGAGGAAACTGTTGAGGTCGGCGGCAAGGCACGCCGGTATCTGGTGTATATCCCGGAGGGGGCGCGCCCCTCGACGGCAGGCGTATTTGTTCTGCCGGAAAACGGCAAGACTGCGGATGACCTGTGGCGCGAAAGCGGCTGGCGCATGATCGCGGACACCGAGGAAACCAAGGAAAAGCTGATCGTGTTTTTCCTCGAGCCGGAGAACGGCAAATGGCAGATTGACGAGCCTTATGGCAAGCCGGACGGCGATGTGGCGTATATAGATGCAGTGTATCTCGCAGGCGCGCAGCGGTTCAAGTTCTGTGTGCACGAATCCAAGTTTTACCTGACCGGCTGCCGCGAGGGCGGCGTGATGGCCAACATGGCGGCGATGTATAATCCCGCCGTGTGGGCTGGCGTGGCCAGCGTGGGCGGCTCGGCGGTATCGGAAGACTGCCGCAAGGCCGCGGCAGCGGATTTCTGCACTAATCTGGACGGCTTTATCGACGAAACCCATCGTCTGGGGCTGAAAAAGGGCGAGATTCCGATGCCAGCATGGGTGATCGACGATCCGGAGGTCTCGACCGGGACGGACAACGGTACGGCGGCGTATTGGCGCGCGTCCTGCGGCATCACCGGGACGGGGCATCAGGCTGCGCCCGACGTGATGGAATATGTCCGCACGGAGGAGCCGCCCTACGCACCCAATCAGGAAAAGCAGGCGTTCCGTGTCTGCACGAGTTCGATCGCAGGCGCTTCCGCAGACTACGCAAACCTGCTGCTGCGCCGGCTCTGGAAGGGCTTCCTGTACCGGCAGCGCCGCTGGATGAGCGGCCCGGGCGGCGACCTGCGCGTGACCAAAGACCCGGTGGCCGACCTCGGTATGGAATACCATTACGAAGAGATCGGCGGCTGGATGCGCGAATGGTATGTCTACGTACCGGAGCAGGTCAAAGCGCAGCCGGAAAAGCCGGTGCCGCTGGTATTCGCGATGCACGGCTATACCTGTGCGGGCGAGATCTACGCGGGCAATTCCGAGTGGTACAAGGTTGCGGATAAGCATAGCTTTATTGTGGTGCATCCGTCGGCAACGCCGGGGCAGATGCTGGCTTCTAATCAGGCGTGCGACCCGGATAATGTGCCGCTGCCGGCATGGAATTTTATGCACAACGCGCCGGATGGGCCGGATGAACTGGAATTCTTCCGCGTGGTGTTGGAGAAAACCTGCGCGTCGCACGCGATTGACCGCAGTCGCGTTTATGCGACCGGCCATTCGCATGGTTCGGTCATGACGCAGGTGCTGGCGATGGCGATGGGCGAGATGTTTGCGGCTGTCGCGCCTTGTTCGGGCATTGTGTTCCAGATTCCGGACATGAATATCCGCTCGCTGCCCGAGATTGCAGGACGAAAAGATGTACCGGTGCCGGTCTGGATGTTCGGCGGCGAACAGGAACCATGGCTGCTGCCGCATATCCCAACTGCGGACAACGAAACCGGTGACAGCCTTCGTATCTGGCGCGGCATCAACCATATCGAACCCACGATGCCGAAGGAATTTGAATCCGGCTGGACGGTGCACGGCCGTTGGCATGACCTCACATATCGCCGCGCGGACGGCGCGCCGGTTGTCAATTTCACGTGGGTGGATTACATGCCGCATGCGACGATGACTGAGATGTCGTTCCGTATCTGGGAGGAGTTTTTCTCCAAATTTGCCCGTGTAGATGGCGAAGTGCGTTACTTTCCGGATGAAAACCATACCTGATAGCAATATTCCCCTCTCTGCTGGATAGACAAAAAGCACGGATTCTGATGAATCCGTGCTTTTTGCTGTTACGGTGGGGAAGGGGCGGTGTGCTGCATTTTTTCTATGGACAGCCAAGAACAAGCGTACTATAATAAAAACAGACGATACCGTCTATAAGTTTTGCAGCGCTGGATTCGCAGGGTGCAGCGCAAAGGGAGGAAAGGTCGTGACGCAAAAGGAACGGCAGGCGCAAAGCCGGAAAGAGATTTTGCAAGCATCGCTTGAGGAATTCGGCACAGTAGGGTACGCGCAGGCGACGGTCGACAGCATCTGTGCGCGACGCCATATTTCCAAAGGCATGATGTATCATTATTATAAAGGTAAGGACGATCTGTTTTTGCTCTGCGCAGCGGATATGTTTGAGAAGCTTTCGGCATTTCTTGCGGCGCATGAATCAGATGCGCCGGATGCGCAGCAATCTGCATTTGACAGTCTGGCGGCATACTACCAATGCAGGGAGGCGTTTTTCGCGGCGCATCCTGTATATTGGAAGGTATTTGAAAATGCAATGCTGCACCCGCCGGCACATTTGGAAAGCAGGCTGCGCGAATTGCGTGCACCCGTTTGGGAGCGAAACCGGCAGTTTTTGCATCGCGTTGCGCAGCAGTACCCGCTGCGTGAGGGTTTGCGCGAGGAACAGGCAGCCCGTTATTTGGAAAGCATCGACTATGCGTTTCAGACAATTTTGGAGAAATATGATGCAAAGGGCAAGACGCAGGGCGTGCAAGAGATGCTGTGTCTTACAGATGAGATATTGGATATGTTGTTGTTCGGCATACTAAGGCCGCAATAAAAGGAGGAGAATTTATGAAAAAACTGATAGCTTGTGGCTTGGCATGGACAATGCTGCTGGGGAGCGCTGCCGCGGTAAATTGGCCGTCCTGGGCTGCTGATGCGCAGGATTGGGCGGTGGAACAGGGGATTGACGAATCATTTTTACCCGCGCCCTCGGCTGAGCTGACACGCGGGAAGACAGCGCAGCTGCTATATGAAGCGGCGGGCAGCCCGGTGGTGCAGGAGGAAGCGCCGTTTACCGATGTGGATGGCGCTTACGAAAAGGCTGTCGCTTGGGCGGCTGCACAGGGTTATGTAGAAGGCACAGGGAATGGACTGTTTCGTCCAGAATCGCGGGTGACGCGGCAGGAATTTGCCGCTATGCTGTACCGGCAGGCGGGTGAACCCGCGGTTTCCGGGGAGGAACTGCACGGGTTTGCTGATAGGTCGTCGATTGCGTCTTGGGCAAATGATGCCGTGCTTTGGTGCGTCCAGCAAGGACTGCTGGAGGGGAAGGCCGAGGATCGTCTGGAGCCGACCGCACATATCACGACGGCGGAAGCTGTTCTGATCCTGCAGCGTGCGCAGGAAGGGGACACGCCGCCGGTTTCGTCGGATACGGTTGTCCTGCGCGGTGATCTGGAAGCAGCAAAGGCGCAGATCGAGCAGGAGCTGCTCAGTGCGGTAAAGACGGTGCGCCAGCCGAAAAAGTTTGATGTGTCAGCGATTTCTACGCAGGAAGATTGGACGATTACGGCGAAAAATGTTTATTATTCTGTGCTGTCACAGTACCCTGCTTACAAGTATGCTTATGATATGAGCGTGTCTGCGGAGGGCAAGCTGGTGCAGTGCACGTTTTCCTATATGCCGTATCGCAGCGGGGATTATCCGGCAGGTTTTCAGGGGATCGAAGTCTCTGGACTGTATGAATTGGTGGTTTGCGCACAGGAGAATCTGACAAAAGAATCGGTGGATATCCGCATCACCGATCCCACGCTGACAGTGGATGATATGAATCAGGCGTTGCAGCAGGTTGGGGGCGGATATCTGCTCTGCCAACTCAATCGGGACGGCACGGCGATCACGGTGACACCGGAGAACGGCATGACAAAAGCGGACTGTCTGTCGCGGCTGGAGGAGATCGACCATTTGGCAGACGCAGTGCTTGCGGATTGCATCACAGATGATATGACGCAGCGGGAAAAAGCGACGGCTTTGTATACCTATATTACAGATAATGTGCGGTACGACCGACGGTATTACGATGATATTGCGTCCATGCCGTATGAATCGCGCACAGCATATGGCGCGTTAAAAAATGATCTGGCGATCTGCGGCGGATATGCGCAGGCAATCCAGATATTGTTTGAAAAGGCAGGTATCCCTTGTTTGACGGTGCAGGGCACTGCGGGATCGGAATATCATATGTGGGATCTTGCACAAATTGACGGAGAATGGGCCTACTATGATGCGACGAGCGACCGCGGGATGTCGCGCTTTGGCTTCCGGCATTTTGGCGTGGCCACGGAGGACATGCAGGGCTATACATGGGATCAGAAATTTGCGCAGCGGCTGGCAAGCAGCCGTGAAGCAGAGGATTTGTTATAAGGCATGTCCGCTGATAAACAGAGCTAGCAAGGGATACCCCCATGGTCAAATGCTTCATAGCTGTATAAGGAAAACGGTTTATTTTACAACGGGGATGATCAATGGATCATCCCCGTTGTATTTTTTCACCTTGCGCTTTTTTCCTATACTCTCTATTCTTGGCCTTGCTTGTTTTCCCAAAAGCGCTCCGCGCCGGACAGGCGGCGCGGGGCATCATCTCAGGCAAGGAGGAAAATAGATGGATTTCAGTGCAAACAAGCAGGACACCTATGAAAAACGCATTGCCAGCCTGCCCGACCAGCCCAACATGCAGCCGAACGAGCTGAAAGCCTACTTCGACAGCAGTCCGGAACAGCTGCGTCAGGCGCACAACGGTCTGTGCGACGCGCTGACCGAAGCAACGAGCAGCGCAAGCGCCGCTGCAAGCCTTGGCTTCCAGCGCACGGCGGGCGTACCGGCGGACAATGTGCAGGCGGCAGTCGAAAATGTGCAGGCGCAGCTGGATGCCGCTGTTATGGGCAATATCCCTTCCGGCAGCGTCACGCAGGATAAACTTGCGCAGGATGTACGCGATCGGTTTACTGCGATCGAGAGTACGGCGGCAATAGAATCATCTACGCGTTCCAGCAGTGACAGCTACTTACAAAACCAGATTAACACACATTCGATGCAAATCGCCGGTAAGTGCGAGATTGTTCTAGGCACCTATACCGGTGACGGTTCCAAAGAACGCTTTATCAATCTTGGGTTTACGCCCAAGGCGATCTATTCCGTTCCGTTCGGCGGACGGGTTTCGGATAACAGCCGCTGGTACGGCGGCTTTGCAATGCAAAATTATCCGGTTATCAACACCAACGGACGCCGCACCGTTTTGCAGATCGAAGCCAATGGTTTCCGTGTGTTTAATGACGGCGATCAAATGAGACCCAACAGTTTATACGGTGACGGATCTTCTAATACGCCGCTGACGTATTACTATATTGCATTCCGATAAACAGAAAAACCCCCTCGGTTTCCCGAGGGGGCTTTTTGTTCACACTATGGTGTCCTCAAACAATCTTAGGAGATCGTCAGAGACGTGCCATTGGTAGTAACGGTAACCGTAGCGCCAACAGCCAGCGTGGTGCTTACCTCGCTGATCGCGCCAGTGGTGCTAATCGCAATCGGAGCAGCAGAAACGTTCTTGATGGTTACAACGTCGCCGGTAGCGATTACGCTCGCGCCATTTGCCTTAACAACATTGTTAACGGAAACTTCCAGACCAGCCTTAGCAGACAGAGCGCCCTTTACGCGGCTCTCGATGCGGTTGTTAACGTCAACAACCAGAACCTCGAGGTCGTTGCCAGACTTAACCTTGTAAGCTACGTTCTGGACATAGGTGCCAGTAGCCGGCTCCAGAGCGTTGCTCATCGAGCCACCCTGTACGCCGATGTTCGCAGCGTCGGAAGCAGTGCCGTTGACATACAGAACGACCGTGTCGCCAGTGATGTCATAGATCGTGCCTGCACCATTGAACTGAACGCTGTCAGTGCCAGCGCCGCCGGTCAGAGCAGCCGGGGTCATGCTCAGCAGATCAACATTCTTGATCTGGCCATCCGCAGCCGTGTCATAGCCGATCACAGCGTGCTTCACAAAGCCGGTCAGAGCGGTGTTGGTCTCCCACTTTACAGAGATGGTCTCAGAACCATTCCACAGCTGGAAGTTGATGTAATCCTTGCCGTTCTCGGTGGACTTGTAAGCATCGTCTACCAGGTAGCCGTAGTTCGCGGAAGAAGTGCCGGTGATATTGTCCAGAGACTCAACGATATCAGACTTCACAGCAATGATGGTTGCCTTGGTGATGCCATTGGTCTTGGATACGTAGTAACCGATAGCAGTGTTAGCAATCTTGCCGGTGCCAGAACCGTTGGACATGCCCTTCAGTTCCTTACCGGTGATGACCTTAGCTTCGTTCGCTGCATTTGCAGCATTGCTGTTGATCAGGTAAACAACAGCATCGTCTGCAATCGAGTAAGCATCGATCTCGTCGTCGGTGTTCAGATCAACTGCGCCACCCGAAACGTAGGTGTAGTCGGTAATAGCGCCGTTAGCAGTCAGTTCGTAAACACCGTCGTTGTTGATCTTGAAGGTGTACAGACCACCAACAGAAGTCAGCGCATCAGCAGACTCATCAAAGATGCCGTTGCCGTTCAGGTCAACCTTATACTCAGCCGTTACCTTGGTGCCGTCGGACTTCAGCAGAACAGCCTTGTTCTTGTTCAGCGTAGAGGAAGCAGTCTCGTACGTAACCAGCATTACAACGTCCTGAGCAGTAGCGCCGTCGGTCTTCTCAACGTAGTACAGCTTGGAGCCGATAGCAACAGCCTTTACGGTGTCGCCAGCCTTCGGAGAGTAGGTGTCATAAGTGGTAACGTTCGAGCCAACGATCTTGTACCAAGAACCGTTGATCTGCCACTCGGTATTGCTGCTCTTCTCGCCGGTGATCGTGCCTTCGATAACGTCAGCCTTAATGATCATATCCTTCTGGGTGTACAGATCCTTCTGGAATACAACATAATCGTCCTTGGCAACGCCGTCGTAAACGATCATGTCAGCAGTCTTCTGGGAAACAGACTTCAGAGTCGCGCTATTGGCAACCTTGGTCGGCTCCAGCGTGATGCTGTCAGAGCCAACGAAGGTAACCTTCGCAACGCCAACCGGAACAACGATCGCGAGATCGAGGTCGCCGTCCTTGTTGTTGTCAACGAACTTGATCTTGTCAGCGTGAGTGTCATCCGTCATATTATAGATGTGGAAGTTAGCATCGGTGTCATAGACAGTGCCGTCAACCTTGATGGAGTCGGTGTCACGATCCTTAACGTTGTCGGTGGTGGTCTCGATTACGGTGTTCTTGTCGCTCATGGAAGCAACGCCGTAAACCTCGCCGGTGTTCTTGTTCGAGAGAACCTTAACGTACTCGCCAGCCAGACCGGTCAGATCAACATCTTCATAGTCAAAGGGGGTCGGAGTAGCAGCCCGCTTGACGCCGTTAACCTTCTCAACGTTAACGCGCAGCTTGTCGGTACCAGCAGCAGTGCCGGTGTAAGCATACTTGCCAGAAGAAGTCAGGATACCTTCCGAGATAACCAGATCCATGTACCGAGCACCGATGGTCTCGTTCGGACGGCCGATAACGTCGGTGTTGTAGTACGCGTCATCACGCCACTGAACAGTGTACGCCTGAATCGCGTTGTAGATCAGCTGAGCAGCGTACTGACGGGGCATACCCTGCGTGGTGCCGCAGTTGACATCAACCAGCAGGCCGTTTTCGTCAGCCAGAGCGGTGGTCTTCTGAGCCCAGCCGGAGCCTTCCATGCCAGCCTTCTCCGAATTGTAACCAAGGGTTACGAGCAGCATCTTGGCAGCTTCCTGGGTAGTTACGGTAGCGTCCGGATCGAACTTGGTCGTGGACTTACCAGAGATTACACCCAGAGACTGGCAGTACTTGATGTAGCCGCGAGCCCAGTGGCCGTTAATGTCGGTAAAGGTGGTTGCGTCGTCGTTGTACGCAGACGCATCAGAACGGTTGGTGCGGATGACGTAGATCATCTTCGCCATCTCTGCACGAGTGACCGTTTCGTCCGGGCGGAACGAGCCATCTTCATAGCCGTCAATGATGCCCAGAGCGGTGAGCATATCCACAGCTTCGGTCTGAGACACGTCAGCCGAATCCGTGAATGCCGCACCAGCAAACATGGTGAACGCGCAAGCGAACGCCAGTACCAGTGCGAGAACCTTTTTGACATTCGAGCAAAATATCTCACTTTTAAAGCTTCTATACCGAATAATAAAGCTTTTTTGACGATTTTCAAGATCAAATTATTGACATTTGCAGTAAGCCATTCATGCACTCTGCCATATCCACCTTGTCACTATATGTGACATGAGCGTATGTATTTGCTGTCGTAGCAATGTCTGAATGTCCCATCCATTCTTGGATCTGCTTGAGGGAAAAACCGTTCTGCAGAAGTAATGTTGCTGCCGTATGGCGCAAATCATGAAAGCGAATATGAGGAAGATTGCCCTGTTTACACACCTTTGCAAATTCCTGTGAGATATAATCCGGCCGCAATGGCTTTCCGTTTTCACGGCAGCATACATAGTCGCTCTGGTGATAATCAGGCCCGTAGTGCAGCTGCATTTCGGACTGTTCCCTTTGGAGACGCAGCAGATAGCTTTTAATCCCTGCTGTCAGCGGAAGGGTTCTATAACTGGATGCAGTTTTCACCCTATCACTATATGTAACCCTCCCGCAGCTGGAGATAGCTGTATGATTGATAGATATTGCTCCGGTAGTGAAGTCAATCGCCTTCCAACGCAGCCCTGCTACTTCGCTTCTCCGCAGGCCATAGGCTGCAGCCAGCACAAAAGCAGGTTCTGCTGGAGACGAGCGGGCTTCAGCGAGAAAACGGTTGAGTTGATCCAGCGTAAACGTGTGGCTGATATACTTTGTCTTCTTGGGGAGGATAACACAGTCAGACAGATTGTAGTCAATCAGTCCCTGTATCACAGCATACTTCAGGCATTTATGCAGTATAGAATGAAATTTTACGATGGATGTAGGCGAGTAGCCTTCCGCATACTTCATATCGATAAAATCTTGGAAGTCGCTTCTGGTTAGCGTTCGGAAAGTCAGACGTCTGGCGCTAAAAAATGGCTCAATATGCCGTCGGAACATATACCAGTAGCCGTCCAGAGTATTATGGCGCAGCTGGCTTGTCATCATGTGAAGCCATTCCTTCATGAACTCCGTCAGCTGTATATCTTGCGGCGGCGTAACCGCACGGGCCGCCGTACCGTCTGCACTCTGTCCAAAGTCCACATACAGACAGCCGTCCCGTTCCGTATAGGCTGGTTTAGACATGACAATTCCCACCTTTCCCACCGTAAATGCAGTAACATATTCAGCATACGGCAAATTATCCACAGATTCAACGGAAATTGTGGACAAAAACAATGCGTTGAAAGATTACGTATTTCATAAAAAAGAATTGCGATTTGCCTAAAAAGATTGAAAATTCTAATTTTTGATATTCTAAATGGTATAATTGATATTTTATATTTGCA
>DXDE01000141.1 GCA_019115615.1 Candidatus Agathobaculum merdavium | reverse complement strand
AAGCTGCGCGGCATGATGAGCTGGCTGAAGAAGTAAAAAACTTATAGGGGGCTTCATAAGCCCCCTATATACGAAAACCGGTTCCGGAGAAACCGGTTTTCGATACCCGAATGACGCCGCCCAAGGCGGCTGAGTCGAGGTATCAAAAGCACGGGCAGAGCTCGCGCTTTTGATGAAACATCCAGCATGCTGGATGTTTCGGTTTGATGCGCGCCGATGGCGCGAAAAGAAAAAATGCGCACAGGCGGGCGGGTTTCCGCTCGCCTGTTTTGCAAAAAGGAGGAGATTCCCCGTGTCCAAGAGAAGCGATAATATCACTGCGGGCGCTGAACGCATGCCGAACCGTTCACTGCTGCGCGCCTGCGGTCTGACCGACGAGGAGATGAACCGCCCGATCATCGGCGTGGTTTCGGCGTATTCCGAAATCATCCCCGGCCACATTAATCTGGATAAGATCGCGGACGCTGTCAAGGCGGGTGTACGTGCGGCAGGCGGTACGCCGATCCTCGTACCGGCTATCGGCGTGTGCGACGGTATCGCGATGGGTCACATCGGCATGAAGTATTCGCTGCCCAGCCGCGAGCTGATCGCGGACAGCGTTGAAACGCTGGCGCAGGCGCACCAGTTTGACGCGCTCGTGCTCATCCCGAACTGCGATAAGATCGTGCCCGGCATGCTGATGGCGGCCGCGCGACTGAACATCCCCTCGATCATCGTGTCCGGCGGCCCGATGCTGGCCGGCCATTTCGGCGGCGAGGAGGTTTCGCTTTCCAAGACCTTTGAGGCGGTCGGCGCTTACAAGGCAGGCATCATGGACGATGCGACCTTCTACGAAGCCGAGTGCAATTCCTGCCCGGGCTGCGGTTCGTGCGCGGGTATGTATACGGCAAACTCGATGAACTGCCTGTCCGAGGCGATCGGCATGGCGCTGCCCGGCAACGGCACGACCCCGGCTGTGTCCGCCGCGCGCATCCATCTGGCCAAGCACGCGGGCATGAAGATCATGGAGCTGGTCGAAAAGGACATCAAGCCGCGCGACATCCTGACCCCGGCGGCCTTCCGCAACGCGCTGTGCTGCGAAATGGCGATCGGCTGCTCGACCAACTCGGTGCTGCATCTGCTCGCGATCGCAAATGAAGCGGGTGTGCCGCTGCAGCTGGAGACGCTCAATGAGCTGTCCGCGCAGGTGCCGAACATCTGCCATCTTGCGCCTGCAGGCCCGCACCACATTGAACAGCTGTATGCCGCAGGCGGCGTACCGGCCATCATGAAGGAGCTGACGGGGCGCGATTTCCTTGACCTCACGCTCATCACTGTGACGGGCAAGACGGTTGGCGAAAACCTCGAAGGCGTTGTCAACAAGAACCCCGAGGTTGTCCGTCCGCTCGAGACCCCGTATTCCGAGACCGGCGGTATTGCCGTACTGTGGGGCAATATCGCGAAGAACGGCTGTGTTGTCAAGCGCTCGGCGGTTGCGCCTGAGATGATGGTGCACGAAGGCCCGGCGCGTGTGTTTGACTCTGAGGATGACGCGATCAAGTCCATTTACGCGGGTGAGATCCACAAGGGCGACGTTGTGGTTATCCGCTATGAAGGCCCGAAGGGCGGCCCCGGCATGCGCGAGATGCTCAACCCGACTTCTGCGCTGGCGGGCATGCAGCTCGATAAGGACTGTGCGCTGATTACCGACGGCCGTTTCTCCGGCGCGTCCCGCGGTGCGTCGATCGGCCATGTATCGCCTGAGGCGGCTTCCGGCGGCGAGATTGCGCTGATCGAAGAGGGCGACATCATCGCCATCGACATCCCGAACAGCAAGGTCAACGTCAAGATCTCCGATGAGGAGATGGAGGCGCGCCGTGCGAAGTTTGTCCCGCGTGAACCCAACATCAAGTCGGGCTGGCTGTACCGCTATTCGCGGCTGGTCACCTCGGCCGATCAGGGCGCGGTGCTGCGCTAAGAAAATGGATAAAGCCCGAAACGTATGTTTCGGGCTTTTCTGCTGTGCAGACGGCTTGTGTGTACCGGACAAATCTGCTATACTGGTTACAAATGAGAATAAAGGTGGAACGAGCTATGCTTTCTGAGGCGAAAAAGAATTTATCGAATTTATGATGAGCGCGGACGTGCTGC
Organism: Candidatus Agathobaculum merdavium; assembly: GCA_019115615.1. Lineage (GTDB taxonomy): Bacteria > Bacillota > Clostridia > Oscillospirales > Butyricicoccaceae > Agathobaculum > Agathobaculum merdavium. The sequence continues at coordinate 31,537 of DXDE01000141.1, read as the reverse complement.
GCTTCGGTGATTTTACGACCAAGTCCGGCCGCAAGACCCCGTATTTTGTCAACACTGGCAACTACAAGACCGGCCTGCAGAACTCCCGTCTGGGTGAGTTCTACGCGGCGCTCGTCAAGGAGACCATCGGCGACGACTTTGACGCGATGTTCGGCCCGGCCTACAAGGGCATCCCGCTGGCAACTTCGGTGTCCGGTGCGCTCGCGCGCAACTACGGCATTGATAAGCCATTCTTCTTCAACCGCAAGGAAGCCAAGGATCACGGCGAAGGCGGCAGCATCGTCGGTTACAAGCCCAAGGACGGCGACCGTGTCATCATCATTGAGGACGTTATCACCGCGGGCACCGCGATCCGCGAGACCATGCCGGTGCTCCAGAGCTGCGCGGACGTTAAGGTGACCGATATGTTCATTTCGGTCAACCGCTGCGAGGTCGGCACGACCCCGGGCAAGACTGCGGTCATGGAGGTCGGTGAGGAGTTCGGCATCAAGGTGCACGCGCTTGTCACTGTGCAGGATATCCGCGAATATCTGGCGGACAAGGCGGAGTACGCCGACCTGCTCCCGCTGATGGATGCGTATATGGCGCAGTACTGTGTATTCTAAGCAAAACAGCATAAAAAAACAGCCTGTTCCATCCGGAACAGGCTGTTTTGCTGTCTTAAAGGGATTGCAGGAATTTCCGCATGCGGAAGCAGGCTTCGCGCAGGTGGTTCATCGAATAGGAATAGGAAATGCGGACATGTCCTTCGCCGCTCACGCCGAAGGCGTTGCCCGGCACAACCGCGACGCGCTGCTCCTGCAGCAGCCGCTCGCAGAATTCCTCGGAGGAAAGACCGGTCGATTCGATGGACGGGAACATGTAGAACGCGCCCTGCGGCTCGAAACATTCCAGCCCCATCGATCGCAGCTCGCCGAGCAGATAGCGGCGACGGATATCATACTGGTTGCGCATACGCTCGATATCGTCCTCGCCCGTGCGGATCGCCTCGATACCCGCGAACTGCGCGGTTGTCGGCGCGGACATGATGCCGAACTGGTGGATCTTGCAGATTTGCTTCATCAGTTCCTTCGGGCCCATCGCCCAGCCGAGACGCCAGCCGGTCATCGCGTATGACTTGGAGAAGCCGTCGACGACGATCGTGCGCTCCTGCATGCCGGGCAGCTCGGCAAAGCACACGTGTGGCTCCTTGCCGTAGGTCAGGCTGCAGTAGATCTCGTCGGACAGTACCGCGATGTTGGTTTCACGGATCACAGCCGCGATCGCTTCCAGCTCAGCGCGCGTCATGATCGCGCCGGTCGGGTTGTTGGGGTAGGGCAGGATGAGCAGCTTGGTGCGCGGTGTGATAGCTGCACGCAGGCGCTCGGGCGTCAGTTTGAACTGATCGCATGCGAGCGTCGGCAGCGGGACAGGTACGCCGCCTGCCATTTGGGTCAGCGGTGTGTAGCAGACAAAGCTCGGTTCGGGGATGAGCACTTCCTCGCCCGGATTGACCAGCGCACGGATCGCGTTGTCGATCGCTTCCGAGCCGCCGACCGTTACCAGGATTTCGTTATCTGCATCATAGCACAGCTGATATTTGCGGCGTGTCAGCGCAGCGATCTGCTTGCGCAGATCGGCGAGCCCCCAGTTAGAGGTATAAAAGGTTTTGCCCTTTTCGAGCGACTGGATGCCCGCGCGGCGGATCTGCCAAGGCGTTTCAAAGTCCGGCTCGCCGACGCCGAGCGAGATCGCGTCCGGCATGGCGGCGGCAGCGTCGAAGAAGCGGCGGATGCCCGAGGGCTTGACTTCCCGCACCCGCTCGGACAGCAGCTGTTCGTAATCTACCATGCCATCATGACCTCTCTTTGATCATTTTCCGAGGGGTCAAACTCCACGCCATAGTCCTTGTACTTTTTCAGGATGAAGTGCGTGCCGGTCGACAGCACGTTTTCCATCGGCGCGAGCTGCTCGGAGACAAAGCGCGCGACCTCGCGCATCGAGCGGCCCTTGATGATAACGGTCAGGTCAAAGCCGCCGCTCATCAGGTAGACGCTTTCGACCTGATGGTGCGAATAGATCTGACGGGCAATCTCGTCGAAGCCCATGCCCTTCTGCGGGGTGATCTTGACCTCGATCAGCGCCGTGACGCTCTCCTTCGAGGTCTTGTCCCAGTCGATAACAGTCTTATAGCCCAGAATCGTGGCGTTTTTTTCAAAAGCGCGGATCGCGTCGACGACCTCGGCCTCGCTTGCGCCGGTCATGGCGGCGAGCTGCGCGGGGGTCAGGCGTGCATCCTGGCTGAGCAGGTCGAGCAGCTTTTCGGGATTTTCCATGATAATAACCTCCCTGTGTGCATTATGATTGCGCGTCGGTTTTGCCGACGTATGTCTTATTATACAACAGAAAGGGGGGCGCTGTCCACCACCGGTGTAAAGCCGTGCTCCTTGCCTTGCGGCGTGCGTTGTGTTATGCTGTTGCGGTTGCTTCTGGATGGGAAATTTCCTGTCCTAGTGAACGGAAACACGCGCGGCATCCGTCTAATAGGGTGAAAGGAGGCGGGGAATATGGAAAACGACCGGCAGGAAACGCTCACGCGTATGGTGGAGGCGCACGGCGACCGGCTGTACCGTTTATGCCTGCTGCTGCTGGGCGACCCGCACCTTGCGGAGGACGCCGTGCAGGATACGATGCTCAAGGCATGGCGTGGGCTGGACAATTATGCGCAGCGGGCGAGCGAAAAGACATGGTTGACCACGATCGCGGTCAATGTCTGCCGTGATTACCGGCGGCTGTATTGGTGTCGCAAACGGCTGGACAGTGAAGCGCTGCTCGAACAGATCCCTGCGCCGCCGGACGCCGAGCCGCAGGACGACGAAATCCTGCGGCAGGTGCTGTCCCTTGCGCCCAAGTATCGTGAACCGGTGCTGCTCTACTATTGGAAGCAGTTGACCATACCGGAGATCGCGGCGCTGCTGCACGAAAAGGAAAATACGGTCTCGACGCGGCTGCGCCGCGCGCGGGCGCAGCTAAAAGAAACGCTGAAAGGATGGGATGACGATGGATGACAAGCTGAAACAGGCAATCGACCGTCGTATGGCGGGCGCGACACTGCCGCAGGCGTCCAAAACCCGTATCCTGCAGACGGTCACCGGAGGAAAGGGGCGGAGCCGTATGAAAACGAAACGGATGATGATCCTTGTCGCCGCTGCGGTGATTTTGCTGATTACAGGCTGTGTCGGTGTCGCGGTATACCGCGACTGGGCGCGCCAGTCCATGGACGATTGGGAGCAGGATCACAGCGGCACACCGCTGAACCTGAGCCAGTCGTATGATGGCTATACCATCGCATTGGATGAGATGTATGGCAGCACCCGTACCGTCTACATCAAGGGGACGGTGTCGCGGGACGACGGCAAGCCGCTGCGTACGGAGCAGGTGACGGAGGAAACTGAGTCCATACCGCGCACCCAGATGGATTTGGTGATGGATGATAAGGCAATGGTGGATGTCAACGAGAATAGCATCCGCGGCGGTACAAACGGGCCATATGTGCTGCCGGACACCGACCAGAATGACAACAAGGTTGAATTTGTTTACCAGATGTATCTGGAAGAGTGGCCGGAGACCTATACGATCATCTTCCAGCGCATTTCCTATGTGGATACCGACCTCGACCGTATGCAGCTGTTTTACGGCAACTGGACGTTCACTTTCCCGACGGACTGGGAGCCGGTGGACGAGATTCTGCCGATCGACCAGCAGGTCACGCTGCCGGATGGCGCTGTTGTCCAGCTGGAAAATCTGTATCTTGCGCCGCTGGGCGTCAGTCTGGATGGCCAATTCCTCCAGTATGGCCAAAACAACAGCTATGCGTTTTTTGCGCAGCTGCAGCTGAAAAACGGGGAGATGCTGCGGGGGACAGACCGGGGCGGTACAGAGGATTTTGAAATCCAGTTTGAAGCGTTCAACCGCGGTCTGGGGCATATCGGTGCAGATGATGTGCAGGCACTGATTATCAGTAACACGGCAGGCGATGAGGGAATCACCATCCCGCTTGCCGGATAACACAGAAAAAGCCGCCCGAAAGGGCGGCTTTCTGCTGTATCGGTTGTTGGATCAGAACAGGCCGGTGATCGTACCGTTTTTATCCACGTCGATCTTCTCTGCAGCGGGTACCTTGGGCAGGCCGGGCATGGTCATGATCGCGCCGGTTTCTACGACAACAAAGCCTGCGCCCGCAGCCAGACGTGCGGTGCGCACATTGACAACAAACTCCGTCGGACGGCCGAGCAGCGCCGGGTCGTCGGACAGGGAATACTGGGTCTTGGCAACACAGACCGGCAGGTTGCCAAAGCCCATGTCGGTGATGTTTTGCAGCTCCTTGTGCGCGGCAGGCGCGATGGTCACGCCGAGCGCGCCATAAATCTCCTTGGCGATCTTGCGGATCTTGTCCTCGAGCGGGAGCGCATCCTCGTAGAGCATGTGGAAATCGGCCTTGCCTTCGTCCAGCACGGCGAGCACTTCTTCGGCAAGCGCCTTGCCGCCCTCGCCGCCCTTGGCGAACACCTCGGAGAGCGCTACGCGCACGCCGCGCGCCGCACAGTGCTGGCGGATGAAGTCCATCTCTTCGGCGGTGTCAGTCGGGAATGCGTTGATTGCCACGACTGCCGGCACGCCAAACTTTTTCATATTGTCCAGATGCGCGTCGAGGTTGCAGATGCCGCGCTCGAGCGCTGCCATGTTAGGCTCGTTCAGCTCGGCCTTGGGCACGCCGCCGTTATACTTGAGCGCGCGGACAGTCGCCACAATGACGATGCAGTCCGGCGAAATGCCGGCCTTGCGGCACTTGATGTCCATGAACTTCTCCGCGCCGAGGTCTGCGCCAAAGCCCGCTTCAGTGATCGCGATATCAGCCAGACGCAGTGCCAGCTTGGTCGCCTGCACGCTGTTGCAGCCGTGCGCGATGTTGGCGAACGGGCCGCCGTGCATCAGGCAGGGGGTGCCTTCGAGCGTCTGTACGAGGTTGGGCTTGATGGCGTCCTTCATCAGTGCTGCCATTGCGCCCTCGGCCTTGAGGTCACGCGCATGGATCGGCTTGCCATCGTACGAATAGGCGACCAGAATATCGCCAAAGCGCTTTTTCAGATCCTCGAGGTCGGAGGCAAGGCACAGGATCGCCATGATTTCAGAAGCGACCGTGATCATGAAGTGATCTTCACGCGGCACACCGTTGACCTTGCCGCCAAGGCCGATGGTGATGTTGCGCAGCGCGCGGTCGTTCATGTCCATGACGCGCGTGAATGTGATGCGGCGCGGGTCGATGCCAAGTGCGTTGCCCTGCTGCAGGTGGTTGTCCAGCATGGCGCACAGCAGGTTGTTTGCCGCGGTGATCGCGTGCATGTCGCCGGTAAAGTGCAGGTTGATGTCCTCCATCGGCACGACCTGCGCATAGCCGCCGCCGGCAGCGCCGCCCTTGATGCCGAACACCGGACCGAGCGAAGGCTCGCGCAGCGCGATCATCGCCTTTTTGCCCAGCTTGGCCATCGCCTGACCGAGGCCGACGGTCGTGGTCGTCTTGCCCTCGCCCGCGGGCGTGGGGTTGATAGCGGTGACAAGCACCAGCTTGCCGTCCGGATTGCCTTCGGTCTTTTTCCAAACGTCGGCGGACAGCTTTGCCTTGTATTTGCCGTAAAGCTCGAGGTCATCCGCGTCCAGCCCGGCGGTCGCGGCAACTTCGGTAATTGGGCGCATCTGGCAGCCCTGCGCGATTTCAATATCGGATAGCATAATGATTACCTCCCCGTATCATTTACACAGTGACACCATTATAACAATGTTCTGCACAGTTTTCCAGCGGATGCGGCGAAAAATTTGCCGAATTTGCGTATCGAAAAAACGGCGGCGTTGTGGTATGATATAAAGCGTACATTTATTTCTGCAAAAAGGAGGGTCGGCATGGACGTTTTCAAAACGGTCACGCACTATCTCAAAAACACCGACCTTTATCTGATGTTTCTCGCGCTGATCTGCTCGGGATATGGCATGGTGCTGATTTATTCGGCAACCCTCAACCCGGCTAGCTGGCAGGACGGCAGTACGCGCAACCTGTTTATTCAGGGCGCGGCGATCCTGATGGGTCTGGCCGCATTTGTGGTGATGAGCCTGATCGACCTCGAGGCGATGAGCGGTTGGTGGAAGATTTTTGTGCTGGTCAACATCGGCCTGCAGTTTTTGCTGTTTACGCCGCTCGGTATGGAGGTCAACGGCCAGCGCGCATGGCTCGATCTGAAGGTGACCAGCCTGCAGCCGGGCGAGCTGGGCAAGCTGATCTTTATCTTCACGCTTGCCGCGCATATTTCCGAGATCAAGGAGCATATCAGCGAATGGCGCGGGTTGTTTGTCATCGGTCTGCACACGCTGATTATGATGGCGGCGGTCGTCATTTCTTCGGGCGACACCGGTATGGCAATCCAGTACTTTATGATCGCACTGATTATGCTGTTTGCCGCCGGGCTGGCACTGAGATGGCTGGGTGTGGGCATCGGTCTTGGCATTATCAGCATCCCGATCCTGTGGAATTTCGTGCTGCAGGGTTATCAGAAAACCCGTATCCTGGTGTTGTTCGATCCGTCGATTGATCCTGAGGCCTCCCGTCAGGCGACTTACGGTAAGATCGCGATCGGCTCGGGGCAGGTGTCCGGCCAAGGTCTGACGCACGGTACAATGACCCAGATGCAGCTTGTGCCTGAGAACCACACCGACTATATCTTCTCGGTCGCGGGCGAGGAACTCGGCCTGATCGGCTGCCTGCTGATCATCGGCTTGCTGACGCTGCTGATCATGCGCCTGTTCTATGTGTCCTATCGTGCTTCGACCATGTTCTCCGCGCTGCTGGCGGTGGGTGTCGGCGGTATGTTCCTGTTTCAGGTGTTTATGAACATTTTTATGAATGTCGGCCTGCTGCCTGTTATGGGTCTGACGCTGCCGTTTTTCTCCTATGGCGGCACCTCGGTGCTGACGATGTATGCAGCACTCGGTATTGCCGCTGGCGTACGCATGCGTGAAAAGCCAAGTTGGCTGCAATAGTAAAAATCGTTGATCCGGCGCAAGGTATGTCTTGACGGGGAAACGATACTCTGTTATAGTAAATAACGCGAAAGCTATATTTTTCCTTGTGGGTGAGATAAACAAGGGCAAATATAGCTTTTTATTTTTTTGAAAAAAGAGGAATTGGGAAATGCAGCAGACCTTTATGAAAACCAAACCGATTTGGCCGCTGGTATTGTCTATGTCGTTGCCGATGGTATTATCCATGACCGTATCTTCTTTGTATAACATTGTAGACAGCTATTTCGTGGCAAAGATCAGCGAAAACGCCATGACAGCGCTTTCATTGGTGTATCCGATACAGAATTTGATCAATGCGGTGACGATTGGGTTTGCCGTTGGGGCAAATGCGGTTATTTCCTATCATCTGGGGGCGCAGGAACTGCAGAAGGCCAATGCAGCCGCAACGCAAAGCATCCTGTATAATGCGGTGCATGGCATTATTTTAACGGTGGGCTGCATTGCCATCATGCCGTTTTTTCTTAGCCTGTTCACAACCGATCAGCAGGTCGTGGACATGGGTGTGCGGTATTCCCGCATTGCGTTTTTATTTGCCGTCAATGTAGCGATTTCCATGTCTCTGGAAAAAATCTTTCAGGCTGCCGGAAAAATGCTGATGACCATGCTCTGCATGCTGTCCGGTTGTATTGTCAATATCGTGCTCGATCCGGTTTTGATTTTTGGCTGGGGGCCGTTTCCGCAGCTGGGGATCGAAGGCGCGGCTCTGGCAACTGGTATCGGGCAGACGATTGGCTTGCTTATTTATGTGCTGTGTTATTTCGTGGGGCGGCTGCCGGTGCGCGTGGGGTTTGACGCACATACCTTTGACCGCAGTCTGACAAAACGGATGTACTCGGTCGGCATCCCGGCGGTGCTCAATCTGGCGCTGCCGTCGCTGCTGATTTCCTGCCTGAACATGATCCTGACAGTGTACTCTCAAGTATATGTATTGGTTTTGGGTGTGTATTATAAGCTGCAGACGTTTTTATATCTGCCAGCCAATGGGATTGTGCAGGGCATCCGCCCAATCATCGGGTATAATTTCGGTGCGAAAGAATTTGCCAGAGTACGGAAAATCTACCGGGTTGCGTTGACGCTTTCGGCAGGCATTATGACGGTGGGAACCATACTATGCTGGGCCGTCCCCGCGCAGCTGATCGGCTTGTTTTCTGAAAACGCCACCACGCTTGCTGTCGGCAGCCTTGCTTTGCGGATCATCAGCGTGGGATTCATTGTCTCATCTGTTTCGGTAATATCCTGCGGCGCGCTGGAAGGGCTGGGAAAGGGCTGGCCTTCTCTGGCCATTTCCTTGCTGCGTTATGCCGTGCTTATTCTCCCCATTGCGTATGTCTTAAGCCGCATATTGGGGGCGATAGGTGTATGGCATGCCTTTTGGCTCACAGAAGCCATTACTGCCGCGTTGGCATATAAGCTGTATCGCAAGAGCACTACCTTTTCACCGCAAGATAAAGAGACCTGATATGCACAAAATGTGAATATTACGATATAAAAAAACCCGGCTTCACAGCCGGGTTTTTTGTATGGAAGGTTTCGGGCATCGGCAGATATTCGCGCTGTCTTTTATCTGCGTCTGCGGCGCTGGTAGTTGGAGTTTTCGTAGCGTGCGCGAAGGTTTTTGCGCTGCTTGCGGCGTCGCATGCCGCCGAAAGTCAGGTTAAACAGGATATACAGCACGACGAACACGGCCAGCACGATCAGGATGACCTTAAAGACCGTGCTCTGGAAAAAGTGGCTCAGCTTGTCGGCGTAATACAGCACCTGACTAAGCTCGACATCGCTGAGCGCAACCAGCTCAACCGTGCCGTAATTGATGCCGTCATACGAGTAGGTGACGCTGCCGATTACATCGCCCGCCTTGATCGGGGCGTTTACCTCGTCGGGGGTAGTGTAGTTTGGATCTTCCAGCAGCTTTGCTACATCCAGATCCTTGGGCACGAGCGCAACCAGATCGTTCTTGGTCGTCAGCACCAGCCGGTCGGTGTCAGTCGACAGGTTGACGTCGATTTCCTTGACCGTGTCGCCCTTTTTGACGATGGTCTTGGAAGTGAAGTTGGAAAAGCCCCACTTGCACAGCGCGCTGGTGTCGGTGAAGCTCGCGGCGATCTCCGGGTAATCCGCCGACTGGTCGGCCGAGCCAAGCACGACCGAGTACAGTTTGGCGTCGCCGTATTCGGCATAGCCAACAAAGCAGTTGCCTGCCTGCGAGGTATGGCCGGTTTTGATGCCCTTACAGAAGGGATAGGCATAGGCTGCATACGAGCTGCGGATCAACTCATTAGTCGTTAGGATCAGGTATTCTGAGCGCAGGCTGGTGTTCATCTTCCACTGCACCGTATCGGCAATATCTTGGAAGGTTTCGTCCTGCATGGCGGCGTAAGCGATCTTGTACAGGTCACGCGCGGTCGTGTAGTGGTCGTCTTCGTGCAGGCCGCAGGGGTTGGAGAAGTGCGTGCCGGTGCAGCCCAGCTCGGTGGCGCGCTGATTCATCATGTCGACAAAGTTTTCCCATGTTCCGCCGACGTGCCGCGCGAGCATGTAGGCCGCCTCGTTGGCCGAGGGCAGCATGAGCGCATACAGCAGATCTTCGACGGTGACAACCTCGCCTTCTTTGATGCCGGCGTTTGAGCTGTCAGCCGTGACGTGCTCAAAGTCCGATGCTTCCGCCGTGACGGTTTCACTCAGGTCAGTCACGTTTTCGAGCACGATCAGCGCAGTCATGATTTTGGTGGTCGAAGCCGGATAGCGGCGCTCGTCCGCATTTTTTTCATACAGCACCATGCCGGAGTCCGGGCTGACCAGCAGCGCGGCTTCGGCCGTGACCGTCGGCGCATCGGCAGCGGCGGCAATCACATTGGCGTTTGACGCGGTGTTGCCTTGGGTGGTGTCCGACGTACCGTCGCCGTCCGTGTCAGAAGTGTCCGTGTCTGTCGTATCGGAAACGCTGTCCTCATCGTCCGGCGCAGCGAACGACTGCGGCAGCGGCGCGGCCACAAACAGCAGCACAAGGCAGAGCAAAAACGCCGTCAGGCGGCACAGTTTTGTGTTATTTTTCATCGGTATCCCCCAGAGAAAAGTCAGCGTTGGTAAAATGGCCGCGGATGGCTGCCGGCTTGGGCGGCACGCGGCGCAGGGGATCGTACTGGAACGCGCGGCAGTGGTCAGCGCCGTCGACAACACCGCGGCGGCGGCAGGCGATGCGCTGGCCGTCAGCCAGCGGGGTGCCGTGCGCGCAGTATGTACAGCGTGGTTCAATATCCTTTCGCAGCAGCTTTTTCAGCTTCATGCGGGCAGTCACTCCAATCCAAAGGTTGTGTGACCCATTATACCGCATTTTTCGCTTTTTTTCCAGACCAAATTGCAAATGCGGCCAAAAGCAAAATCAGGGAAAAAACAGCGGGCAGGCCGTGCGGCGGCACGCTTTCCGCTGGTGCGGATGCCGCAAATACATCGGGCGACAAGCGCGTCAGCAGTGCGGTCAGGGCGGCGGCAAACGCGCCGTGCAGCAGCTTGGCAGCGGCAAAACCGTCCACTGGCAGCCCGGCAGGTGCGGCCAGCGCGCGCACCTGAAACTGCACGGCCAGCCCGCCAAAGCCCAGCAGGAAGGAGGCGAGCGTCAGCTTGGCGCTGTCCGTCAGTGGCAGCGGGGCGAGCGCGTCCAGTCCGGCGGTCAGTTCGAAAATACCCGAGCATGCGTCACCGTAGGGCAGCATCGACAACAACGGGTCGAACAGCTGCAGCAGCACGCAGAAGATGGTCAGAAAAGCGGTCACAGTCAGCGCGGTCGAGGCCGCTTGCTGCACGGACGCACAAAAGACGGCTGAAAAACTCTCGTTCGGCGCGCGGCGCGGCGCGGTGCGTGCTGCTGAAACCGGCGCATGCTCCCGCGCGGTGAACAGTCCGGTCAAAAGTGCGGCGAGCACATGGATGCCATAGAGCATTGCGCCTGTGCGCGCGCTGCCGAATATGCCCAGTCCCGCAAGGCCGATGCAGAAACCGGGACTGGCGCAGTTGCAGAAACGGTTGACACGCGCAGCGTCCCCGGGGGAGAGCGTACCTTGTCGGAGCAAGTCGGCGGCGGTCGCCGCACCGACCGGGTAGCCGCCTACCAGTCCGAGCACGACCGCGGGCGCGGCCTCGCTTGGCAGACGGTACAGCACAGCAAGCGGCCGCGCGGCAAGGCGGGCGAGCACCTGTGCCAGCCCGCTGCGCGTCAGCAGCCCGCCCGCAACGAAAAACGGGAATAGCGCGGGCAGCGCCTGTCCGGCGGCAAGGGCAAGCCCGTCGCGCACGCCGTCCGCACAGGCCGTGGGAAAGAGCAGAAAGGCGCAAAACAGCGCAAGCGACAAAACCAGCTTCATATACCGCACCTCCGATGGCACAGGATATGCAGCAGAGGCAAGTTTGATGCGGTGCGCGCATACAATAACGGGACGGAGGAGGGAACGCACATGGCGCATGACGGGTTGGGCGAGCTGTTCGACGACCTGCACAGCACACGGCCGCGTGTGGAGATCATCGGCAACAGCCGCGTGGTGGTGGAAAACCACCGAGGGATACAGGAATATGAGACCGGGCTGCTGCGCGTCAAATGCTGCGGCTGCGAGGTGCGTATCGTCGGGGATGGGCTGGCGCTGACCGCGCTCTCGCTCGATGAGCTGGCGGTGACCGGTACGATCGTATCGGTCGAATACATGACGGGAAACTGACGGAAAGGGGGCGGGGCGATGTTCGTGCGGCTGTGGCAGCTGGCGCGCGGGCAGGTGCGCGTGCGCGTGACGGGCGCGAGCCTGCCGCGTTTTCTCAATTTGTGCGCCAAGCATGAAATCACGCTGCACCGCATGGAGCGCACGGCGTGGAACGAGCTGTATGCAACGCTGTCCGTGCGGGATTTTCGTGCGCTCAGGCGCTATATGGGCCGCACGGGCTGCCGCGTACATATCGTGAGACGCCGTGGCGCGCCGTTTGCCGCGGCGCGCCTGCGGCCGCGTGTCGCGCTGTGGGGAGGTGTGTTGCTGCTGCCGGCGTTGTGGTGGGTGCTGTGCGCGCATATCTGGGCGATTGATGTGCAGATATCGCCGGTGCTCGACCGCGCCGAGGTCATGCGGCAGCTGGACGAACTGGGCGTGCACGTCGGCGCGCGCATCAGCACGCTCGATTTCCGGAGCATCCGCTGGAAAATGCTCGCCCAGCAGCCGGACATGACCTTTCTCGCGCTCAATGTGCAGGGAAACAGCCTGACCGTGCAGGCCTATGGCACCGAACCGGCGGCGGAAAAGCTCGATCAGGACGCGATCACCAAGATCGTCGCGTCGTGCGAGGGCGTGGTCAAAAGCGTGCGCGCGCTTGAGGGACAGCCGCTCGTGCAGCCGGGCGACGCAGTTTCAGTCGGGGATACGCTGATCAGCGGATTGGTGCCGCCCACGCGCGAAGGCGGCAACTACCGTCTCGCCCATGCGCGCGGCGAAGTTGAGGCTTATACTGTGCATTATGTGGACGCGGCGCGTGCGCTGGAAACAGACGGAAAGACATATACCGGCAAGGTCAAGCGGCAATATGCGCTTATTTTGGGAAATCATCGGTTAAATTTCTATATTGGGAGTGGCATTGACCGGGGCACCTGTGATAAAATAATAGAAACCCGTACGCTGCGCTTGTCGGACAGTGTGGTGTTCCCGGTGTCGCTCGTGGTGCAGACGTATGTCTACTATGAGCGTACGCCGCAGGTTGCCGCCGTGGATGATGTGCGTGTCGACATGCTGTCGCGTGCGCTCGGACAGCTCGCGTCCGGCATGGACGGCATGGTGACCGAACACACCGAAACGCTTGTCGAGCAGGATGGCGCGGCCGTGCTGCACATGACGGTGCATGCTACCGAGCAGATCGGCGTCGAGGCGCTCGACGACAGCGAGATACCGGAAACGCCGCCGGAACCGGAAGAGGATGAGGCGGCGCCTTAGCGCAGCGGGACAAAAGGAAAATAAGGAAAGCAAGGTGCAAACCATAGAAAAGACGATACAGGTGGAACGCACGGAACTGCTGATCGCAGTATTCGGCGCGTTTGACGAAAATATTAAGCTGATTGAGCGCGAGCTGGGCGTGTCGGTTGTCAGCCGGGGCGGGGAGCTCAAGATTTCGGGCGAGGAAGCCGAGGTCGAGGTCGCGGCGCGCACGGTCGAGGCGCTGACCGCCATGGCCGCGCGCGGCGAAGCGGTCGGTACGCAGACCGTGCAGTATGTCATCGGTCTGGCGCGCGACGGCCGCGAGGCTGAGGTGCACACGATGAGCCGCGACGTGCTGTGTATCACGGCCAAGGGCAAGCCGGTCAAGGCCAAGACGCTTGGCCAGAAGCGCTATATGGAGGCCATCCGCAAAAATACGATCGTCATGGGCATCGGGCCAGCAGGCACGGGCAAGACCTATCTTGCCGTGGCTGCAGCGGTCGCGGCCTTCCGGGACAAGCAGGTGTCCCGCATCATCCTGACGCGTCCTGCGGTCGAAGCGGGCGAAAAGCTGGGCTTTTTACCCGGCGACCTGCAAAGCAAGGTCGACCCATACCTGCGCCCGCTGTACGACGGCCTGTTCGATATGCTCGGCGCGGAGAATTTCGCCAAATATCAGGAGCGCGGCTCGATCGAGGTAGCGCCGCTGGCCTATATGCGCGGCCGTACGCTGGATGACAGCTTCATTATTTTGGATGAGGCGCAGAACACAACCCCTGAACAGATGAAAATGTTCCTGACCCGTCTGGGCTTCGGTTCGCAGGCGGTCATCACGGGCGACATTACGCAGGTCGACCTGCCGGACGGCAAACAGTCCGGCCTCAAAGAAGCGCTGCGTGTGCTCGACGGGGTAGAGGGCATCGCCCAGTGCTACCTGACCGAAAAGGACGTCGTGCGGCACGAGCTGGTGCAGCGCATCGTCAAGGCGTATGCCGATTATGAGGGCAAAAAGGGCAAGAGCAAGGCGCCGGACAATAAGCACCCGGCCTTCCGGCGAAAAGGGGACAAGCGATGAACCATCAGATCAACATCGGTTTTGAGACCGAGGTCGAGGACGAACAGGGCGTGCGCGAGTTGATACAGACCTGCGCAGGGCGCGTGCTCGAGAGCGAAAACGTGCCGTTCGATGCCGAGATCGACGTGACGGTTGTCGACGCGGACAGCATCCGGCAGCTCAACGCGGAATACCGGGACAAGGACGCGGTAACCGATGTTTTGTCCTTCCCGATGTACGAGTTTTATAACGGTGAGCCGCAGGAAGAGCTGGAAGCCGAGCGGGATACGGGCTGTGTCATGCTGGGCGACATGATTTTGTGTTACACACGCGCATGTGAACAGGCTGCCGAGTTCGGCCATTCGCCCGCGCGCGAGTGCGGCTACCTGACGACACATTCAGTGCTGCACCTGCTGGGCTATGACCATGAGCGGAATGACGAGGACACCCGCCTGATGCGTGCCAAGGAGGAGGACAACCTTGCCTTCCTCGGCCTGACAAGGGAGAACGGATAAGGAAAACGCGATGGGCAAGAACATCCGAAAACTGCATGAGAGCTTCCAGCACGCGCTGCGCGGACTGGGGCTGTGCATCCACGGGGAACGCAACTTCCGCGTGCACATGGTTGCGGCGTTTTATGTGACCGTATTTGCGCTGATGGGACGCGCAAGTGCGGCGGAGGGCGCGATTTTGTGCATCTGCTTCGGCCTGACCATGGGCGCGGAACTGATGAACACCGCAATCGAGCGGCTGTGCGACCGGCAGGCAAGCGGGTACGACGGCTATGTCCGAAATGCCAAGGATATCGCGGCGGCGGGCGTGTTTGTGTGCGCTGTGGCCTGTGTCGCGGTCGGCGTGTGCATTTTTATCGGAGAAGGTGTGCTGCTTGTGGCGCTTCGGTTTCTGCTGGAGCATCTTTGGGCTGCGATGGTGCTGCTGGTGACCGTACCGGTCGCACTTTGGTTTATATTTCATTATGGGAGAATACAATGACGAAGATTACGAAAACCGCGGTCGTCTCGGTGGTCGGCCGCCCGAATGTCGGCAAATCGACGCTGACCAATAAGCTGGTCGGGCAGAAGGTCGCCATCGTGTCCAGCAAGCCGCAGACGACGCGCACCCGTATCACGGGCGTGCTCAGCCGCGGCGACACGCAGTATGTCTTTTTGGACACGCCCGGTCTGCACAAGCCGCGTTCCCGTCTGGGCGACTACATGTGCAAGGTTGTGACCGATACCGTGTCTGAGGTGGATGTGGCGGCGCTGGTCGTCGAGCCGATCGCGAACATCGGCCCGGCGGAGGAAAGCCTGATCCAGCAGATCAAGCAGCACCACATGCCGTCCATTCTGGTTATCAATAAGATCGACACGGTGAAAAAGGAAGAACTGCTCGCGGTCATCGCGACCTATTCGCAGACGCATGCGTTTGACGCGGTCGTGCCGGTGTCGGCGCGCACGGGCGAGGGGCTGGACGACTTCCTTTCCGAGGTGGACAAGTACGCGCTCGAAGGCCCGCAGCTGTTCCCCGAGGATATGGTTTCCGACCAGCCCGAGCGGCAGCTCGTGGCGGAGATCGTGCGTGAGAAGATGCTGCGGCTCTTGGACCGCGAGGTGCCGCACGGCGTTGCTGTCGGCATCGAGCGCTGGCATGAACGCGAGGACGGATTGATCGAGATCAACGCGGTCATCTACTGTGAGAAAAACAGCCACAAGGGCATCATCATCGGCAAGCAGGGCGCGATGCTGAAGGAAATCGGCCGACAGGCGCGCGCCGATATCGAGCGCATGCTGGATGCGAAGCTGTTCCTTGAGTTGTGGGTCAAGGTCAAGGAGGGCTGGCGCAACAACCAGTACCAGATGCGCAACTTCGGTTACGAGGATCAATAAATGGCCGAGGTCAGGCTGCGCGCGCTGATTTTGCGCGAGGTGGATTTCGGCGATTTTGACCGCTATCTGACTGTGCTGACCGAATACGGCCGCAAAAGCGAAATCCTATATAAAAACGCGCGGCGGGGCAAAAAGCAGAACCTTGCCGCGCGGCAGTTTTGTTATTCCGAGCTGATCCTGTCCGAGCGGGGCGGCAAGTACGCGCTGCGCGACGCCGATCTGGTGCACTCGTTCTTTTCACTTGCCGAGGATATCGAGCGGTACGCGCTTGCGTGTTATCTGGCAGAGCTTGCCGGCGCGGTGACTGGGCCGGACGAGGATAGTCCGGCGGTTAGCCGTTTGCTGCTGTACGCGCTGCACGCGCTCGAGGGCAAAAAACGCGACCCGGCGCTGGTCAAGGCAGCGTTTGAGTGGCGTGTGCTCGCGGAAAGCGGCTATGCGCCCGATCTGGCGGACTGCGGTGTGTGCGGCCAGCCGATCGCGCAGCCGCCTGTGTGTTTTTCCGTGCGGGCGGGCACAGCGGCGGACGCAAAATGCGCCGCGCGCGTTGGCGGGTATGAACGGCTGGCAGACGGCACGCTGCGCGCGATATTGCACGCGCTTTCGGCCGAACCGCAAAAGACGTATGCCTTTGCGCTGTCCGGTGCGGCAAAGGAGCAGTTTTGCAGGCTGGCGGAAGCCTACGCGCAGTATCACCTCGGCCGCGGGTTTGACAGCTTACAGTTTTACAAATCTATTGCAATATAATTTGTATTTTGGGAGTTTGAGATGAATCGTTTAGGCGAAAAATCCTTAAAAACACTGGAATATTACGAAATCTTGGAGCGGCTTGCCGCGCAGGCCGCGTCGGATGCAGCCAAGGCGAAATGCCGCGCGCTGCGTCCGCTCGATGACCATGAGCAGGCGCAGGTCTGGATGGACCAGACCTCGGATGCGAAAAACCGCATGGTGCGGCACGGCAGCCCGTCGTTCGGCGGCATCCGTGAAGTCGGTGCAATTTTGCAGCGCGCCGACCGCGGCGGTACGCTCAACCCGCGTGAGCTGCTCGATGTGGCAAGTCTGCTGCAAACCGCGCGCCGCGCGCTCGTGTATGACGCCGAGCAGGAGGAAAAGACTGCGCTCACGCCGATCTTCGGCTTGCTGACCGGCAACCGCTCGCTGGAGGAAGCCATCACGACCGCGATCGTGTCCGAGGAGGAGATCGCGGATGGTGCTTCTCCTGAGTTACTGTCCATCCGCCGCGAATTGCGGCGCATTTCGGGCAAGGTGCGTGAAACGCTCAACCGTCTGATCTCGGGCGAGCGGTCGAAATACCTGCAGGAGACCATCATCACCCAGCGCAACGGCCGCTTTGTCGTGCCGGTTAAGGCCGAACACCGCGGCGATGTGCCGGGTCTGGTGCACGATACTTCGTCCACCGGCGCGACCGTGTTCGTCGAGCCGCAGCAGGTGGTTGAAATCAACAACCAGATCAAGGTGCTCGAAGGCTGCGAAGAGGCCGAGATCGAGCGTATCCTTGCGGAACTGTCGAATGAGGTCGCAAGCTATAAGGGCGCGATTGAGCAGGACTTTGACGCGCTCGTGTCGCTCGACTTTGTGTTTGCGCGGGCAAAACTGTCGTTCGAGATGAACGCCGCCGCGCCCGTGCTCAAAGAGGGGAATGGCCGCTGCCGCCTGCTGCGCGCGCGGCATCCGCTGCTCGATAAGGACAAGGCGGTGCCGATCGACATTGCGATCGGCGGGGAGTACGACACATTGGTCATCACCGGCCCGAACACGGGCGGCAAAACTGTTTCGCTGAAAACGCTTGGTCTATTGTCGCTCATGGCGGCATCTGGCCTGCATATTCCGGCAAACGAGCAGAGCGAGGTCGCGCTCTTTGAGCATGTATACGCCGACATTGGCGACGAACAGTCGATCGAGCAGTCGCTCTCGACCTTCTCTGCGCACATGAAGACCATCGTATCCATCATGGACTGCTGCGGGCAGGGCGATCTCGTGCTGTTCGATGAGCTGGGTGCGGGTACCGACCCGGTCGAGGGCGCGGCGCTCGCCGTCGCGGTCATCGGCTACGCGCGTCAGATGGGCGCATGTGTAGCAGCAACAACGCACTATGCAGAACTGAAAACCTTTGCGCTCACGACCGACGGCGTAGAGAACGCTTCGTGCGAGTTTAATGTACAGTCCTTGCAGCCGACTTACCGCCTGCTGACCGGTATCCCGGGCAAATCCAACGCGTTTGCGATCGCGGCGCGGCTGGGATTGCAGCCGACCATCATCGAGCGGGCGAAGGAGCAGGTTTCGACCGAGGATGCGCGGTTTGAGGACGTATTGGCCGAACTCGAGCGTGAGCGCCGCCGCGTGGAGCAGCTGCGCGACGAAGCGGCAAAAATGCGTTCGGCGGCGCAGTCCGAGCGCGATAAGATGCGCGCGGAGCGCGATGCGGCAGAGGAACGCGCCGACAAAATGCTCGAAAGCGCGCGCAGCCAGGCTGACCGCATCCTGAAAGATGCGCGCATGACCGCCGAGACCGTCTTTGACGAGCTTGAGGACATGAAGAAAAAGGCGCAGAAGAAAAACGCCGACCAGAACCTTGCCGCGGCCAAGGCCGCGCTGCGCGGCGTGATCACACAGACCGAAAACGAGCAGCGCCGCGGCGTGCAGAAGCGTGTGGTCGAGGCGGATGAGCAGCGCCCGGTGCAGAAGGGCGACCGCGTGCGCTTGCTGAACGTTGGCGGCGTGCTGGCAGATGTGCTTGCGCCTGCGGATAAGAGCGGCAACGTACAGGTGCAGGCCGGCCCGATGAAGATGACGGTCAAGGAAAACGAGCTGCGGCTGGTCGAACAGCCCAAGGCTGCGAAAAAGCCCGCGCCGCAGCCGCGGCGGAACGCGCCTGCACGCGAACTGAACCTGCGCTCAGCGGCGAGCGAGGTCGATGTGCGCGGCATGAGCGCGGAGGAAGCGCTCTTTGAAGTGGACAATTTCCTGTCCCGCGCGATTATGGCGGGGCTGCCGTCCGTGACAGTCATTCACGGCAAGGGCACGGGCGTGCTGCGGAATGCGGTGCAGCAGCACCTGCGGTCTAATAAGCGCGTCAAGAGCGTGCGCAGCGGTGTGTATGGCGAGGGCGAACAGGGCGTGACCATCGTCGAACTGCGCTGAAACCGGTTTCGGCAGATGAGATAAATTTTGCGCTTATTTTTGCGCAAAACCGGCATGCAGGGCAAAATGCCTTATATTTCAACACAATGCAGGAAAAAATTCATCAAAAACGCAAAAGCGGCAGGCGCAAAAGAGACTTGACGAAATCGACAAAAGAGGATAGACTATATATATCGGATTTGAAGAAATAGGAGCGATGCAGATATGTTTTCGAAAGAGGTACAGGTTACCAATCAGGTAGGCTTATATGCCCGTCCCGCTACGTTTTTTATTCAGAAGGCTAATGAATTCAAGTCGACGATTCTGGTAGAGAAGGAAGAGCGCCGCGTTAACGCTAAGAGCTTGCTCGGTATCCTGTCCCTGGGTATCACAAAGGGTACTACCATCAACCTGATCGCAGACGGCCCGGACGAAGAAGAGGCTGTTTCTGCTCTGGTTGAACTGATTACGTCCAACTTTACTGACTAAGTTATCGCATCCTGAGAAAAGCGCCGAATTGCTCGGCGCTTTTTTTATCTCAACCTATGCAAAGGAGGCGGCGACGCCATGACAAGGGAACAACTCAAGGAGCGCGTGCGCCGTCTGCCGATGCAGCCGGGTGTGTACCTGCATAAGGACAAGACCGGCAAGGTAATCTATGTTGGCAAGGCAAAGCTGCTGCGCAACCGTGTGTCCAACTATTTCCAGCCGCCCGAGCGGCTCAATGCCAAAACGCGGCAGCTCGTCAGCCATATTGACGATTTTGATATTATCGTGACCGAAACCGAGTTTGAAGCACTTGTGCTGGAAAACTCGATGATTAAAAAATATAAGCCCAAGTATAACATCCTTTTAAAGGACGACAAGGGCTATCCGTATATCCGGCTGAACACCGATGCGCCCTATCCGGCGTTTACCGTCGTCTCGCGTCCGGCGCGCGACGGGGCACGCTATTTCGGCCCTTATCCGAGCCGCGTGGCGGCACGCCGCGCGATCGACACGATCAGCGAGGCGCTGCTGCTCAAGACTTGCGCGCGTGTGTTTCCGCGCGACATCGGTAAGGAGCGTCCGTGCCTGAACCAGCACCTTGGGCGCTGCTGTGCGCCGTGCACGGGCAAGGTCAGCCCGGAGGAATATCACGCGCTGATTGCGCAGGCGATCGACTTGTTCGAGGGCAACGCCAAAAAACTCGAAAAAGAGCTGACCGAAAAGATGAACGAGGCAGCTGAAGACTTGCAGTTTGAGCGCGCGGCCATGCTGCGCGACCGGCTGCGTGCCGTGCAGAAGCTGGGGACACGGCAGCATGTCGTCGCGGGCGCGTTTGCCGAGCTGGATGTCATTGCGTTTGTGCAGGGGCAGACGCGCGCCTGCGTGTGTGTGCTGCACTATGCGGGCGGTGCATTGCAGGATAAGGAATATACGTTGTTCCACCTGACCGGCAGCGACCCAGCCGAGGTGCTTTCCTCGTTCGTCAAGCAGTATTATGCGCAGCGCGGCGCGGTGCCCAAAACCGTGCTGCTGTCGCACGAGATCGAGGAGCAGGAGGCCATTGCAGAGTATTTGTCCTCGATTGCGGAGCGTAAGGTCGAATTGGCTGTACCGCAGCGCGGCGAGCGCCGTGTGCTGACCAAATTGGCAGAGAAAAACGCGTATGAAGAGATTGAACGGCGCGAAAAACAGTCGGAAAGACGGCATAAATCACTGGAATTGCTGCAAAATGTGACTGGCATGGCGGCGCTGCCGCTGCGGCTGGAAGCGTATGATATCTCCAACTTTGCCGGGCAGGACACGGTCGGCTCCATGGTCGTATTCGTCGAAGGGCAGCCCAAAAAGAGTGCTTACCGCAAGTTCAAGATTGCCTGTGCCGCCAATGGGCAGGATGACTATGCTTCCATGCGCGAAATGCTGACGCGCCGCGTGCAGCGCTATATCGATGGGGACGAAAAGTTCGCACCTTTGCCGAGTGCGTTCCTGATCGACGGTGGTTTGGGGCATGTCCGTGTGTGCAAGGAAGTGCTCGACGGGTTTGGCCTGCAAACGCCCTGCTTCGGTATGGTCAAGGACGACAAGCACCGCACACGCGCGCTTGTTGCACCGGACGGGCGAGAGTTCGGTATCTCGGCCACGCCTGCGCTGTTTGCGCTGATCGGGCGCATACAGGAAGAGGTGCATCGGTTTGCGATCGAGTACAATCGCAAGCTGGGCGGCAAAAAGGTGCGCGGTTCGACACTGGATAAAATTTCGGGCGTGGGCGATAAGCGCCGCGCCGAATTGCTGCGTCACTTCGGCAGCATCGAGAACATCCGCGGCGCGAGCGAGCAGGAGCTGGCTCGCATCCTGCCGCGCAATACCGCGCAGGCGGTATTCGACTATTTCCACAAGGAGGACTGACCCATGCGTGTGGTTTCCGGTTCTGCGCGCGGCTGCAAATTGCAGCCTGTGCCCGGTATGAACACCCGGCCGACGACCGACCGCGTCAAGGAAAACGTGTTCAATCTGATACAGGATCATGTTCGCGGTGCGCGCGTGCTCGACTTGTTTGCAGGCACGGGACAGCTCGGCATCGAGGCGCTGTCGCGCGGTGCGGCATGCTGTGATTTTGTGGAGCAGAATAAAACGGCATACAATATCGTGTGTAAAAATACACAGGCTGCAAGGGTGGATGACCGCAGCACGGTGCACCGTGCCGAAGCGGCAGCCTTCCTTTCGCATGCGCCGAAACAGGGCTTTGACATCATTTTCCTCGATCCACCGTACGGCGGACGGATTTTAGAAAATGCGTTATTACAGATAGAAACGTTTGACATTCTCTCTACAGATGGTATAATAATATGCGAAAGTGCAGTAGAGGATGCATTCACGCACGGCTTTTCAGTCGTTCGGGAGCGCCGCTATGGTGCGACTTTGATTACCGTTCTGCATCTGCGGGACGGCGGAACGGATGAAGAACATGAGAACTGCGATCTACCCGGGCAGCTTTGACCCGGTCACTTTGGGCCATCTGGATATTATACGCCGTGCATCGGTCATGTTTGACCGGTTGGTCGTGGCGGTTATGCATAACCAGAATAAAAAACCGATGTTCACCGTGGAGGAGCGTATGGAATTCCTCCGGCGGACAACGGACGGTCTGCCGAATGTCGAGATCACTTCCTTCGGCGGCCTGCTGGCGGATTATGCCGCACAGCAGAACGCGTGCGCGGTGGTCAAGGGCCTGCGTGCGGTTTCGGATTTTGAATACGAATTTCAGATGGCGCTTGCCAACCGGAAGCTCAATCCTGATCTGGATACAGTCTTCCTGATGACAAGCGCGGAATACATGTACCTGTCCTCCTCCGTGGTGAAGGACATCGCGGTACACGGCGGCAGTGTCGCCGGCTTCGTCCCCGACGAAATCATGCAGGATATTGTGCGCCGCACAAGAAAGGAAGGGTAAACCATGGCAACTTTGGACGAACTGATCAACAGCATGTACGATATGGTGCAGGATGCGAAGGGCATTCCGCTTGCGGGCGAAAAGTGCATCATCGAACGTGACCATCTGCTCGATCTGCTCGACGAGCTGCGCGCGACCCTGCCGAATGACTTGCAGGTGGCGCAGGATATTGTCGCCAAACGCAGCGAAATGCTGGCTTCCGGCAAGCGTGAGGCCGAGGCAATCCGCCGTCAGGCCGAGGAGGACGCCCGCCAGATGGTGTCGGAAACCGAAATTGTCGTTGCCGCGCGCCGCAAGGCCAAGGAAGTGCAGGGCAACGCGGAGATTCAGGCGCGTGAGCTGCGCCGTGTGGCAAACGAATACTGTGAGGATACGCTCAAGCGCACCGAGGAAGCCGTCGCGCTTTCGCTCGAGGAAGTGCGAAAGGCACGTCAGCGCTTTAAGAGCATCGCGAAGTGAACCGCTCCGATTTTTAAGAAAAAAACAGCCGTCAAGGGACGGCTGTTTTTTTATCCACAGTTTGTAGCCCCCACACGCCCCCACCGGAAAGTGCCTGTTCCCACTTTACCCCACGATAGGGAATAGGGCTGTTGTACTAGCCCCAAATATAGGAAAGATGCTGGGGAAGGGCTGGTGCGCTGGTGGGTTTTTCCCCCACTGGAACCCTGTGGATAATCTGTGAATGGAAATCGAACAAGTGTTTGAAAAATTGCAAAAACCGTCGAAATCACGAATTTTCGGCGGGAATGTTCTGCGATATAATGCGAAAAAAATCTTGCAATCCAGAGGGCGTCCAGCTATAATGGAAGCAAGGTGGTGAAAAGTGGGGCAGAGTGTCACAGATTCCACCAAAGCGAAAGTGTGGTGTGAATCCGGTGAAGGGCGAATACAAGCATTCCGTTGACGCGAAGGGACGGCTGGCAATGCCGGCCAAGCTGCGCGACGAGCTGGGTGAGCGCTTCACCGTGACCAAGGGTCTGGACGGCTGCCTTGCCGTATACCCGGAAAAAGAGTGGGAGGCGCTCGAGCAGCGCATCCGCGGTCTGGGCAACGGCGAGAAGGCGCGCCGTGTCAAGCGTTACTATTTCGCCAACGCCTTTGACGCCCAGCTGGACGCACAGGGACGCATCCTGATCCCTGCAAATCTGCGTGAGTTTGCCGATCTGCAAAAAGACGTTGTCGTCATCGGTCAGCTCGACCACGCGGAGATCTGGGACAGCGAGAAATGGCGCATTTACAACGAGGCGATCGACGCGGAGAGCGTCGCCGCCGACGTGGAGGATATGGATTTTTAACCGGACAGGCAGGAGGAGACTATGGCATTTCATCACGTATCCATTCTGCTCGAACCCTGTCTGGAAGCGCTGGCGATCAAGCCGGACGGCGTCTATGTTGACGCAACGACCGGCGGAGCCGGTCACTCGCTCCGCATTGCGGAGCGTTTGCATGATACCGGCCGTTTGATCTGCATCGACCGTGACGACGAGGCGCTGGAAAACGCCAAGGAACGCCTGCGCGACGTATGGCAGCGCGTGACGACGGTCAAGAGCGACTTCCGGGATATCGACCGGGTGCTCCAGCAGCTTGGTCTGCCGGGCGCGGACGGTATCCTGTTTGATCTGGGCGTATCTTCGCCCCAGCTTGACCATGCCGAGCGCGGCTTTTCCTACATGCAGGATGCGCCGCTCGACATGCGAATGGATCGCACGCAGCAGCTGACCGCATGGAATGTGGTCAACGAATGGAGCCGCGAGGAGATCCGCCGTATCCTGTTTGAGTACGGCGAGGAGCGGTACGCGCCGCTGATTGCGGCGGCAATCGAGCGGGAGCGGGAGAAAAAGCCGATCGAGACCACACTTGAGCTGGTCGACATCATCAAAGGCGCGATGCCGGGCAAGGCAAAGCGTGAAAAACAGCATCCGGCCAAGCGCAGCTTTCAGGCGATTCGCATTGCGGTAAACGATGAGCTTGGTGCGGTGCGTGAGGCGATGGATAAAGCGATCGATTGCCTCAATCCAGGTGGCCGCTTGGCGGTCATCACGTTCCACAGTCTGGAGGACCGCATCGTTAAGGCGGCGTTCCAGCAGGCGGCGCAGGGCTGCACCTGCCCGAAGGAATTTCCGGTTTGTGTTTGCGGCAAAACACCCAAGGTTCGGCTGACCCCGCGTAAGCCAATCCTGCCGGACGAGAAAGAGATCGAAGGGAACCCGCGCGCACGCAGCGCTAAGCTGCGGGTGTGCGAGAAGATATAAGCAATAGCCCCAGGAGAAAGGAAATGCAATGAGATCTGCCAGCAGAGACAGCATGGCGTATCAGCAGCAATATGAAGAGCGTTTTCCGGTCGAGCGGGAACAGGCACGCCAGCTGCGCGTGGCACCCACACCGCGCCGCCGCAAGCGGGCAGGCATCCGTCCGAGCGTAATGGGCTGCGTTATGGTGCTGGCGGTCACAGCGGTGTACATCCTGTTCTGCCAGATGCAGTTGACCGAATTGAGCGCTGCAGTCGGCGAGCAGAACGACCGCCTGAACGAACTTTCGGCAGAAAATGTTTCGCTGACCACCAAGCAGATGAACAGCATGAACATGGACGAGGTGGAGGAATACGCGGTTAATAATCTGGGTATGGTCAAGATGGACAATTCGCAGATTGAATACGTTGAACTGACCAATCCGGATACCGTGACGGTGGCGGACAATGGTATGTCGCTTGGATCGCTGTTTGCCGGGCTGGCGCGCAGCTTTTCCGCGATCGTGGAATATATCCGGTAAGACAATGAATAAGATGCGTACAGGGGAGTGAGAGGTGGAAACTTCTGACTCCTTACGCTTTTTTTGAACCAGAATACGGAGGAATGTAACCACATGGCAGCAAAAGGACCAAACAACCAAATGCGCGCGCGTATCGGTGTGATGACACTGGCTTTCGTACTGCTGGGCTTTGGGCTGGTCGGCGTGCGCCTGCTGTACATGCAGCTGTTCCATTATGATTTCTATATTCAACAGGCCGCGTCCCTGCAGACACGCGATACCTTTATCACACCCAACCGCGGCAAGATCTATGACGCGAATATGCAGGTGCTGGCGGAATCCGCCTCGGTCGAGCGCGTGGTCATTTCGCCGAAGGCTGTGGTTGGTGATATCAAGGATGAATCCGAGAAAAAGGTGCAGCAGCAGAAGCTGGCGCAGGTTCTTGCCGACTGCCTGAGTCTGGACTACAACACTGTGCTGGCTAAGGTGCAGAAGAGCGATTCGGAATACGAGATCATTGCACAAAAGGTCGATAAGGACGTCGCTAAGGAGCTGTACGCGGCACTCGAGGCGGCGGGCTGTGAGAACGGTGTCTATTCCGAACCGGACACCAAGCGCTATTACCAGCAGGGCTCGTTCCTGTCTGCGGTACTTGGCTATGTCGGCAGCGACAACAACGGCGCCTACGGTCTGGAATCCCAGTATAACGATGTGCTGTCCGGCACGGCTGGCCGTCTGGTGCGCGTGCAGAACGCGCAGAATCAGGATACTTCCCCCGAGACTGAACAGTATATCCCCGCGCAGGACGGCGATTCGCTCGTCCTGACGATCGACAGCGATATCCAGAACTTCCTCGAGAAGCATCTGGAAACCGCGCTGGCCGATAACCCGCAGGCGCGCGACGGCGTATCCGGTATCGTGATGAACGTTAAAACCGGCGAGGTGCTGGCGATGGCGTCGCTGCCGGACTTTGACCCGAACAATGCTTACACCATCACGGATGAGCGTTACATCGAGGAACTTAAGACCAAGGTACAGGCTGCGCTGACAGAAGCGGGCGTCGATGTGGAGATCAGCGACAAGTATTATCAGGAGGGCGGCCTTGCCAACCTGCCGGAAAGTGTGCAGAATAACGAGGAACTTGTCGATACTTTGACACAAATTCGTTCACAGCAGCTGTACAAAATGTGGTATAATCCAGTGGTGACCGATACGTATGAGCCGGGTTCGACCTTCAAACTGATGAATGTTGCTACCGCCTACGAGTTGGGTGTGGCGCATGAAGATGATACCTATTATTGCAGCGGTTCGATGATGGTCGGCGACTGGTCCAAACCGATCAGCTGTTCGAACACCAGCGGCCACGGTACGCAGACGCTGACCGAGGCGCTGATGAATTCGTGCAACGTGGCGATGATGCAGATCGTCGCCAAAACCGGTATGGACCGTTTTTATGAGTTCTATAAGGCGTTTGGCCTGAGCGAACCGACCGGCATTGACCTGCCGAGCGAGAGCGGGGACTTTTTCTTCGACCTCGACGACACCAGCGCGTGGAACGAGGTTTCGCTCGCAGTTGCATCATTTGGCCAGCGATTCCAGGTCACCCCGATCCAGATGATCAACATGGTCTGCGCGATCGTTGATGACGGCAAGCTCAAGCAGCCGTATGTTGTCAAGGAGATCCTCGGGGCGGACGGTACGGTTAAGTCTACGACCGAGACGACTGTCATTCGGCAGGTCATCTCGGAGGAGACCTCGGCTTATATGCGTGAAGCAATGCTTGCGGTTGTTGAAGGCGGCACGGGCAAAAACGCTTATGTGTCCGGTTATCGCATCGGCGGCAAGACCGCAACATCCGAGATTCTGCCTGAGTATGATGACGAGGGCAATGTGCTTGACACCGAAGACCGCTACACCGCGTCCTTCATCGGCGTTGCGCCGATGGATGACCCGCAGATCGCGGTGCTCGTTGCGATCAACGACCTGCCCGAGTCCGCTGCGCACGGCGGCGGCGCGATCGCCGCGCCGGTCGTCGGCCGTATTATGGAAGATGTGCTGCCCTACATCGGCGTGACCCCGGTTTACTCGGATGAGGAGAACGACCGCCGCGAGCTGACCGTGCCGAGCGTGATCGGTTCGACAGAGAGCGAGGCAGCTGCCGCGCTCGAGCAGGCAGGTTTCTCGTACCGTGTGGTGGGCGACGGCGACACGGTTACCGATCAGGTGCCGTCGGGCGGCGTGCGTATTCCGGCCAGCGGCAAGGTTATCCTATATATGGGCGAGAGCAAGCCGACGGAGCAGGTCGAAGTGCCTGATCTGACAGGCTTGACGCCGGATGAGTGTCGCAGCGTGCTTGAGGGATATGGTCTGTATCTCAAGCAGAAGGGCGTAGCGTCCTCGCAGGTAACCGGCAGTACGTCTGCCAGCAGACAGAGCCCGGCGGCGGGAACCAAGGTGAATATCGGCGCGGTGGTAACCGTGGAATTCTCGGATACCACGAACGTCAACGACCGATAGGAGGAAGTATATGAAACTGGAGGAATTGCTCCGCGGGGTTGCGGTAAAAAGCAGCACTGCGGCGAATGATCTGGATATTCAGGAAGTGCGATATGATTCGCGCACGGTGCAGCCGGGCGACCTGTTTGTCGCTATCCGTGGCTTTGCTACCGACGGGCATCAGTATATTGGCAAAGCACTCGAGCAGGGTGCAGCGGCCATCGTATGCGAGGAAGCGCCCGAGGGCGTGCCCGCAGTTGTCGTGGAAAACGCGCGCAAAGCGCTGGCCGAGATTGCGGCCAACCGCTTTGGCCATCCGGCCGACAGCATGGTCATGCTGGGTGTGACCGGCACCAACGGCAAAACGACGACGACTTACCTTGTCAAGCACATGCTCGAGCAGGCGGGCCACAAGGTCGGCCTGATCGGCACCAACCAGAACCTGATTGGCGACGAGGTGATCGAGACCGAGCGCACCACCCCGGAGAGTTACGAGCTGCACGCGCTGTTTGCGCGCATGCGCGACGCGGGCTGCACGCATGTGATCATGGAGGTGTCTTCGCACTCGCTGGTGCTCGACCGCGTGCATGGCATCCGCTTTGCGGTTGGCGCGTTCACCAACCTGACGCAGGATCACCTCGATTTCCACAAAACGATGGAGGAATACCGCAAGGCCAAGGCGCTGCTGTTTTCTGTCAGCGATAAAGGCGTGATTAATCTAGATGATGACGCAGCGCAGGCCATGCTGGCCGACGCGAAGTGCCCGTGCATGACCTTCTCGTGTGATAAGGACGCGGCCGATCTGACCGCAAAGAACCTCAAGCTGCATGCGGACGGCGTGGAGTTTATCGCGACAATCAAGGGCGAAATGGCGCGCGTCAAGCTGGGCATCCCGGGACATTTTTCGGCCGAGAACGCGCTCGCGGCGCTCGGCATCGTATTGCAGGCGGGCATGCCGCTGGCGGATGCGGCGGCGGCAATGGCAACGGCCAAGGGCGTCAAGGGACGCGTCGAGGTCGTGCCGACCGGCACCGAATACACTGTGCTGATCGACTACGCCCACACGCCGGACGGCGTGGAAAACGTGCTGCGCGCGGTGCGCGGCTTCGCCAAGGGGCGCGTGATCGCGCTGTTTGGCTGCGGCGGCGACCGTGACCGCACCAAGCGTCCCAAGATGGGCAAGATCGCAGCCGACCTCGCAGATTTCTGCGTCGTGACAAGCGACAACCCGCGCACGGAAGATCCCAAGACGATCATTGACGACATTCTGGAAGGCATGCAGGGCACAAAGACCCCGATGCAGGTCATCGTCGACCGCCCGGAAGCCATCCACTGGGCGCTCGCACATGCCAAGAAGGGTGATGTGATTGTGCTGATGGGCAAAGGGCATGAGACCTATCAGGAGGTCAACCATGTCAAGCATCACATGGACGAACGCGAGATCGTCGCAGATTATTTCGCAAAGAAAAGGTAAGGACGCGCTGCGGCGCGCATAAACAAGGATATTGGGGGAACTGGATTGATGGAGCAATTTACGCTGGCGCAGGCGGCGGCGTGGACGGGCGGCGAGGCGACGGGCGAAGCGGTGCTTTCGGCTGTTTCAACTGATTCGCGGCAGATCCCGGCGGATGCACTGTTCCTGCCGATCAAAGGCGAGCGATTTGACGCGCACGACTTTATCGGCAAAGCGATTGAAAATGGGGCGGCGGCTGTGGTATCCCATCGGCAGAACGAGGAATACCCGGTGCCGGCCTTATATGTAGAAAACACCTCGCAGGCGCTGCTTGACCTCGCGGGCGGCTACCGCCGTCTGTGCGGCGGCAAGGTGGTCGGTGTGACTGGCTCGGTCGGCAAGACAACGACCAAGGAGCTGCTGTACGCTGTATTGTCGCAGGGGTTGCGCGCGCAGAAAACCGAGGGCAACTTAAATAATGAGATCGGCCTGCCGCTGACCCTGCTGCGCATGACGAAGCAAACCGAGGTCATGGTGGCTGAGATGGGCATGAACCACTTCGGCGAGCTGTCGCGCATGACGGCGGTAGCACAGCCGGACATCGCGGTTATCACCAATATCGGTACGTCGCACATCGAGTTCCTCGGCTCGCGCGAGGGCATCTGCAAGGCAAAACTCGAGATCCTCGAGGGCTTGCAGCCGGACGGCTGCGCCGTACTGTGCGGCGATGAGCCGCTTTTGTGGGACAAACGCGAAAACCTCGGCTGCCGCGTTGTGACCTACGGCATCGAAAATCCGGCGTGTGACCTTGTGGCTGCGCTGCACGAGGACGGATCGTTCGACATCATCAACCGCGGCATTGCGTCCGCGGCATTGCCCTGCGGGGAAAAGTTTACCGCCCGGCTTGCGATCCCGGGTGCGCATAATGTGCTCAATGCGCTCGCGGCAGCGGCTGTTGGCCTGCTGCTAGGCGAGACGCCTGCACAGATCGCCGCGGGGCTGGCATCCTATGAGGCCAGCGGTATGCGGCAGAATATCTATGAGCAGAACGGCTATCACATTTATGCCGATTGCTATAACGCCAGCCCGGACGCGATGGAAGCGACCCTCGCGGTGCTGGGCGGCATGGCGCCGGAAGGCCGCCGCTTCGCGGTGCTCGGCTCGATGCTTGAGCTGGGCGATTACGCGGAGGAAGGCCACCGCCGGGCGGGCCGTGCGGCGGCGAAGCACGCCGACGCGCTCTATGCCTACGGCCCGGACGCGGCTGCGATGGTCGCGGGCGCCAAGGAAAACGGAATGGAACACGCCTATGCGTTTGACGATCAGGTAGCGCTTGCTGCTGCGCTGCGGCAGGATGCAAAGCCGGGCGATGCGCTGCTCTTCAAAGGCAGCCGCGGCATGCGTATGGAGCGCGCGCTGGCGATGTTCTTAGGGGAGGATGTGGAAGAATGAGCTCTGCAAATTTGTATACGGCGCTGGTGGCCTGCGCGGTTGCATTCGTGCTGACCGCGGCGATCGGGCCTGCGGTGATCCGCTATCTGCGCAAGATGAAATTCGGCCAGAAGATCCTGGAGATCGGGCCGAAATGGCACATGAACAAGCAGAATATCCCGACGATGGGCGGCTTTATGTTCATCATCGGTATTGCCGTCGCAGTTGCGGCGGGCAATAGCTTTGTCGGTGAGATCTGTGTATCTTCGCTGGCGCTCCTCGGACTTTCGGTGGCTTACGGTGCGGTCGGCATGGTTGACGACTATGCCAAGATCCGCAAAAAGGAAAACGCCGGTCTGACGCCCAAGCAGAAGCTTGTACTGCAAATCCTTGTGGCGGGCGCGTTTATCCTTGTGCTCTTCCTCAGCTCGAGCGGTGCGCCGCGGCTGTGGATTCCGTTCACTGATATTTCGTTTATCTGGCCGTGGCCGCTGTACATCATCTTCGCTGCCTTTGTTATTGTCGGCGCGGATAACGCGGTCAACCTGACCGACGGTATCGACGGTCTGGCTGCGGGCGTTACGCTGCCGGTTGCAATCTTCTTTGTGTTCGTCGGCATCTCGCGCGGCGACGCAGGTGTGGTGGTTTTTGCTGCGGCGCTTGCGGGCGGCCTTGCGGCGTTCCTGATCTATAACTTCAATCCCGCTAAGGTCTTTATGGGCGATACCGGTTCGCTTTTCCTCGGCGGTGCGGTGGCCGGTCTGGCGTTCGCGTGCGATATGCCACTGATCCTGCTGCTGGTCGGCCTGATCTATATTATTGAAACCCTGTCGGTCATCCTGC
>DXDE01000140.1 GCA_019115615.1 Candidatus Agathobaculum merdavium | reverse complement strand
GCCGCCCTTGGTTACAAGGGCGAGGGGGTTATTCCAAAAAGTTTCCCCAGGAACTTTTTGGATATCTAAGGGGGACAGCGTCCCCCTTAGAGTATTTTTATTGCTTTACTTCCTCCATCACGAAGCACTCGATGATATCCTGCTCCTTGATGTCGTTGTAGTTCTCGATGCTCATGCCGCACTCATAGCCGGACGCAACTTCCTTAACGTCGTCCTTAAAGCGCTTGAGCGTGTTAAGGTGGCCTTCGTGGAATACGATACCGTCACGCACAACGCGCACCTCGGCGTTGCGCTGAATCTTGCCGTCCTGCACATAACAGCCGGCAACCGCGCCCGCGCCGGTGATCTTGAACACCTGACGCACCTCGGCGTGGCCGAGCACAACTTCCTTGAACTTCGGCTCGAGCATGCCCTTCATGGCCTGCTCCATTTCCTCGATGCAGTCGTAAATGACGCGGTACATGCGCATATCGACGCCCTGCTGCGCCGCCGAATCGGTCGCCGTACGGTCGGGGCGGACGTTGAAGCCAACGATAATTGCGCCAGAAGCCGCCGCCAGCATAACGTCGGATTCATTGATCGCGCCGACTGCGCCGTGGATAACCTTGACGCGCACTTCATCATTGGTGAGCTTTTCGAGCGAGGAGCGGATCGCCTCGACCGATCCCTGTACGTCGGCCTTGACGATGATGTTTAGCTCCTTCATCTCGCCTTCCTGAATGGAAGCGAACAGGTTGTCGAGCGTGACCTTATGGAACTGCTTGTTGCGCTCTTCCTTCTCCTTGTCCTTACGCTGCTCGACCAGCTCGCGCGCCATCTTCTCGTCGTCTACCGCGTCGAAGATGTCGCCCGCACCCGGCACCTCAGCCAGACCGATGATCTCAACCGGAACGGACGGGCCGGCTTCCTGAATCTTCTTGCCGTCATCGTTGGTCATCGCACGTACGCGGCCGACCGCCGTGCCTGCGATAACCGTATCGCCCGCATGCAGCGTACCGTTCTGCACGAGCAGCGTTGCCACCGGGCCGCGGCCCTTGTCGAGCTTCGCCTCGATGACCGTACCGTGCGCCTTGCGGTTCGGGTTGGCCTTGAGGTCAGCCACTTCCGCGGTCAGCAGCACCATTTCGAGCAGGTTCTCAATGCCCTGACCGAACTTCGCCGAAATCTGGCAGACGATCGTATCGCCGCCCCACTCTTCGGGAACGATCTCGTACTCGGTCAGCTGCTGGAGCACACGATCCGGGTTTGCGCCCGGCTTATCGATCTTGTTGACCGCCACGATAATCGGCACATTTGCCGCCTTAGCGTGGTTGATCGCCTCGATGGTCTGCGGCATGACGCCGTCGTCCGCCGCGACAACCAGAATGGCGATATCGGTAACCTGTGCACCGCGGGCACGCATGGACGTGAACGCCGCATGGCCCGGGGTATCTAGGAAGGTAATCGGCTTCCCATTCACCTGCACGCGGTATGCGCCGATGTGCTGGGTGATGCCGCCGGCCTCGCCCTCGGTCACCTTGGTCTTGCGGATTGCGTCGAGCAGGCTGGTCTTGCCGTGGTCAACGTGACCCATAACGACAACGACCGGATCGCGCGGCTGCAGTTCGTCCTCGCTGTCCTCATGCTCGTCGAACAGACGCTCCTCGATCGTGACATGGACTTCCTTCTCGACCTTGCAGCCCATTTCCTCAGCAACGATCGCTGCGGTATCAAAGTCGATGATTTCAGAGATAGACGCCATAACGCCCAGCTTGATCAGGCCCTTGATAACGTCCGCTGCGGTGCGCTTCATGCGGGAAGCCAGCTCGCCGACCGAAATCTCGTCCGGGATCATAACCTTGACCGGGATCTTCTTGAGCGCCGCCATCTGCTGCTGACGCTGCAGGCGCTTCATCTTCTCCTGCTCCTCCTGACGGCGCTTGTTGCCGAACGGTTTGGAGCGCTGGTCGGATTTCTTGGTCAGCTTCTGCTTCTTCGAGCCCTTGGACTCCATGCGCTCCGCCTTTGCGTCGACCAGCTTATCGACATGGTCGTCGTACTTGGCGAGGTTTACGTCGCCGGTGCCGCGGGTGTCGATGCGGTGCACCTGCTTGACCTTGCTCTGGATGGGCTGGACGGGCTTATCGGCCTTCTCTGACTGGGCTTCGCCCTGCGGCGCAGCCTGCTCCTTGGCCGGCTTGTCGGACTTTTCGGACTTGGCCGGCTGTGCAGGATGGTTCGCTGCCGCCTGCTCATTCAGCACTTTTTCGATATCCGACACCTGATGGTGCTGGGTCAGGTACTCAAAAATAACGCTCAGTTCCTGATCGCCGAGCACCTGCATGTGGTTTTTCGGGGCTGTGCAGTACTCGGTCAGAATCTCGGTAATCTCCTTGGTGGAAGCACCGAAATCCTTAGCGACCTCATGCACGCGGTATTTATTATCTATTGCCATGGGCAACTCCTCCTATACACTGTTCTTCAATGCAGCCGTGCAGGCTGCATTGAGAGGGACGCACCGCGTGACACGCGGATGCGTCCAAGGCTGCGCAAAGTTCCGACACGCGAAACTTTGCTCCGCTCTGGTATCGCATGCGCCGGCAAAGCTGGTGCATGCGATGGCAAATACCGCAAAGCGGGGTTTGCCTATTTCATACGCGCTTTGCGCGTGGGTTTTTACTCGGTTTACGCTCCGAAGCAAAACGACTGCCGATTCCATGCGGACGTTTGCCGTTTGCATTGCGCGGCGATGTGGGACGGCTGCTTGCACCTGCGCGCTGCGGACGGCTGCCGTTTGGTTTGCGCGAGGGCTTTTCAGCCGACTGTTCTGCCGCAGGCTGCGCCTCCCGGTCGCGGGGCTTCTTCTTGCCCCGGCGTGACTGGATACGCGTGTTCTTTTCATTCAGCTGCGCGGCAACTTCCGCATATTCCGGATGCTGCGCGGCAAGCTTGCCGATGGCGGCCGCCGCCAGTCCGATATCACTGACCGCGCACACAGCACAGCCGTTCTTGCCGATGGCTGCGCCCAGCTCATCCTTGCTATGCGGCAAGGTGATGCACGGAACCTTCACGCGTGCAGCGTAAAACGATGCTTTTTTCGCGGTGCTCTCACCCG
The DNA here is from genome assembly GCA_019115615.1 of Candidatus Agathobaculum merdavium. Lineage (GTDB taxonomy): Bacteria > Bacillota > Clostridia > Oscillospirales > Butyricicoccaceae > Agathobaculum > Agathobaculum merdavium. The sequence goes on along the minus strand of DXDE01000140.1, from coordinate 4,897 downwards.
CATCCGCAGCAACCAGCACACAGCGCGCCTTATGGTCTGCACACAGCTGACGCACCAGCTCGTCGCCGTAGGCCAGCTTGCCCGCGCGGCGCGCCAGCCCCAGCATACCGAGGCAGGGATCATTTGCCATGCGCGCCCTCCTGTTCCATCTGCTGCTCGAGCTGATCGTAAACCTCTTCCGGCACACTGACGGACAACGCACGTTCGATCGCACGGCTCTTGCGCGCCTTTTTCAGGCACTCCGGTTTGCCGCACAGATATGCACCCCGGCCGGGTGCCTTGCCCTTGAAGTCAAGCGAAATCTCGCCTTCAGGCGAACGCACGACGCGGATCAGCTCGCGCTTGGGAAACTGTTCGCGGCAGCCGAGGCACTGCCGCAGGGGGATCTTCTTCTGCACCATATTCTGCCGCACCCCCCGTTTGTTATTCGCCCTGAGACGCGGGCGCGATATCGATCTTGCAGCCGGTCAGCTTGGCAGCAAGGCGGGCGTTCTGGCCTTCCTTGCCGATCGCGAGCGACAGCTGATCGTCCGGCACGATCACGCGGCAGGACTTATTGTCCGCCTGCATGGTCGCAGAGATAACGTCCGCCGGAGCAAGCGCCGCCGAGACGAACTGCGCGGTATCCTCGTTCCACTTGATGATATCGATTTTCTCGCCGTTCAGCTCACCCGTGATGTTGGCGACACGCGCGCCGCGCGTACCGACACAAGCGCCAATCGGATCAACGTTTTCCTCATGGGACATGACCGCGATCTTGGTGCGGTTGCCCGCTTCGCGTGCAATGGACTTGACCTCGACCTCACCGGAGTGGATTTCGGGCACTTCCAGTTCAAACAGGCGCTTGACCAGGCCCGGATGCGTACGGGACACAGCGACCTGCGGGCCACGCGTACCGCGGCGCACCTCGATCAGATAAACCTTGATGCGCTGGCCTTCGGTCAGCTCCTCACCGCGCACCTGCTCAGATGCAGACAGCACAGCCTCGCTCTTTTCGCCGCCGGACACCACATCCAGATAAGCGTTGCCCGAGCGGGGATCGATGCGAGCGATCACGCCGGTCAGAATTTCGTGTTCCTTGCTCTCAAACTCAGAGATCACCATGCCGCGCTCGGCCTCGCGGATGCCCTGAATGATAACCTGCTTGGCGGTCTGCGCCGCGATGCGGCCGAACGACTTAGTCGGGATATCGATATCGATGATGTCGCCTACCATCGGATTCTTCTTGTACTCAGCTGCCTCCTCGAGCGTGATCTCCTCGTACGGCTCATAGAGATCCTCGGCCTTGACAACTGTCTTGCGCACATACATGCGGATGGTCTTCTTGTCGCGATCCGGCTCAACAAACACGTTATCGGTCATGCCGTCGTTGTCGCGCTTGTAGGCGGTAATGAGCGCCTGGCCGACGCGGTCGAGCATATAATCGACCGGAATACCCTTTTCCTTTTCCAGCTGCTCCAGCGCGTCAAAAAATTCTGCGTTCACCATTTTTTCCAATCAAACTCCTTACTCATATCTCGACCGCGAGGCGAACCGCGGCAATATCTGTGGGTTCATACACCGTGCGCTGTCCGCCGACCTCGAGCGTGACGCTGCCGTTATCATAAGCGACAAGCGTGCCCTCGACCTGCTTTGCGCCGCCCACCGGCTTATAAAAGCCAACCTCGACCGTATGGCCGAGAAAGGCCGCGAAGTGCTCGGGCTTTTTCAGCCGCCGCGACAGACCCGCCGAGGAAACGCACAGCGTATAGGACGGCATGCTGTCAAACTCCTTTTCATCGAGCATCGGGTCGAGCGCGCGCGACACCTGCTCGCACTGGTCGATGTTTACGCCGTCCGGATGGTCGACGGTGACGGTCAGCATGTACTGCCCGCCCTCTTTTTCAAACTCCACGTCCCAGAGCGAAACGCCTGCCTGCTCACACAGGGGGCGCACCAGCTCTTCCACGCGGGCGACGATCTGCTTTGCCTGCAAAGCCGTCCCTCCTTTTTGAAAATTACTCCAAGCAAAGCGTAAGGAGTGGCTTTCGCCACTCCTTACGGTTACTTTCTAACTTACTCGTATAGTATACCACCGATTTTTTTACATTGCAAGCCTTTTCCTTGAGAAAAAGACGGATTTTTCCACTTGCAGCCATGCAAACCCATCCAGCAAAAGAAAAAAGGTTATCCAGTAAGCACGCTACTGGATAACCTTTTTGGATCAAATTCCTGTTTTCAGGTGAGCCGTCTTACTTGACCAGCTCGATGATCGCCATTTCGGCAGCGTCGCCGCGACGCGGGCCGGTCTTGATGATGCGGGTGTAGCCACCGTTGCGGTTAGCATACTCCGGCGCGATCTCAGAGAACAGCTTTGCGACAACAGCTTCCTTGGTGATGAAAGCCATCGCCTGACGGCGGGAAGCCAAGGTGTTCTTCTTGCCAAGGGTAATCATCTTCTCGGTCAGCGGGCCGACTTCCTTGGCGCGGGCAACAGTGGTCTCAACCTTGCCGTTCTCCAGCAGGTAGGTCACCATCGCACGCAGCATAGCCATACGGTGGTCCGTAGGACGGCCGAGCTTGCGATTGTTAGCCATTCGTGTTTACCTCCAAAATAAAGTAAAAGCGGCGGCGCGGCATGCGAGCCGCCGCGTTGTGGTTCTTGTCATGTCCGGTTTTGAGGCTAGGCCCCGCGCCGGATCATTCCTCGGACTTGGCCAGATGCAGGCCCATGGCCTCCAGCTTGCCGATGACCTCTTCGAGCGACTTGCGGCCCAGGTTGCGGACCTTCATCATGTCCTCCTCGGAGGTGTTGATCAGGTCCTCTACGGTGTTGATGCCTGCGCGCTTGAGGCAGTTGAACGAACGCACGGAGAAGTCAAGCTCCTCGATGGTCATTTCAAGCACCTTATCGTGCTGCGCTTCAGCCTTCTCTACAACCGTGGACTTGGAGCCGATCTCCTCGGACAGGTCGACGAACAGGTCGAGGTGGTCGCGCAGGACCTTCGCGCCGAGCGAAACCGCATCGCGCGCGGTGATCGTGCCGTCCGTCCATACCTCGAGCGTGAGTTTATCATAGTCGGTCAGGTCACGCACACGGGTGTTCTCGACCGTGTAGTTAACCTTATAGACCGGCGTGTAGATCGAATCCACCGGAATGACCCCGATGGAGGTCTGATGCTGCTTGTTCTTCTCCGCCGGGACATAGCCGCGGCCGGAGGTCAGCGTGATCTCCATGGACAGACGCGCGTCGCTCATCAGGGTAGCGATGTGTATGTCGGGATTGAGGATCTCGACCTCGCCGTCGGCATGGATATCGCCAGCCTTGACTTCGCCCTCACCGGCGGCCTCGATGTAGACCGTCTTGGGTCCGTCGCAATGCAGCTTGGCGATAATGCCCTTGATGTTCAGCACGATCTCCGTGACGTCTTCCTTAACGCCCGGGATGGTGGAGAACTCATGCTGCACTCCGGCAATCTTGATGCTGGACGCCGCCGTACCGGGCAGCGAGGAGAGCAGGATGCGGCGCAGGGAGTTGCCCAGCGTGGTGCCGTATCCGCGTTCGAGCGGCTCGACGACGAACTTGCCGTAGGAACCATCCTCTGCGAGCTGTTCACAGTCAATACGCGGCTTTTCGATTTCGATCATTTGGTACCCTCCTTCACGTTGGTTGGAAACTTTAGGTGGAGCAGGCATAGCAGACGCCACGCCAGCTCCAAAAGCGAGGGTCTATTATTTCGAGTACAGCTCGACGATGAGGTGCTCGGCTACATCATAATCGATGTCGTCGCGCGCGGGCATCGCAACGATCTTGCCCTCGAAGGAGTCCTTAGCCTTGTCAATCCACTTGGGGCACTGCTTCTTGCCATTTTCCTCAAGCAGGGTCTTGAACTTAGCGGAAGAACGGGACTTCTCACGGACAGCGATCACATCGCCCGGCTTAACCTGGAAGGACGGGATGTTGACGCGCTTGCCATTGACGGTGAAGTGCGCATGGTTAACCAGCTGACGAGCCTCGCGGCGGGTGTTGGCAAAGCCCATGCGGAACACGACGTTGTCCAGACGGCGCTCGAGCTCCTGCAGCAGGATCTCACCGGTGATGCCCTGCTTGCGCTCAGCCTTCTCGTAGTAAGCATGGAACTGCTTCTCGAGCACGCCGTAGATGAATTTTACCTTCTGCTTCTCAGCCAGCTGCATGCCGTACTCAGACTGCTTGCGGCGGGTCTGCTTGGGCTGACGCTTGGTGGACTTGGAGTAGCCCAGAACCGCGGGGGAGAGACCAAGCGTCTTGCAGCGCTTGAGAACGGGCTGTGTATTCTTAGCCATGGATCGGTTTCCTCCTTATTAAACTCTTCTGCGCTTGGGCGGACGGCAGCCGTTGTGCGGGATCGGGGTTACGTCCTTGATCATGGTAACCTCGAGGCCAGCGGCCTGCAGCGCACGGATGGCAGCCTCACGGCCGGAACCCGGGCCCTTGACATAAACTTCAACAGTCTTCAGGCCGTGCTCCATCGCAGCGGCAGCAGCGGTCTCAGCCGCGGTCTGCGCAGCGAACGGCGTGGACTTACGGGAACCGCGGAAGCCCATCTCGCCGGAGGAAGCCCAGGAGATCGCGTTGCCGTTCAGGTCGGTGATGGTAACGATGGTGTTGTTGAAAGAGGAACGGATATGAGCCGCACCCTTTTCAATGTTCTTGCGCTCACGGCGGCGCGTACGGGTAGCCGCGCCCTTCTTCTGTACCTTAGCCATTTATACGTTCCCCTCCTTACTTCTTCTTGTTCGCAATGGTCTTCTTGGGACCCTTGCGGGTGCGGGCATTGGTCTTGCTGCGCTGTCCGCGGACAGGCAGGCCGCGGCGATGGCGGATGCCGCGGTAGCAGCCGATTTCAACCAGGCGCTTGATATTCAGGCCGATCTC
>DXDE01000139.1 GCA_019115615.1 Candidatus Agathobaculum merdavium | reverse complement strand
AATAATGGTCTTGCAAAACACCCTTTAACGCGGTATCCTATGCACAGTAAAACTTGTTTGAACAAGAGCTGATACGAGAAAAGTGGATTGAAAACAGGAGGTAGCTTCATGGCAAAATACCAGCAGGACGTCCAGACGCTGCTCGAAAAGATCGGCGGCAAGGGCAACATCCAGGCGGCATCGCACTGCATGACGCGCATGCGCTTCGTGCTGGTCGATCCGAAAAAGGCGGATGAGAAGGCGATCGAGCAGATCCCCAGCGTCAAGGGTACATTCACGCAGGCCGGTCAGTATCAGGTTATCATCGGCAACGACGTGGCAAACTTCTATCAGGAATTCACCAAATTCGCGGGCATCGAGGGCGTGAGCAAGGACGCGGTCAAGAGCGCGGCCAAGACCAACCAGAACCCTGTGCAGCGCATCATGGGCGCGCTGGGCGAAATCTTCGCCCCGATCATCCCGGCGCTCATCTGCGGCGGCCTTGTGCTCGGCTTCCGCAACATCATCGGCGAAGTTGACCTATTAAACGGCCGCACCCAGTCGCTAGCCGATGTGTCCCAGTTCTGGGCGGGCATGTACAGCTTCCTCTGGCTGATCGGCGAGGCGATCTTCCACTTCCTGCCCGTCGGCATCACTTGGTCGATCACCAAGAAAATGGGCACGACCCAGATCCTCGGCATCGTGCTCGGCCTGACGCTGATCTCCCCGCAGCTGCTCAATGGCTTCTCGGTTGCCACCACCCCAACCAGCGAAATCCCGGTTTGGGACTTCGGCTTTGCGCAGGTGCAGATGATCGGCTATCAAGGCCAGGTCGTCGCCGCGATCCTCGCGGGCTTTGTGCTGGTCTATTTGGAGAAATTCTTCAAGAAAATCTGTCCTGAAGTCATCAGCATGGTTGTCGTGCCGTTCTGCGCGTTGGTGCCTGCTGTACTGATCGCACACACAGTCGTCGGCCCGATCGGCTGGAAGATCGGCGACTTTATCGCAAACATCGTCAATATGGGTCTGGCATCCAACTTCAAGCTGGTGTTCGCAGCGCTGTTCGGCCTGCTGTACGCACCTGTCGTCATGACCGGCCTGCACCACATGACCAACGCCATCGACTCGCAGCTGGTCAACACCTACGGCGGCACCAACCTCTGGCCGATGATCGCACTGTCCAACATCGCGCAAGGCTCGGCGGTTCTGGCTATGTCCTTCCTGCAGAAGCGCAATGAGCGCGCGCAGCAGGTCAATATCCCGGCGTGCATCTCCTGTTATCTGGGCGTTACCGAACCGGCGCTGTTCGGCGTCAACATGAAATACGGTTTCCCGCTGATCTGCGGCATGATCGGCTCGGCCTGCGGCGCGGTCATTTCGATCGGCACGGGCGTCACTGCGATCAGCATTGGCGTCGGTGGCCTGCCCGGCATCCTGTCCATCTATCCGGAATACTGGATGAATTTCCTGCTCGCAATGGCTGCGGCGATCGTCGTACCGTTCGTGCTGACCTACATTGTCGGCAGCCGCAAACTGTCGAAGGAAGACCGCGTGATGGAACCCGCTCCGGCAACGCCTGTCATCGAAGAATCCGCCCCGGCCGCTGTCGAAGCGCCTGCTGCAGCGATCACGCTCAAGGCAATTTGCGACGGTCACACCCTGCCGCTCTCTGAGGTTCCGGACGACGTGTTCTCCAAAGGCATCATGGGCGAAGGCATGGCCTTTGAACCGACCGGCGACACCATCTATGCCCCGGCGGATGCCAAGGTTACGGTCGTTATGGAGGACAGCCGCCACGCCTGCGGCCTCCAGCTGGCCGACGGCACCGAGCTGCTCATCCACATCGGCGTGGACACGGTGGACATGAAGGGCGACGGTTTTACCCTGTTCGTCCACGAGGGCGACACCGTCAAAGCGGGCGACAAGCTCATCACCTTCTCCCCCGATAAGATTGCAGCAGCCGGCCATCCGAAAACCACCGTATTCATCGTTACCGAGCCGGCCGGTCACAACCGCATGACATTCCACACAGGCATCGACGTACAGCACGGCGAAACAGCAGCAGCCGAGCTGGCCTGACGCGAAAGGAGCGTTTCCCCTATGTATGATTTCCGCAAAAGTGTTGTCTATCAGTGCTATTTCAAGTCGTTTTTCGACGCGGACGGCGACGGCGTGGGCGATCTGCGCGGTGTAACCGCCAAACTCGACTACCTCAAAACGCTGGGCGTGGATTATATTTGGCTCAACCCGTTCTTCCCCTCCCCGCAGCGCGACAACGGCTATGACGTCGCGGACTACTGCGCGGTCGACCCGCGTTTTGGCACAATGGCGGACTTCGAGACGCTGTCTCAGGAAGCTGCAAAGCGCGGCATCCGCCTGATGCTCGACATGGTGTTCAACCACACCTCGACCGAGCACGAATGGTTCCAGAAGGCGCTCGCAGGCGACAAGGAATACGAGGACTTCTATATCTGGCGCGAGGGCGGCGCGGACGGCACGCCCCCGAACAACTGGGAAAGCAAATTCGGCGGCAATGCGTGGCAGTATGTGCCCGAAAAGGGCAAATGGTACCTGCACCTGTTCGACCGGACGCAGGCTGACCTCAACTGGGAGAACCCACGCGTCCGCAAGGAGCTGCAAAACGTCATCCGCTTCTGGATGGATAAGGGTGTAAAAGGCTTCCGTTTCGACGTGGTCAACCTCATCAGCAAAGGCTCGTACGAATCCGACTACGAAGGCGATGGCCGCCGTTTCTACACCGACGGCCCGCGTATCCATGAGTTCCTGCATGAGCTGAGCGCCGCAACCTTCGGCACGGACGCCGAGATCATCACGGTCGGCGAAATGAGCAGCACGAGCATGGAAAACTGCTACCGCTACGCGGGCGCGGACACCGGCGAGTTGAGCATGGTGTTCTCGTTCCACCACCTGAAAGTGGACTTTGTTGGCAACGAAAAATGGGTGCTGGTGCCGTTTGACTTTGGCAAGCTCAAGGACATTCTGTTCTCGTGGCAGACCGGCATGAGCGACCACAACGCGTGGAACGCGGTGTTCTGGTGCAACCACGACCAGCCGCGCGTCGTCTCCCGCTTCGGCGACGAGGGCGAATACTGGGCGGAATCCGCCAAGATGCTCGGTACGGTCGTGCATTGCCTGCGCGGCACGCCCTATGTCTATCAGGGCGAGGAAATCGGTATGACCAATGCGGGCTTTACCTCGCTCGACCAGTACCGCGACGTGGAAAGCATCAACCACTATCACATTCTGCGGGCACGCGGCCTGCACGAGGACAGCGTTTGCGATATCCTGCGCGTCCACTCGCGCGACAACAGCCGTACGCCTATGCAATGGGATGCAGGCGCGCAGGGCGGCTTCACCACGGGCACACCGTGGATCAGCGTCAACCCCAACCATACCCGCATCAATGCTGCCGCACAGGTGGGCGACCCGAACTCCGTGTTCGCGCACTACCAGAAGCTGATCGCGCTGCGCAAGCAGTACGACATCATTGCCTACGGCGACTTCGCCCCGCTCGACCAGCATCACCCGCAGGTACTGGCCTATACCCGCCGTTTGGACGGCGAGCAGCTCGTCGTCATCAACAACTTCTACCGCACCGAGGTGGACTGGACTTGCCCTGTCAATCTCGAAGGCTTCACCTGCCTGCTGTCCAACTATCCGGACGCGGCGGTGCAGACCAAACTGCATCTGCGGCCGTATGAATCGGTTGTGCTGTACCGTGCGGCACAAAACTAATACACCTTCCCCTGCCCAGTGTTGACTGGACATAAAAAGTGACCGGACAAATTTGTCCGGTCTCTTTCTTTTTATCGCAAATGACATCAGGGACGCTGTGCTTCAGCGTCCCTGATGGTTGCAGCAATGCACTGCAAAAGAGAAGAAAGGATAAAGGAAGTTTTCTGTCTTACTTCTTGTAAAAATCCGGGGTGCCGCCGGTGACGACCTTTTCGGCCACGCCGGTGGTCTGGCTCTTTACCAGCGCGTCAGCGGTGATGGACGCAACATAGCCGTCCCAAGCGGACGAACCGCCGGTCTCGCCCTTGAGGGCGTGGTCAACCCAGTCCTGAATCTCGACGTCGTAGGAGTCGATGA
>DXDE01000138.1 GCA_019115615.1 Candidatus Agathobaculum merdavium | reverse complement strand
AGCGGCAGATACAGCAATTACAGCATCTTATAGACTTTCATTTTACGAAGCATGCATTATATAATTGGACAGATGCGCGGCTGCATGCAACAGAACAATGTATTAAGGCTCGTGCTACTCAACTCTATAATCTCTCAAAAGACCTTCATAAGAGTTCAAAGGTCTTTATGCGATAGCTTCCACTCTATGTATACCCGTTTCCGCAAGCGGAATGGACTTCAACAATACAGGATTAACCTGCATCGCATCCACCACACCTTTGCAGCGTTACTGACGGAAACAGGTACAAACATTCAGAGCCAGCTTGGTCATTCCAGCATCACAACAATACCGGGCATCCATCCCCATGCCACCCCGGCACTGAAAGATGCCGTTGGAGATACACCAAACTCCGCCCACTATCGTCTGAACACTTAAGCGTCTGATCCAAACCTTCCCCTGCCCCGTGCAGTTACTCAAAAAGCGCATTGCCAAAAACAAAAAACAGCCGTGCTTAGCTGACATCAATACACCCGATAGATTCGAGATGTTTGCCAACGCACGACTGTAAAATTTCATACATATATCGATATAAAACAAAAAACTTGTATTACCCAAAAGATAATACAAGTTCTTCGTTGGTGGAAGTTAACGGGCTCGAACCGCTGACCCTCTGCTTGTAAGGCAGATGCTCTCCCAGCTGAGCTAAACTTCCATATGGTGACCCGTGCGGGACTCGAACCCGCGTTACCGCCGTGAAAGGGCGGTGTCTTAACCGCTTGACCAACGGGCCAAGGGAAAATGGTAGCGGTAATTGGACTTGAACCAATGACCTTTCGGGTATGAACCGAACGCTCTAGCCAACTAAGCTATACCGCCATGCTTACTTTCCCGCGTCGCCCGTTCGCCGGCGACGATGTATATTATAGCGCGTACTACCCAGTATGTCAAGGGCTTTTTTCATATTTTATGAAATTTCTTTTTCCATGCTGTCGAGCAGCTGTTCGTAGAACGTTCTGTCCCAGCTGTGGGTCGCCGCGAGTTCGTCTGCGGTGACGAGGAAATACTGGTCGGAGACATATTCGCCGCGGTCCGGCACGGGGTCGTCGAATGTACAATCGATAAAGTATGTCTGTCCGTCCAGCCGCACCGCGTTCCAGCCGTGGTTCATCTCCTCAGAGGCAATGTAAATGCTGCGAAGCCCCGCCGCTTCACACAGCATGCCGAATGCGCGGCCGTAGCCCGCGCACACGGCCTCATGGTCAAGCAGCGCGCCATCTGCCGCGAATGGTGCGGTCGCACCGTCAGGCGCCGTCTGTGCGGCCGTATCGGTATCATACCGGCACAGGCGCACCAGCGTGTCATGCAGCGCGCGCAGCTTCTGCTCGTCGGTCATGCCATCGTCGATACTTTCCTTCGCAAGCGCTGCGGCATAGGTTTGCGCCTGCGCCTGCTGCGCCTGCCGCGACACCTCCACCTGCAGCTCGATCGTGCGGTTGGGACGCAGGGTCGCACGCAGCGCAAATGCATAGGGGTAACGCGCTTCCAGCGCGCGGTAGACCGCATCCACATCGATTTGCTCTGTGCGGAACAGCAACCCGTCGCCGCCCGCACGGACATCCTGCTCGAGCAGCGCCGCCGCTTCAAACGGACTGTCCACCTCAGGCGCAAACATGCGCGGCAATAGCCATAACGCTGCGCCGCCTGCCAGCAGCAGCACAGCCAGCACGGCCGCAAGACGCCTCATGTCTCTTCCTCCTCATAAACGTCGAAAAGGCGGACGGCCCAAGCCGTCCGCCAGTTGCTGTCACAAATCACATCAGCTTTACAGTATAGTATACCGCCGTAACAAACAGATATGCCGCCGCAGCGCCCATTGTAATCAGAATATGCGCCGGAGCAAACAACACCACCGCTACCAGCACTGCCATCAGGATAGGCGTAATGGTCAGCATCGTGTATGCGTTGCGGCTGAACTGCAAGTCGATCTTCTTGCCGCGATACACGATCTTCCCGTTTTTACCACGCAGCGTAGCCACCACGACAAGCTGCACCACAGCAAGAATCACCACAGCCGCCAGAGACGCATAAGCGACCCAAACGAAGTGGGTTGTCGACAACGCACGGTGCACCAGCCACATAAAGGCCAACGCTGCACCGGCATCCACCGCGATCAGGAAAAACTCCCGTGCATAGGAGTGGTAGATCAGGTAATATACTGCCAGAGCCGGCAGCACCGCATACAGTACCTTGATCGGACCCACGCCAAGATAGAGAATCGCAGCCATCGCAACCACCATCAAAGCGCTCGCAATCAACAGGTTACGTCCGCACAGGATGCGGCGTGCGCCGCTGCGCTTGCCTGAAACCTCGCGCACCAGCAAAATAACGCCGATGACCAGCCCGATTACGCCAATGCCCAGCAGCCCCTTGGAAACGATCATACCGGTTCTCCATGTATTGCCGTAACTCAACAAACGCTGCAGCACCATCAGCACCAATACGCCCAGCAGACATACGCTGAACACCGTCAGCACCTTATTGGTAATATATTCTTCTTGACTGATTGGCTTCTTTCCCACATTGCCCTTAGCCAATGCACACACTCCCTCTTTTTCTGTTTCTCACATATTGCCGCCGGCATACAGCACGGCAGCCAGCGCCGCTATCGGCGCGGTCTCGCACCGCAGGATGCGCGTGCCGAGCGACACGCTGCGCAGGCCTGCCTGTGCGGCCATCTCGACCTCTTCCGGGGCAAAGCCGCCCTCCGGGCCGATCATCAGGGACACCGTCTCCCCCACGCCGCCTGACAGTGCGTCGTGCAGGCCGGTTTCCCGCTCATTTTCATAAAAGAACAGCGCGGTTTCGCACTGTGCCGCCCGTTCCACCGCCTGTTCCACGGTCACGACAGCCTCCACCTGCGGCAGACAGCCGCGGCCGCACTGTTTTGCGGCTTCCAGCGCAATTCTGCGCCACCGGTCGACCTTTTTCTCGGTCTTATCCGGCCGCGAAACACAGTTTTTCGACACATACGGGATAATCTCGTGCACGCCAAGCTCAACCGCTTTCTGCACGATAAAATCCATTTTGTCACCCTTGGGCAGCGCCATGCACAGCGTAAAACGCTGCCGCGGCTCGGTTTCGGCCGGATGGCTGCACTGCACACGGCAGGCAACCGCCTCTTTTTCGACCGTTTCGATCACGCAGTCGTAGTCCGTGCCCGCGCCGTCACACAGCGTCACCGCTTCGCCCGGACGCAGACGCAGTACGCGTCCGGCGTGGTGCGCGTCCTCGCCGTGCAGGGTCAGCAGGCCATTTTCCGGCTGCTCGGAGATAAAAAATCTCGGCATAACGAATTTGTAACCTTTCCTATTCTACCAAAAAACTTATGCTTTTGCAAGTGAACATTCCGTGAATCACCGTTTTGCGGTAAAAGCGCTCCAATCTTCGCTGCATTCGTGCGATAAAACGGCAAAACCGTTTGCCACAAGTGCAGCGCGCACTTCGTCGGCACGCTCGTTGAGGATGCCCGAGCAGATCAGATGCCCACCGGGAACAAGCTTGTCCGCAAACATCGGCGCCATGCCGATGATAACATCAGCGACGATATTGGCCACGATGATATCATAGCCCGCACCGATCTCCTGCGCCAGCGCGGGATCACGCAGCGCATCGCCGCACAGCCCGCGGCCGATAGTGACATGGTTCTTCTCGGCGTTTTCCTGCGCGGTTTTCAGGCAATTCTCATCGATATCGACAACGGTTTTGACATCTGCGCCCAGCATCGCCGCCGCGATCGCCAAAATGCCCGAGCCGGTGCCCATATCCAGCAGGGTATCCCCCGGCTGCACGAGCGTTTCCAGCGCGGCCATGCAAAGCTGGGTGGTGTCGTGGCTGCCCGTACCGAAAGAGGATGCTGGGTCGATTTCAAGGATACGGCGTCCCTGCGCATCATCCACGGTCTCCCACGAGGGCTTGATCATGAAGGTCTTGCCGACCGGGAACGGTTTAAAATACTGCTTCCAGCCCCACTCCCAGTCCTCCTGCCGGGTCAGCGCGGTGTCCGTACAGAGGCGGCCCCACGCATGGTTCTCGTCGCGTGCCTTGAGCGCTTCGAGCGCGGTGCAGATCGCAGCATACTGCTTTGCACCATCCTCATCGTCTGACAGGTAGATTTTCAGGCAAGTCTCCTGTGCGCGCTTTTCGCGCACGAGATCCTCGTCAACATAGTCCCAATAGATCTCGGCATCCTGCAGAAACGCCTCGAAATCGGCTGCGTCCTCAAGCACGTAGCCCTCAACGCCGTTGTCCTCCAAGAGCGCCTCGACCGGGCCAATGCCGGCCGTCGTCGTATAGATCGTTACTTCTTTCCAGTCCATTCGGTTCCTCCAGCCGCCCAGCGGCCAATCCAATGCTTACAGACGGATGAGTCCGTATTTTTGTTCCAGATAATGCACGACCTCGTCCGGCTGCTCCCATGTGCCGTCATACAGCGCAAGGCCGGGATAGACCCGCAGACCCTGCTCAAGCAGCTCGGCCGACTCCGCACACAGGCACAGCGGCCGTGAGATCATGTACCAGTATTCCTCGAGCGCGATGACATCATCCTCCGTCTCGAGCACAAGCTTGAGCGCGCCCGCGTCATCCTCCGCCTGAATCAATGCCTCCTCCAACCGGGGGCCGCATTCGATCTCGTCGGATATATCGATCGTCGGATCGATGAAATGCGCGTTTTTGCCGTCCGGCGCGAGGATAAAGTCATCGTGGTCACGTGCAACCACTGTACCGCCCTGATGTGCGTCGATCGCTTCGAGCAGCCGCGCGATATCGTCATGCTCGGTCGGCAAGAAAATCTCGGTGTTATACAGCTGGGTCTGCGCACGCAGCCACGCCGAGTGCACGCATACCCCGAGCGATAGCCGCGCATACGGCGCGGTCATATCGAGTGCCTCGGTGATGGAAGCGGGGTCGTGCGCACTCAGGATCACAGTTGTCACACCGATGCGCTGCAAAACGCCCACCGCCGCGCGTACATCCGTACCGTCGGACAGGCGGCCCTCATCATCCTCGACCACCAGTTCCGCGATCACTGTGCGGCCGGACAGATCGCCCAGCGCCAGCACCGCCGCGCGCAGCGCCGCAAACGTCGGCGCACCGCGCAGACAGTAGAACGCCGCATCATCGTGCAGCAGCGGCCGGAAAGCCTGCTTGCAGCGGCGCATGTAATGCACCGTCAGCGGGCGGCCGCAGTCCTCCACATCAGGGATGGGCGGACACTGCAGCGTCAGGCCGACGGGCAGCGGGTCAAGCTGCTCCGCCCATGCGGTACAGGTCTCGCCATCCGGCGCGATCGCACCGGCAAAGCGGTCCGGATGCTCCCGATACAACGGCAATGCCGCCGGATCGGTCAACAGAATCTGAGGTTTATGTTCGGTCGGGCATAAAGGAATTTCCAAAGTCGTTCTTCCTCCCAAGAAGGATCGTGGTTAATTTTTCTTCCAGCTTCCATCCGCCAGCGCAGTATATTGCTGCGGCTCGTTTGCTGCCAGCTTGCAGATTTCCAGCGCGGTCTGCAGCTGCATATCCAGCTCATAGCTCCGGCCATCCAGCGTTTGCATCGCATCATCGAGTGCGGTCAGCACCTCGGGCGAAGCATAAAGATCGGGAGCCATGTCATAGCTGGTACGGAATGCGGTCACCGCGTTGACCACATCGCTGTCGTAAGTATCGGTCGCCCCACTGATCAGGCCGAGCAGCGCCAGCCGTTCGGTCATAGCATAGACGTTGTCCGACTGGTCGCCGAAACGCAGCGTCTGGGTGGTATCAAGCGGTGTCAGCTGGGCCGCATTGACCGTAACAGTGCTGTTTTCCACCTGCAGATCCGGCGTCAGGCCAACGCCTTCCCAGCAGCCCTGCCGGGGCAGCTCGAGTTCGAGCGTGGTGATAACCAGCTTGTCGCCATTGATCAGGTCAAGGTGATACTGTCCCTGCCCCTTGCCATAGGTCTTTTCCCCGACCAAGGTTGCCGTACCGGTATCCTGCAGGCTGCCGGCCAGCAGCTCGGCCGCTGAAGCCGTGCCGCCGTCGACCAGCACGACGATCTTGTTGAGCGGCAGGCCGATACCGGTCGAATAGGTCTGCTCCAGCCCGCCCATATCCTCGCGCCAGTGCGTGCCGGCAAGATAAACGCCTTTATCCGGTGTCATTGCGTCGGCCATTTTCAGCGCGATATCGATCACACCGCCGCCGTTGCCGCGCAGGTCAAGAATGACCGCGCGCGTATTCTTTTCGTCCAGCCCTTCCCATATCTCGGAAAAGGCCGTCCAGTCATTGTTCGAACCCATGGCACTGACCTTGATGTACTCCACACCGTCCGCCATGGTCTGGTTCGACACGTAAACCTGATTGACCTGACGGCGCACGCAGGTAACGGTCACTTCCCGTCCCTGCCGCCGCACGGTCAGGGTAACGCTCGTCCCTTCCTTGCCGCGCAGCCGTTCAGCCACGTCGGTATTGGACATCATCGTCGCGTCTTCGCCGTCAATCGCGACAATGATATCGCCGATCTCCAGCCCAGCCTCTTCCGCCGAGGAAAAGCGCATTACTTCGCCGATCTGCACGCCACCGGCCGTCTCCTGCAGGCCGACGCCGATGCCGACAAAGCCCTCGAGCGTGGAAAAGCCCTCGGAATACTCCTCGCTCGACAGGTACATCGAGTGGGTGTCGAGCAGGGAGAGGATGTCGTTGATAACGTTGTACATCTCCTCCGGATGCTTCTGCAGGTATTTATTGATGTAATTCTGCAGCACATAGGGGTTGTTTTCGGCCTTCAGGCCAAATGTGTTGATCAGCGCCCACACGCTGTCAAACCAGGTTTCGCTCTGCCCGTCCTGCGTAATCGCGCCCGCCGGTGCGATACACAGCGACGCAGCCAGCGCCAGTGCCGCCAGTTTCTTTGTAATCTTTTTCATAGAAATCTCCATTTTCAGAGAACCAAACGCGCTTCCGCTCATATCCCAATAGAAAATCCTTCAGAATGAAAAATTTCATCAAAACCCGCGGCGCGTACGTGGGTTTTGATACAAGAAGGAAGAAAAGTTTCGCTCGTCGGAACTTTTCTTCCCCCGGGTTTCATCCGCGCCCACGGCGCGGTGGAACCCTCACTCGTTCCAACCTGTACGGATGGAACGACGTGTTTTACATCGTTTCCGGCGCCTCTACCCCGATCAAGCCAAGCGTGTTGGCAATCGTCTGCCGCGCAGCAAGGCACAGCGCCAGACGCGCCGCGCACAGCTTCTCATCGTCGCACTTGATGCGGCAGGCGTTGTAGAAGTGGTGGAACTGCTGCGCAAGCGCCACCGCGTACTTGTTCAGGCGCGACGGGTCGCGGCTGGCAGCCGCCTGCGCGATTTCCTCGGGCAGCTGCGCGATGGTTTTGATAAGCTGACGCTCGTCTGCACCGGTCAGCACGGACAGGTCGACCGTATTGAGGTCGGGCAGCGGGATGCCGCTCTCCTGTGCGTTCTTGATGACCGAGCAGATACGCGCGTGCGCGTACTGCACATAGTACAGCGGGTTGTCCGAGTCCTGCTTGATCGCAAGGTCAAGGTCGAACTCCATCTGGGTCTCGGCTGCGCGCGAGTTAAAGAAGAAGCGCGCCGCATCGACCGGGATCTCGTCGAGCAGGTCGGTCAGGGTCAGGCTCTTGCCCGTGCGCTTGGACATACGGACGACCTCGCCGCCCTGCATCATGCGCACCAGCTGCATCAGCACGATCTCGAGGCGGTGCGAACCGTCAAGGCCGAGCGCGTCGAGTGCGCACTGCAGGCGCTTGACATGGCCGTGGTGGTCTGCGCCCCAGATATTGATAACACGGTCAAAACCGCGCTTTTCAAACTTATTACGGTGATACGCGATATCCGCCGCAAAGTAGGTGTAAAAACCGTTGGCGCGGCGCAGTACATCGTCCTTGTCGCAGCCGAAGTCGGTCGAGCGCAGCCAGAGCGCGCCGTCCTCGGTCTCGTAGGTTGCGCCCTTTTCGGTCAGCATGTCGATGGTCTCCTTGACGTAGCCGCTCTCATGCAGCTCGCTCTCACGGAACCAGACGTCGTACTGGATCTTGTAGCGGCCAAGGTCGCGCTCCATGCGCGCGATGTTGGTCGGCAGGCCGTAGCCCTCGATGATAGCAAAGCGTTCCTCCGGGGTCTTGTCCAGCAGGCTGTCGCCGTACTGCTCAACCAGATCGTGCGCGAGCGCCTTGATGTCGTCGCCCTGATACCACGAGGGGTCGAATTCGATCGCATCCTCGCCGCGGACCTCCTGAATATAGCGACCCTCGACCGAGTGTGCAAACTTATCGACCTGATTGCCCGCGTCATTGATATAGAATTCACGCGTCACGTCGTTGCCCGACCAGTCGAGCACGGACGACAGGCAGTCGCCCAAAACGCCGCCGCGCGCGTTGCCCATGTGCATCGGGCCGGTGGGGTTGGCGGAAACAAACTCGACCATCACCTTTTCCGGGTGCTTGGTCTGGCTGCGGCCGTAGTTCTCGCCCATCTCGAACACGCCCTTGACGGCCTTTTCATACCAGTTCTGGCCGAGCGTGAAGTTCATAAAGCCAGGGCCTGCGATATCGACCGTGTCGAAGCAGCTGCCATCCAGTTCAAGGTTGGCGACGACCGCCTCGGCGATCTTGCGGGGCGCCATGCGCAGGGGCTTGGCGCACTGCATAGCAAAGGTGGAAGCCCAGTCGCCATTGGAAGCGTCCTTCGGGGTCTCAACCGCAACCGGCGGGATATCACCCTCGGGCAGCTGGCCTGCCGCGACCGCCTTATGATAAGCCGCCTCGACCACGCGGGTCGCTTCGGCGCGCGCAAATTCGTATGCGTTCATCTGTTCACTCTCCGTTTTCTTTTTCAAACTGCCGCCGGCTGGGTGGATACCACCATTTCAAAATGGTGCTCCCCCATCAGCGAATGGTCAACCTCGACCGTGTAGTCAATCACCAGCTTGCCGCCGTCCTCGTCCACGGTGTTGCGCACGCATGAGGTATGCGTCGCGATCGTCATTTCCGATCCGACCGGCGTCTGGTACAATCCGACATGCCGCTCATCCTCAGCGAACAGCATGTGCGAGGGATAGGCGCCTGTGCGGATGAGCGTAACCGTTTTGCCGTCAAGCTTTACCGTCGTGCGGGTGCCCTCCAGCCCGGTCAGCTCGCTTTCCTCATAGGCGATGTAGTATTTGCCGCCGCGCTCATAGAGCGTCGCAGCCGTTACCAGATCAATCTTCTCCTCATCACAGCCTGTAAACTGCTGCTTGGAGGAAATCGAAAGCCAAACATCCTTTTTCATGATCTTCTCCGTCCATACCCTGTGTCAATAGCTCGAAATATCGACCAGACCCGCGCCTACGTCGATCTGTTCCTGCAGAAACAGTCCTGCAAGCTGATCGAATCCATCCGGATCGTCCGATACGAAATACCGGGTCTCGCCCGGCCCTTCCGCCGGGTCAAACTGGGTCGAGGCGAGGTTGGCCGCCTCCGCGCCCGAATCGATGAGCGTCACATCCGGACCCATGAAGTCCCCGATCACACCCTCCAGCAGCGGGTAATGCGTGCAGCCCAAGATCAGCGTGTCCACGCCCGCCTCTTTGAGCGGCGCGAGGTACTCCGCCACGACCGTTTCGATCACCACGTCGCCGCGCTGCACGCGGCCGTTTTCCACCAGCGGCACAAACAGCGGACATGCCTGCGTGTACAGCGTCAGGCTGCCGTCTGCGTGATGCAGGTAGCGCTCATACGCGCCCGACCGCACAGTCGCCGCTGTACCGATCACGCCGACCTTGCCGTTTTGCGTCATCGTCATCGCGCGGCGGCACGCAGGCTCGACCGTACCGATGATCGGGATATCGTTTTCCTGCCCGAGCAGGTCAAGCGCAACCGATGAAACCGTGTTGCAGGCGATGATGATCGCCTTGAGATCAAACTGCCGCAGGAACGCCACATCCTGCCGCGCATATTTAATAATGGTATCCCGCCCGCGCGTACCATACGGCACGCGGCCGGTATCGCCGAAGTAAATGATGTCCTCGTCCGGCATCAGCGCATGCAGCCGCCGTACGGCGGTCAGCCCGCCGAGGCCGGAATCAAATACGCCGATTGCGCGATTATCCATGATGCTCCTCCAGCGCCAGCTCGATCAACCGGTCGAGCAGGGCGGGATAGCGCAGCCCCTCATAATCGAACAGCTTGGGGTACATGCTGATCGAAGTAAAGCCCGGGATGGAGTTGAGTTCGTTAAACACGACCTCGCCGCCCTCGTGGGTGACAAAGAAATCCACACGGGACAGACCGCGGCAGCCGAGCGCGGTATACACGCGCAACGCGTTCTGCCGCACGGTCTCGATCTGCTGCTCGGTGATGTGTGCCGGGATGTACAGTTTGGAGCTTTCGTCCTTATATTTCGCGTCGAAGGTGTAGAATTCCTGCGTCGGCGCGATCTCGCCGACAGTCGAGGCAACCGGCTTCTGGTTGCCCAGCACCGCGCACTCAACCTCATGCCCGTCGATAAATTCCTCGACCAGCACCTTGCTGTCCAGTTTGAACGCCTCGGTTAGGCCGGCTGCGAGTTCGAGCATGTCGTTTGCCTTGGCAACGCCGACCGACGAACCCTGCGAGCAGGGCTTGACGAACACCGGGAACGCGCCGAGCGCGTCGGCCGCCGCGCGCACGACGCCTTCCGCGCCGCGCTCAAAGTCGTGCCGCAGGGCGAGGTAATACTTTGCCTGCCGCACGCCGGCCGTGTCGACGATCGCCTTGGTGATCGACTTATCCATCGAGTTCGCGCTTGCCGCGACGCCGCAGCCGACATACGGGATGCCCGCCAGTTCAAGCAGGCCCTGTATCGTGCCGTCCTCGCCGCCCACGCCGTGCAGCACCGGGAACACGCAGTCGATACGCACCGCCTCGGTTTTGCCCTCGTGCATCAGGAGCAGGCCATGGATGCCGCGGTCGGGCGTGAGCACGGCGGGCACTTTGTCCGCCATGCGCTCCCACGCGCCATTTTCAATACGGTCGGGGTCGCAGGTCGGGCAATAATACCACTTGCCCTCCCGCGTGATGCCAACCGCATAAATATCATATTTATCCTTATCCAGATTGCGCAGAATAGACGCGGCGGACAGGCACGAGATCTCATGTTCACTCGAAACACCGCCGAATAACACCGCCAGCTTCATTTTTCTTATTCGCCCTTTCTCATCAGTACTTTCTACTCATACAGAAAACATTATACGCTATTTCTCCCGCGAATACAATGCGAAATCCCGCTTTTCCGTGCACTGTTCCTACAAAATTTACAATTCTTTCACAGCTTTTTTT
>DXDE01000137.1 GCA_019115615.1 Candidatus Agathobaculum merdavium | reverse complement strand
AAGCGATCTGGAACGCGGCATAGTCGACATCCTGTCCGTTTTTTGCCGCATTGACAAACGACATGATGCGGTTCATCTTGCCGCCATACTGGTTGCGCATCAGGCTTTCGTAAGCATTGAGATTGAGCAGCGCGGTCGAAGCGGACATTTTCGCCGAATAGTACCCATGATCGTTCTCAAGGGTGTAGTTGGTGATATCCTCCAGACTTTCGCGCGGGATCGCCGCGGTATACATGCTGTCGGCAAAGGTGTAACCCGTAGTCACATCCATGCCGATGATATCAGACAAATTGCTTTTCGCAGTCTCAAAATTCCTTTTCTGCGTTGTCAGCTCATTTTCTAGCGTTTCGACCGATTTCTGCATTTTATCGATATCTGCCTGCGTCGCATCGCCCGTACGCAGCCGCAGTTGGTTTCGTTCCAATTCCGTCTGCGCATTTTCCAGCCTTTCTTCTGTGAAGGCGACCTTTTCCTGCAGTATATATGTCTCAAGATAGGCCGTGTTAACCTCAAGCAGCGCCGCATATCGCAGATCGTTCAGCTCATGCTGCATGGTGGTGATATCCGCCTGCAGTGTGATGGGCTTAATCTGCAGATCATATTCCTCGGTCATATCCAGTTTTTCCGGGAATTTGAAGCTGAGCAGCGGCGTCCAGCGGAACGAAGTCAGGTTTTTAACCTTTGCCTTGATCGCATCGACCGCCTCAACGTATTTCATTTTCTGCAGCGTGATCTCATTTGTCTTTTTTGAAATATCCGAGCTGTTGGCAACAGCCATGCTTTGTGCCTGTGCCTGCAGCAAGGTCTTATTTGCAGCACCGGCAAAAGACGGGCTGCATACCGCCGCTATCATCGAAACAGCAACCAGCGCACCAGCCATACGCCGGCCGATTGAAACCTTACCCATCCTTTGCCTCCTTTCTGCAAAACATCAAATTTTACTCCACAAGAGAAACGGAATAGAAGTCGAACCGCTCCCCATTTTCCTCGCTGGTATAGAAGGTATACAGTACGCCATCACGCGCAAACGAATGCAGGTATGCCAGCTGATTCTGATCATATTCGGTCACATTGACCGCTTCCTCAAATGTGCTGTCGGTCTGCATATCCACCTTATCGAAACGCAGCGCGCTGTCACCCGTCAGGCTATTGATCGTGACCGCTTCGGCCAAAAGCACCGGACTTTCGCCCTCATATTCAGTAATGCCGAGCTGCGCAGCCACTTCGCTGATCGAAGAGCAGGTCACACCATCAATCTGGATACTGCTGGACGGTACAAATACTGCCTCCACCGTCCATTCCGGCTCCAGCGACTTCGATCCGTCCTTCAGACCGCACACAACGCCGATTTCCTTCATATCAATGCAGGACTCATCCTCCGTCGAATACAGGATCTGCGTACCGGTATACATCTGCGCTGCTTCCGCCATGGACTTACCGAGCAGTTCATCATACACGATCTCGCCACTGCGGAATGACCCGGCATAGATTGCGCTGCCGCTTGCATTATACAGTTTGCCAGTGCCTGAGCGTTTTCCACGGGAATAACCGCCCTCATATTCAAGCACACCGCCCACGCTGTATTCCTTACCGGTGCCGTCATACAGGTTTTCGACAAACTCACCGGAGTACCGTACGCCCCCGCCGGGATAATACAGCGTTCCTGTACCGTTATACTGGCTGCCGGAAAACGCGCCTTCGTAAACCAGATCGCCGTTGGCATTATATAACGAACCCTGTCCTTCAGCCGCGCCTTTTTCCACGTCTCCAACATATGCCACATAGCCATCATGCGCGGTTACGCGGGCTTTTCCGCTATAAAATTTCAGTACAATCGAATTATATCGATACGTCGGATCACCCGTACCCGACTTTGCGATCCAACCTGATCCGATCTGCCACAGCACAACCACACAGACCACGCAAAGGGAAACCACAATCGCATAGGCCAAGCGCTTGCTGACCAGCCAGCGAAATACCGGATAATAATCCTTTTTATCCCGGGGGCGGACATCGAACAGTTTGCTGAAAAACTGCCGCAGCTTGGAAATAACCTTTGTCTGCCAAAACGAAGGGGTCAGCAGCAGCCGGAACTTGTTCCAGAAGCCGGTCGCCTTCGCACGGAACGCTGAGAATAAGGTATTAAACAGTCGATTCAACGGGCTTCCGGCCCCCTTTCACAATAGAATGGATATATTAATGTGTTACACCAAACAGGTCGTAACGGGCTTCCTCGCCTACGCCCGCATTGAAGTAATGCTCGCAGGCAAACAGATACCAGCGTGCGATGCCATCCTGCGGCGCCATGCGCAAGATCGCAAGGAACAAATTGCGCGCCAGATAAAAATCATTCTGATAGAAGCAGCGGATCGCTTCCTGCATGCGTTTGTCATATTGCTCACGCTGGGTGCGTTCCAATTCACCGTAGCAGTCAAGCACTTCATGCAGTTTATACAGATTTTTCCCATCCGCTGATGCAAAAAAGCCGATATAACGGGTACTGAACCGCTCGCTGAGCGTTTTGAGGAAAGCATCCGTCACAACCAGACGGCATCCGGTTTCAGCCAGCTGCGCCAGCTTGCCGCTGAAAAAGCTGACCTCGGACGACGCAAGATACGGAAACGCTTCATCCTGTACTCCGGCTACGCCATACAGAAAATGCGCATGGTGCAGCAGTGCGGAACAGTGTTTTCCACCGTTATCACCCAACAGGCTAAGCATGGCGCGCACGCCCTTATCCGGCGACTGCGCGAACAAAACCCGTACGGCGGAAAGGTCAAAACCGCCGGTCAGCATCACGCCGCCCTGCGGACGGATACTGCGGCTGACACTCAAAAAGCAGTTGTTGACATAATCCATGAACTCACGGTCGTTCAGGGAAGTTCTCTTCTGCTCATTATCGTTGAAAGAAATCAATCCCAGCGCGCCGTCAGAGGCGATCATATCGCCGGCAGCGATCTCCGTTACCGTGCCGCGGCCAAGCAGCTGTTCCATGCTATGCGGCACAAAGCGCCGGCAGGAGTCCAGGGTCATATTCAGCTCATAATCGCGGATCGCCATGCCGACCGACAGCTCTTTCAGGGACTGCCACAGGCGGCCCAATTCATCATCCGCACACGCAACCTCATCAAGGTTGGTGTCGCCAATCGCAAGTCGATCCATTTGCTCAGCCAGCGGTACAACCGGGCGCAGATGACGCCGTACGATCAGCGTCATTGCAATCGCGCAAAGCAGGAACAGCAGGACAGCCATCCCCAAGAACAGGCCCAGCCCGCCGACTTCGTACCATGAATAGTCAGCTTCACAAACGAGTGCAGCGAGCACTGCGGTGACCTCGCCCGCCTGCCGCACCGGAACCGCACACAGGCTGGCGTTTCGACCGTCGAACACTGTCTTCATACTGTTCGAATAACCACGCTCAGCGGTTTCACGGACACACCGCAAAACATCTGCGTTTGCTGTCAGTCCGTTGCCCGACGCATAGACCGGCGTCTCCCCGCCCTCCTGCAAGGAGTAGACAACGCAGGCGACCGAAGCGTCCGTATCGTCCGAAAGTCCCAAAAGCGCTTGCGGCGACTGCGTATCCGCACCGCCTGAGATAGAACCATACGTCAAAGTTGACGCCATATTCTGCGCGTACCACGACGCAGTCTGTTCTGTGCCTTCATCGCGCACCTGCAGGCAGCAGAACACCGATATCAGCATAACGACTGCAAAGAACACACCAAGCAGACCAACGATCGACGCAGTCAGTCTGCTGCGCAGCCGATGCCCTAACGCAAAACGCAGTGCAGCGAGCACAAGCAGCGCCAGCAACAGCGTCACACCTGCAGCGACCAACATGGCTACCCAGCGCATCTGCAGCCGAATAGCAAACGGTATTTTCAGATGCTCAACCAGACGGACGTCTTCCCCTTCGGAACGCGCCAGTGCCGCTTTATCATTCCCGGTGTATACCCGCAGCACCAGCTGGTTAGAAGTTGCCGCACCGGACAATACCGTCTCGCTCATCTCACGCGCACGCATCCGATAAGCGGTACCGGTCAGGAATTCGCCCGGCTGGGCACCGCGCGCCCAAAGGTAGCCGTTGGATGCCTGCAAACCGCCTATGGGTGCGCTCTCTTCCGGCACAGCCACCTGCTCCAGCAGCCTGCCGCTTGTGCTGACGAGCGTGCCGTCGGTCAGCAATGCACATATTGTGCTGCCTCCGCTATATACGGCAGTCACCACCGACTTGCCTTCGTCGACATCCGCCGCGGTGACAGGCAGCATTTCACTGTTTTCCTCGTCCAAATTGAGCCTGTGCAGCTCCACAGTATCAATCTTGATGCCTGCTTTGCTGGATTCCCCAATGCAGGATACATAAACCATGCGATCGGAAACAGCAACGCCGGTCGCTTCTGTGTTTCCGGTCTCATCCGTATACAGCGTTTCGGTTTCCCCTGTCGCCATATCCAGTTTGACCAGCTCCCAGCTGTCAAAAGAAATCATCCGGTCGCTTCCGGTTCGCCGGATAAAAAACACTTCGCCATCCGATACGGCAACCGCGCCGATCGAACTGACGCGGCCTTGTCTGCGGCTGCTTTCCTGATAGCAATATTCCACCCGGCCGTCATAATCCGCTGCAATGATCCGTGAACGCACATTGTCGTTGGACACCATGTAGACACTGCCATCCGCATCAAGCGTCATCTCCTGTGACATTGCTTCGAGCGGCAGAAGATCCAGCGGCAGCAGCAGCGCGCAAAGGCTTGCCAACACGACAAGCAGCACGACTACAAGCCACTTTTTTCTCATTGCGGTTTCTCCCCTCTATTCCGCCGGCAGGCGGGTGTTTTATGCGCCTCCGGCCAATCGTTCGGTTCCGACCACATCCATGGAATGTTCAAACAGGCGGAACAACGGCACATCACCGAAAATCAGCTGCGACAGCAGCACCAGCAGCGTTAAAATCACGATCACCACAGACAACCGCAGCAGCCAGCGGAACCACCGATCTTTGTTGCGCAGCCAAAGCCCCTTGAGCCGCTTGCGCCATGAAGGCTTTTTTTCCGGTACGAGCGTCAGGCGGATATCACGGTACAGCTCAGCCAGACTCTGATACGCAGACTTTTCCAACTTCATATGCAACAGCTTCATGCTTTTGAGGTTGGTATCTTCCTGCTGCAGTTCCAGCACAACCGATACGCAAAGATCGGCGCACATTGCCTCCCCATCCGCAGGGTTGAGCCTAGAAAGATCTGCTTCGTAAGTAAAATAAATTGATCCGTCCTGCGTAATGCTGACGCAGCCCTGCTCAAGCAGCAAACACAAGATAGCAAACGGCATCGGGCTTGCCAAGCAGGCCATCACCAGATTGATACTGATCCGTTCCCGCTGCTGCACGCTTTCCGCCTGGCCGGGTGCAAACCGCATCAGCGGTCTGGGCGGGCGATATTCAAAGAGGAAGCAAAGATCCTCCCCCTCCGCGAACCGGGCCAGATAGGGCGATTCCCCTTCCAGCAGGTCACGCGGCGAATTTTCAAAAAGGTCAAGCAGCGTACGGATACACCCCCGGTCATGCACTACCCAGAGGGTGTATGTCGCACCGACGGGCGAGTTTCTGTCCCGGCAGACCAGCACATCATTCTGCGTGCCCCGCAGCACCTCATGGATGGGCTCAAGCAGCATATGCTCCATGCGATATATCAAGATTCAACCCATCCCTTCCGTGCGCATATGGATGCGCAGTTTTATTCCTCTGCCGCAGGCTGTTCCGCTGCGGACTCGTTATTCTTTTTCACCACGGCATATGCGTAGGTGCTGATCATCGGGTCATCCGTACAGGCGATGCGGATCTCATACACGCCCTCACGCGCCGGTGCGGTATATACGCCGTCCGTCGTGATCTCACCGGAGCCCTTTTCCGTCAAAGTATAGGTCAGTGTGCAAGGCTCCATATTGTGGAACCGTACATTAAAGTAATGACTATCACGCGTGCCCATAACAATGGTGGGCGGCATTGCAGAGATGCGTTTGCCCTTAATGTCGCTCTCCAGCTTATCACCTGCTGCCGGAATCTTATAAGCCATCCAGCGCAGCACAAGCAGCGCGTTCGAGGTTTCCTCCTGCATGCGCGCCGCGACCATAAAGCTCCCCCGGTCGCTCATTACCTTGACGGCAAGCTCTGCCTGCGGCACCGGCATCTGCTCATCAGCAAACAAATCCGCGTTGCCATAGATAATATTGCGCGCCATCTGATTGGTCTTTAGGTCTTCCGACAGATATTCAAAGCCGACGCTGACAAAGACATCGCCCTTGCCAAGTCCGTGCATAATCTCGTCAGAATAGAGCACCTGCCCCGGTCGCATTTCACGGCTGATCGGAATTTCACACAACCCAGTCGCAAACAGCGGTTCACGTGGCATCAATGGGCCAGTTTCACCCTGCGCTACAGGAGCAGCCGGCTGCTGCATCTGCGGCATATCATTTTTATCACCGTAATATGTACGCAGCAGACGGCGCTGCGCTTCATCAACGTTTGTGCGGACAAACTGCTTAACGCCATTTTCGCGTACCGATTCGATGATACAGTTATTCTGTGTCCGCTGCAGCTTCAGCTCAGCCAAGCGGATATAATCCTCTCCGGCGGCCATAGCGCGGGTCTCCAGACTGACGCGTGCCAGTTCCCGCTCGATGATCGACTCTGCATCGGTCTGCTCGATTACTGCACGCGCGGACATTTTCTCCATAACCTGCACGCGCTGCCCTGCCAGACGGATATCCACACGGCCCGGCTCTGCAATAATGACAGAATCCGGCGCGGGGCGCTGCTGCGCCGTCAGCCATACATGACGCACGATCCGCTCCCCTTGGACGGGCGTTGCATCGGCAATGTTGATCTTAGTCTCATGGGAACCGTCCTGGGCAGCCAATGCAGGCGACTGCAGCGTACATTCCATGGAAAACGGTATTGCAGCCGCGGACAGTTTGGTCACCGTCACCGTCATCCGCACGCGGCTGCCGCACGGAATAAATGCCGGGATGCTCAGTTCAACCGTGTAGTCCTCATTCTGAAACATCAATATACGGCTGAAAAATTCATTTTCCGGCAGCTCCGGCGCTGCGGCCTGAGCCGTATCAACCAGAACAAGAGATACGCCTTCGCGCAGGCGGTTCATCTCATATTCTTCCTGATCGCGGCGGTTTACCGTATAGACCGGCTGCTCCGGCTTTTCATCATAACGCAGACACAGGCTGACGCAATCTGCCTCAAGCGTATCAAAACCCTCGATTGTGCTCAACTTGCGCACAATCGAATTATCCAGTACAAGTTCACGTCCCCAACTGTCCAGCGCGACGCCGGACTCGACCATCAGCGAAACATCATCCAACGCATATACGCCAAGGCCGCAGACAATACCCTGACCGAACAGCATTTCATTTAGAAAACGCCGCTTATTTCCCGCATAAGTCTGCTCCGCCTGAAAGTCCGCCGAGGTCAGCAGCTTTCCGACATAGTAACGATTCCGTTCAAACGGAAAAAGCTGTTTATTATTCAACGCAAGCACCCCATTTTCTTAACCGTCCCCGAACGCCCACATGCTCCCCGTCCGGTGTGGTTGAATCCGGCAGCCCGTGGCTGCCTGTAATCACACTGCCTCCATAGTTCGTGCACATTAACCATATTATAGCATAATTTTTTATTACAAAACTAAAGATTGTCTAAAAGCTGTCAGCGTATTCCTTTTTTCATTATTGCCACAAATAAAAAGCACACATTTTGTGTATTATACACAAAATGTGTGCTTTTCCCTATTTCCAGACACATTATGTAGCATCTTCGACCTGATCAAGGATCGGCAAATGCAGTATGATA
>DXDE01000136.1 GCA_019115615.1 Candidatus Agathobaculum merdavium | reverse complement strand
GCTGTACGGCGCATTGAAGATGCGGCTGCCGCGATGGCTCAGGCGTCCACCCACATCAGCGAATGGGATGAAGCTCTCATCCGGCAGCTGGTGGATACGGTCAAGGTCAACTCAGCGGAGAAAATCACGGTGTTCCTCCGCGGTGGCATCCAGGTGGAACAGGATATGATATAATAGCCAGCGGACGGCAGACCAAAGCCGAAGCGCTTGGCTTTACCGAAATGTCGATCGCGCGTGTCTGCAACTTTGTTTGAGTCTTTGTATGCCATAATCAGTATCTGTCGATGTAGGAGATGAAAGTCCAATGAAGAAGAATTACGCCGTGATGGACGGTAACACGGCTGCAGCCCATGTCGCCTATGCCTTTACCGAGGTAGCGGCGATCTATCCGATCACGCCGTCCTCCCCGATGGCGGAAAAGGTGGATGAATGGTCTGCCAAGGGCAGGAAGAACCTGTTCGGTTCGACCGTCGATGTCATTCAGATGCAGTCCGAAGCGGGCGCCGCAGGCACCTGCCACGGCGCTTTGCAGGCCGGCGCCCTGACCACGACGTTTACCTCGTCGCAGGGTCTGATGCTGATGATCCCTGCCATGTATGCCATGGGCGGCCAGTTCCTTCCCAACGTCATGCACATTGCGTCCCGAGTAGTCACCTCCAACCACCATTCCATCTTCGGTGATCACACCGATTTTATGACCTGCCGCACCACCGGCTATGCCATGCTGATGTCCTCCTCGCCGCAGGAAGCGATGGATCTGGGCGCGGTTGCGCACCTGTCGGCCATCCACGCAAAATATGCGTTCATGCACTGCTTTGATGGCTTCCGCACCTCGCATGAGATGCAGCGCATTGAAGCGCTGGATTACGAGGATCTGCGCGGCCTGATCGATTACGATGCGCTGCGTGATTTCCGCCGCAACGCGCTCAACCCTGAGCATCCGACCAACCGCGGCAACAATGTAAACCCGGATATCTATTTCCAGTGCAAGGAAGGCGCAAATATTAAGAGTGCGACTGTGCCGGAAACGGTCGAATATTACATGGGCAAAATCAACGAACTGACCGGTCGGGACTATCGTCTGTTCAACTACTATGGCGCGCCGGATGCGGAAGAGGTCGTTGTCGTGATGTGCTCGGCCTCCGAAGCGCTCAAGGAAACCGTTGACTATCTCAACGCGCATGGACGCAAGGTCGGCATGGTGCAGATTCACCTGTACCGCCCGTTCTCGGTTTCGCATTTTTCAGCCGCTATTCCGGCAACCTGCAAAAAGATTGCGATGCTTGACCGCTCCAAGGAAGTCGGCTCAGTCGGCGAACCGGTGTATCTGGATGTCTGCACAGCGCTGCATCAGGCCGGACGCAGCGATATTCAGGTCATCGGCGGCCGCTACGGTCTGTCCTCCAAGGACACCACGCCCGGCCAGATGATCGCGGTTTATGATAATCTTGCGAAGGACGAGCCGAAGAACAACTTCACCATCGGCATCAACGATGACGTTACTTACACTTCGCTCGATTACAAGGAAGTCGAGATGCCGCATCCCGGTCAGGTTTCCTGCAAGCTGTGGGGTCTTGGCGGCGACGGCACGGTAGGCGCAAATAAAAACGCCATCACCACCATCGGCCTGACAGCCAATAAGTATGCGCAGGCGTATTTCTCCTACGATTCCATGAAGTCGGGCGGCCTGACCCAGTCGCACCTGCGGTTTGGCGACGAGCCGATCCGCTCCACCTATCTGGTTTCGGCAGCGGATTTTGTGGCGGTGCATGCGCCGACCTATGTCAGCAAGTATGACACCACCGAGGATCTCAAGGAGGGCGGCATCTATCTGCTCAACTGCCCGTGGAGCGTGGAAGAGCTGGAAAGCCGTCTGCCGGGCAAGATCAAGCGCGACCTGTGCCGCAAGCATGCGCAGTTCTACATCATCGACGCGGCTAAGCTTGCCGCCGAGATCGGTCTGGGCAAGCGCACCAACAGCATCCTGCAAGCCGCCTTCTTCGCCCTGACCAAGGTCATCCCGCTGGATGTTGCGGTCGAGGATATGAAGAAGAACAACTACAATTCCTACTTCAAAAAGGCAGGCCAGAAGATTGTCGATCTGAACAATCAGGCGGTCGACGTCGGCATCAGCGCCGCCGTCAAGGTGGATATTCCGGCAAGCTGGGCGGATGCGGCGGATGCTCCGGCGCAGGAGATCGAGGCAACGCCTTTTGTCAAGGATATCGTACTCCCCATGGACCGCCAGCAGGGCGATAAGCTGCCGGTTTCGGTGTTCCAGAAGCACGGCGTGCTGGACGGCACTTGGGAAAACGGCACTTCGGCCTATGCCAAGCGCGGCGTAGCCACCAAGGTGCCCAAGTGGGATGGCGACAAGTGCGCACAATGCAACCGCTGCGCCGCCACCTGCCCGCATGCAGCGATCCGCCCGGTTCTGCTGACCGATACAGAGAAAGCGGAAGTGCCGGCCTCCTTCCAGACCGTTCCGGCCAAGGGTCTGGGCAAGGATGCGCCGTCCTATTCCTACCGCATGCAGATTTCCCCGTATGACTGTCTGGGCTGCGGCGTCTGCCTGACAGCGTGCCCGGTTGAGGGCGCATTGACCATGACGCCGTTTGAAGAAATGAAGGAAGAACAGCACAACTTTGATGCTGTCGCTATGAATGAACGCTACCTCAAGCCGGATGTGATCAGCGACAAGAACATGAAGTCCATCCAGTTTGCAAAGCCCTATTTCCAATTCTCCGCTGCCTGTGCCGGTTGCGCGGAAACCACCTATATCAAGCTGGTCAGCCAGCTGGTGGGCGACCGGATGTACATCGGCAACGCGGCGGGCTGCTCGTCGGCATACAGCGGCGGCGCCCCCATCCTGCCGTACTGCAAGGATAACCGCGGCTTTGGCCCGGCTTGGGAACACTCCCTGTTTGAGGATAACGCGGAGTTCGCCTACGGCTTCTTCCATGCGCAGGATGCCATCCGTAAGGAAATCCTGCTGCGTCTGGAATCGCTGCGCGAAGCAGGCGTTGCGGTGGACGCGATCGACGCTTATCTGGCAAACTGGAACGACCGCGAGCAATCCCGCGCGGTATCGGATGCGCTGATCGCAGCGCTGAACCATGTTGAAAGCACGCCTGATGTCGCCTTTGTGCTGGAAAATAAGGAATATCTGTCGAAAAAGTCCGTATGGGCGATCGGCGGCGACGGCTGGGCTTACGATATCGGTTTTGGCGGCATCGATCATGTGCTGGCGCAAAACCAGGATATCAACCTGATGGTGCTGGATACCGAAGTGTATTCCAACACCGGCGGACAATCCTCCAAGGCCACGCCGACCGCCGCAGTCGCAAAATTTGCCTCTGGCGGCAAGCAGATCGCCAAAAAGGATCTCGGCGCCATCTTTATGGATTACGGTTATGTATATGTCGCGCAGGTGGCCATCGGCTACGATCAGGCGCAGACGCTCAAGGCCATCCGCGAAGCGGAAGCCTATCCGGGCCCGTCGCTGATCATCTGCTATTGCCCGTGCCTCGAGCAGCATATCAAGGCAGGCATGAGCTGCACGCAGACCGAGATGCAAAAGGCTGTCGAATGTGGTTACTGGCAGCTGTATCGTTACGATCCGCGCCGCAAAGCACAAGGTCTCAATCCCTTCCAGCTGGATTCTCCCGCACCGGACACCAGCAAGCTGATGGACTATCTGATGGGAGAAAACCGTTTTGCATCGCTGAAAAACAACTTCCCGGATCGCGCGGATGCCCTGTATCAGAAGGCTATTTGTGATATCCAAGCACGTTACAACAAATATCGCAAGATGGCCAACGATACCACCATATAATACTTTGCGCCCTTCAAATTTTTTCTCCATATTGTCTGGAGGCCCGGCTTATGCAGCGAGCATAAGCCGGGCTTTCGGCGTATCAAACCGAAAAAATCCTGTATCCCGGCATAGAACTGGCTGCAGGATTGCCCTCCTGATAAAACGAAAACCACGAAGTCCCCGAGCCGCGCGCGATTGACAAGCCTGCCCGCATGCCGTATAGTGAAAGCAGAAGGATTGACAGAAAGGGGATGCAGCCATGCGGCAATCTCAGCAGGATCAGATCGTCTACCACTATTGCAGTCTGGCTGCGTTCAAGAATATTATCGAAAACAAATGCCTGTGGATCTGCGATGTGCAGAAAAGCAACGACCGTGCGGAGTGCGACGTGCTTCCTGAAGCGATCGCCGCCGCGCTGGACCGCCGCCGTCCCTCCCGGCCGGACTGGCCGCCTGCCGGTACGCTTGCCGACCGGGAATATCACCGCATCTGCGAGCTGCTGCACGGGTCGTCGCAATCCTTTATCCCGCGGCGTGTGTACAGCATCTCGTTCAGCCGCCGCCCCGACCAGCTCAGCCAGTGGCGCGGCTATGCCGACAACGCCGCAGGCATGTGCATCGGCTTTTCCAGCGCCTATCTGCAGCAGCTTGAGGCCTACGGCTTCACCTTCCAGCCCATCTGCTACACGCAGGCGCAGCTGGACGATATCGTCAGCCACTATGCCGATACGATTACAGCATACATTGACCGGCTGGCTGCCATGCCGGACGCGCCGCAGGCGCCGACCTCGCAGGAGCACCTCGAAATCTGCCGGGAGGGCACAGACATTCTGGCGGATATCCAGAGCCGCGCCCCGCTGTTCAAGAAAGAGGATTTCAGCGAGGAAAACGAGTACCGTCTGTGCTTTTCGGCCAAGCATCAGGCCTTCGCGGGCGACCCGGTCTGGATGTCGACGATCGACCTCGCCCCGCAGCTGCAAGTCAACCATTCCAACCTGTTTTCGCTCGGGCCGCTCCAGTTCCGCACCGCAGCCGCTGGTCTGCAAAGCTACCATGAGCTGCGCTTTGACGCCCCCGGCGTGTGTGACCACTTTATCCGCGAAATCATCATCGGGCCGAAGTCCCTCGTCGAGATCGACGACCTCTACCTGTTCCTGCACTCCTGCGGCTTCTGCGCCGTCGATTATGAGGACACCTCGTTCGCCACGCTCGACATCCACATCCGAAAATCCGAGCTGACCTATCGGTAACAATTCCAGAACGCAAAAAAGCCCCCGCCACCGGCGGGGGCTTGAGGCTGTCCAAAAACATAGTTTTCGGCAGCCTCTCGATCGGAACCACGCTTCCGATCGAATTATTAGTTGTATCAAAAAAGCGGGCAAAGCTCGCTTTTTTGATGCCGCTCACAGAGCGGCTGAATGATGCGCGCTACGGCGCGGGATCTTTTTCGACAAGCTGAGCCCCCGTCACCGGCGGGGGCTTTTGATTTTGTGCAAAGGGTCACAGCGCGTGCACGGCTTCCAGCGTTTTCAGCGCTATCACCTCGGAATAGTTGGTATGCGACACCAGCGCGCGCTCGATGCGCGCCGCATCCTCTGCCAGCAGCGCCTCGATGATCTCGTGGTGTTCAGTGTAATAATCGCGCTTTTCCGCTGTGCCGATGCGGGCGGAATACACGCCGAAACGGTACTGCACCTCCATCAGCCCCGCGAAAAACGCATCCAGCGTGCCGTTGCCCGCGACCGTCACCAGCCAGCGGTGAAATTCCGTGTCCAGCCGGTAATACATGCGGTCATCCGAACGGTCGGCTGCCTGAAAACGGCGGTCGTACGCCAACAGCGCGGCCTTGTCGAACCGCAACATATATTTCACGCAGACCGCCGGCTCGATCAGCTTGCGAATCTGATATATCTCACTGATCCGCTCATGAGTAAATCCCGCCACACGGATGCCCTTGCGCGGAAAAATTTCGACCAGTCCCTCGCCCCGCAGCGCGAGCAGCGCCTCGCGCACCGGCGTGCGCCCGCAGCCGAGTGCCTCGCACAGCCCTTTTTCGGAAAGTGGCTGTCCGGGCATATATTCACAGTCCTGTATGCGCTCTTTCAGCACTTCATAGGCCTTTTCCGTCAGGGAAACAGTCTTTTCCGCCATGGTTTTGTGTGCTCCTCTCTTGCGGGGCGTTTGTACCCCGGTATGGCTATCCTATCATATTTTTTTGCCGTGCGCAAGGTTTTCCGCTTGCCTTCCAGCGGATGGCGTGCTATGCTGTATTTACTGATATATCACAGGAGGGAAGTCCTATGCCGCTCTGGAAGGACGAGGCGGAGAAATTCCGCCTGATGAAGGAAAAACTGTATACCCCGGTCGTGGGGGATATTCTGGATGCCATGGGCTACACGCACCAGTTCCTGCCGCCCGACATCCGCCCGCTGCGCAAAGAGATGAAGCTCGCCGGATACGCGATGACCGTGCTGATGATCGACGTATTCGGCCCGCAGGAAAAGCCGTTCGGCCTGCTGACCGAAGCGCTCGACCAACTGCGCGAAAACGAGATTTATCTCGCCACCGGCGGCACGGGCCGCTGCGCCTACTGGGGCGAGCTGCTGACCGCCACCGCCCGCACCCGCGGCGCGGCAGGCGCAGTCGTCAACGGCTACCATCGCGACACCCCGCAGGTGCTCGCGCAGAACTGGCCGGTATTTTCGCGCGGCGCGTGGGCACAGGATTCGTCCGTGCGCACGCAGGTCGTAGACTTCCGCTGCCCGATCGAAATTGGGCAGGTCACCATCCACGACGGCGACCTGATTTTCGGCGACGTGGACGGCGTGCTGGTCATCCCGCAGGAGATTGCGGATGAGGTGCTGGAAAAGGCGCTGGAAAAGGCAGCCGGTGAAAAGAAGGTGCGCGCCGCGATTGAGGGCGGCATGTCCGCGACCGAGGCGTTCCGGGTGTTCGGCATCCTGTAAAAAGGGGGTTTTCCGTATGACGCATGTACAGACCGCCTTTGTCATCGACCGGCGCGACAATGTCGCGACCGCGCTTGAGGCGCTCACCCCCGGTGTGGTACGTCTGACCGGCGAACCGGTGCAGCCGGAAACCACCGTTACGCAGGACATCCCGGACGGCCACAAGCTGGCGCTGCGGGATATCGCCGCGGACGAGGACATCATCAAATACGGCGTGGTCATCGGCCGCGCGACCGCGTCCATCCCGGCGGGCAGCTGGGTGCACCTGCACTGCATGCGCAGTCTGGTGGATGAGCGCTCGTCCCATCTGGACGTGGTGACCGGTGCGCCGCAGGACACGGTCTATGAATAAGGAGGGAATGCAGATGGCACTGGAAGACGCTGCCTGGCTGGGCTATGGTCGCGCGGACGGCTCGGTCGGTATCCGCAACAAGGTGCTGGTCGTGTACACGGTCGAGTGCGCGCATTTTGTTGCCGAGCAGATCGTCCGGCAATCGGACGACAGCGAAACCGAGCTGATCGGCTTTTCCGGCTGCACGGACAACCAATACGCCGTGCGGCTGCTGCTCGCGCTCATCCGGCACCCCAATGTAGGCGCGGTGCTCGCAGTCGGTCTGGGCTGCGAATACACCCAGCCCGAGCGACTGGCCGAAGCCGCCCGCCAGAGCGGACGCCCCGCAAGCTGGTTTTTCATTCAGGATATGGGCGGCACCGCCTCCTCCATCGCGCATGGCGTGGATTGCGTCCGTTGGCTGCGCACACAGCTGCGCGACACGCCGCGCGTCCCCATGCGCCTGCGCGATCTGGTCATCGGCGCGGAGTGCGGCGGCTCGGACTATACAAGCGGGCTGGCGGGCAACGTTGCGGTCGGCCGGTTTTACGATTTTCTGACCGCGCACGGCGGCACGGCCATCTTTGAGGAGATCGTCGAGGCGGTCGGCCTGCGTGGCCTGCTGGCCGGGCGCGCGGCAAACGAACAGGCGCGGCGTGAAATCACGCAGACCTACGACAAGGCGATGGCCTATTGCCAGTCGGTGCGGCAGTATTCGGTCAGCCCGGGCAACTTTGCCGGTGGCCTGTCAACGATCGAGGAAAAGAGCATGGGCGCGGTCGTCAAAAGCGGTTCCGCGCCGATCGAGGGCGTGATCAAGGTCGGACAGCGTCCGCCGCACGGCGGTCTGTGGCTGCTCGACACCACCCCCGACCCGCACTGGATGCAGTTCGGCATCACCAACCCAAACGACAACGAAGGGTTGATGGCGCTGACCGCCGCAGGCTGCCACCTGACCATTCTGGTCACCGGACGCGGCAACGTGGTCGGCTCGGCGGTCGCGCCGGTCATCAAAGTCACGGGCAACAGCCGCACCTTCCGCCGCATGCAGGGCGACATGGATTTTGACGCCGGCCCGGTGCTGACCGGCGCAGAAACGCCCGGCGACCTCGGCCTGCGGCTGGCAGATAAGGTGCTCTCTGTTGCGGGCGGCGAGCCGACCCGCGCTGAGATGCTTGGCCACCGGGAATATTTCATCCCTTATAAATATCAGGAAAAACAGGTCGGGGCTGTCCCCCGCTGTGAACAGGAGTGTTGAAAAATGAATCTTCCGTTTTCCCTTGCGGGCAAGACCGCGCTGATCACCGGCGGCGCGACCGGGCTCGGCCTTGCGATGACCGCGTGCATGATTGAAGCAGGCGCGCGTGTGGTCGTGGTCGGACGCGACAAAACGCACTTTGACGAAAACTGCGCCCAGTTCGGCGACAAGGCGTTGTTCTTCGCGGGCGACGTCGCGCAGACTGATACCATCCCCGCGCTGGTGGACGGCATCCTTGCAACGGTGGGACAGGTCGATATTCTGGTTAACAACGCGGGCAACCACTGCAAAAAGCCGATTGAGGAGATGGAGCCGGCCGACTTCTCCCGCGTGCTGCAAACCCATCTGGTCGGCTCGTTCGCGCTGACCCGCGCGCTGCTGCCCCAGATGCGCGCGCGCAAAAGCGGCAGCGTGCTGTTCATTGCCTCGATGACCAGCTACATCGGCCAGCCCTATGTCATGGGCTATTCGGCAGCCAAATCCGGCGTGCTCGGCATGGTGCACACGCTCTCGGCCGAAGTCGCGGCGGACGGCGTACGCGTCAACGCGATCGCACCCGGCTGGATCGATACGCCGATGTACCGCGCGGCAACCGACAACGATCCCCCGCGCCGCGCCAAGATCCTCGGCCGCATCCAGATGAACCGTGTCGGCGAGCCTTCCGACATCGGCTGGGCTGCCGTTTACCTGTGCTCGGACGCAGCACAGTACGTCACCGGCGTGTGCCTGCCGGTCGACGGCGGCGCGCTGGTCGGCTTCTGACCCCTATCTCTCTCCATCATACAAAACCACCCCGTGCCTATCACAGGCACGGGGTGGTTTTTGTTATCCGTACACGCCCTCAGAAAAAGAAGGCATAAATATTATAGCAGCTGATCGCCATGACCAGCACCATGGACGCCTCAAACAGGCGCGTCGCACGCTGCTCACTCAGCCCCTTGTTGGTGCGGCCGCCGACTTCACCGCCGACCACGCCGCACAGCACCATACCGACCAGCAGCCAAACGGACAGCGTCGGGATGCCGCTGCTGAACGCCGTAGCCAAAATGCCAACCGTCTGGCTGATCAGGATGACATACAGGCTGTTCTGCGCCGCAACCTTGGTCGACATCGAGAAGAAGAAATACAGCACCGCCATGTTGAACGGCCCGCCGCCAATGCCGAGGAACGTCCCCAGCATGCCAAGGCCAAGGCCGATCAGGATGCAGGCCAGTTTATTGCGCACCTGCAGCATGCGAATCCGGTTCTTGTTGACGGTATACAGCAGCGTTGCAAGCGTCGCCACCAGCAGCAGCCCCGCCTGTACACCGCCCGCGGTGTTGGCGTCCGCAAACAGCCCCGCCACCGCGGAAAACAGCTGCTTGCCCAACAGGCCGCCCACCGCCGCGCCGATCGCCAGCGGCGTGGAAACAGAAAGATCAATCTCCGAATCGCGCTTTACCATGGATTTGCCGACCGACCAGCATGTCATGCCGATGACCGTGCAGCCGGACAGGAAGTTAATTGCCGCAACCTCCATCACACCGGTTGCGTCCAGCACCGGCTTGATGATGACACCGCCGCCCATGCCGCATATCTTACCGATAATGCAGGCCAAAAAGGCGACCAAAAAACAGACCGCATACATATGGAATTACCCTCATTTCCCCTTACGGCTGCTGTCAGCCGCGTTTTTCCTGTTGCGCGGGACGCTCCAGCCCCAGCCGTTCAAACTGTTCGGCCGGACTGTCATGCTGCGCCATCGCTGCCGCCAGCTTGTCGCACATCATGCGCTCGACCTCCGGATCATCCAGCGGATGCTCCTGCTGCGGATCGGTTTGCAGGTCAAACAGCATATTATGGCCGACAATCTCATACCGCTCTGCAAAGTTCTGCGAATCGTTGGCAAAGCGTGTGATGGTGTTCGGGATGCGGAACACCGGATAGTCCGTATAGGACAGGAACGGCCCCGCCGTGATCTGCGAAACGTCGGTCAGATGGTCGAAATCCCAGTAATGGCAGATCGTGCTCGGCATCGCCGTGTACAGATTGAGCGGCTGGTTATCCGCGCGCACTGCCGAACGGAAGTAGGTATAGCGTCCGTCGCAGATGTTGACCTGCCTGCCGAACACACCGTAGATGACCGATTCGTGGATGCTGTCACACTCGCCCCGCATCAGCGGCAGCAGGCTTGCGCCGTGCAGCGGATAGCGGCAATCCTTCTGCCCAATGCCGAAGAAGTCCAGGATGGTCGGCATCAGGTCAATGTTCTGCGTCAGCGCCGCGCAGCGCGTCGGCCCGGTCATGCCCGGCACCCAAACCATCATCGGGATTTGATATATCTCATTGTAGCAGGGCATGTAGTTTTTTGCAAGGAACCCTTTCTCGCCCAGCATATGACCGTGGTCGGTAGTCAAAATGACCATCGTATCTTCCCATAGATTATGTTTGTCCAGCACGTCGAGCAGGCGTCCCAACCAGCGGTCGCTCATGGTCACGAGCGTTGCATACCGGCGGCGCAGGTGCTCGACGGCTTCCTCGGTCGCCTGCTCGCTGCCCGCGTATTCCGGCCAGTAATAGAGCTTATCCTTGTAATCATCCGGATACTCCGATGCGTCCTCGTCCGGGAAGTCGAACGGCTCGTGCGGGTCGAACGAATCCACCATCAGGAACCAGTTATCATCCGCATGGTGCTCCTCGACCCAGTCCGCCGCATGGCGCAGCGTTTTGGGCGAGGGATACTCGGACTCGTCCACAAACCGGGTGCGGTTACACAAATACTGTGCCTCATCCTGCCCGTAGTGCGGGCGCACCGGCTGCTTGCCGAAATTGGACACCCAAACATCGGTCTCCTGTCCGCGGAAAAATTCCCACGAGTCGAACACGGCATGATAATTCTCGCCGCCCAGATGGAAATAGTGGAAATGATCGGTCGCCAGATGGCTGAAATACCCGTTGCGGCGCAGCACGTCGGGCAGCGTGCAGTCAAACGGCTGCACGGGCGCCCAGTTGCGCTCGAGGAAGTCGATGCGGCCGGTCAGTATATCGTGCCGCGCGGGCATACAGGGCGCCGAGCCGACAAAGTGGTTGTCAAACACGCAGCTGCGCGCCGCCAGCCGATCCATGTTGGGTGTACGCACCCAAGTGTTGCCGTAGGCGGGCAAAAAGCGGCGGTTGAGGCTGTCCATCAGCACAACGATGGTTTTCATATTACTTCCCCCTATCGGATGCCGCGCGCCTGCGCGCAAGCCGTGCTCCACGTTTTCTGCGCCGCCGGATGGTGGTCGACCATATAGGCCAGACGGGCGCGCGCCTGCTCGACCTGCGTGCGATACGCAGGGTCGGACACACGGTTTTGCGTCTCCATCGGGTCTACCGTCAGATCGTAGAACTCCTCGTAGGGCATCTCACCCAGCTGATAACCCAGATACTTGATGTACTTGCTGTTCTCCGTGATAATGGACTGCCAAGCGTTGCTGCGGCGGCCGTCCGCCCCGCGCCAATACGGCGTATCCGTGATCGGGATGCCGTCGATGCGCTCCTCGGTAAAGTCACTTTCCGCAAAGCAGAAGTCGCGGCAGCGGTCGGCCTCCCCGCGCAGCACAGGCAGCAGCGAGCGACACGGGATGATATCGTTATATGCCGGCCAGCTGCGGCTGAGCGCTTCGACCGGGTCAAGTCCGGCGTAATCCAGAATGGTCGCCGCGAGGTCGGACAGCTCGACCGGCGAGGGGTTTTCCCCGATCGGCGCAGCGCCCGGCAGACGTACGGCGAGCGGCACGTTGACCGCCTGCCGCCACGGCACACCCTTTTGCAGCAGGTAATGGTCACCCAGCATGTCACCGTGATCCGAGGTGAACAGGATAAGCGTATCCTCCAGCATGCCGCGCTCCTCGAGCAGGTCGAGGATCAGGCCGATCTGGTCGTCGATCAGCTTGATCATCGCCTTGGACGAGCGCCGCTGCCGCCAGAGCGCTTCCTTATCCGCGGGCGTGATCTGCTGTCCTTCTGGCAGCAGGAAATCGTCCTCCCGCTCGAGCGGGAACATATCCAGATAACGCTGCGGCGCGTCATATGGCTTATGCGGCCCGCAGAACGACACCTTCATGTAAAACGGCTTGTCGGCGGGATGATCGCGCAGCTGCTCGCGCGCAACGCGGCCGGTGACCACGTCGATGTAGTCCTCCTCATCGAACGGCCACGGCAGCGCCTTATCGTAGTTGTGATGCGGTACATCGCCATTCGGCCCGCCGCACTGCTGGAAAAAGTCACGCACCTGCGAAAGCATGCCCTTTTTCGCTAGATAGTCGCAGTAAAAGCAGTAGTTGGAAACCGTCTGCTGCTTGCCCGCAGTCTCCCAGACGAAGTCATAGCCATAGGCCTTTTCCCCGTCCTCCCCCGCGACCGGGTCCATGCCGCAGCCGCGCGGCGTCGACCACGGATAGGTCTGGTTATAATGGAACTTGCCGATGCCGTAGGTCTTGTAGCCCGCGCGCTGCAGCACCTGCATAAAGGTCGGGATCTGCGGGAACAGGTCGCCCGACATGGTCAGCGTGCCGATCTGGCGCGGATAGCGCCCGGTAACCAGCGAGGTGCGCGCGGGCGAGCAGATCGGGTTGGTTGTGTTGCAGCAGGTGAAGTACGCGCCCTGCGCGATGCGGTTGATGTTCGGCGTATCCGCAACGCCGTCCGGCACATAGCCGACGTATTCCGCCCGCTGCTGGTCGGTCATAAGCAGAAGGATATTGCGCGGCATATCAAAATCCCCTTTCCGGTAATTTTATCCAAAGGTAGATTTCCCCTTGGCCCGGCAATGCCAA
>DXDE01000135.1 GCA_019115615.1 Candidatus Agathobaculum merdavium | reverse complement strand
AACTCACCTCCGGCAGTTACTTCAAGTACGTGCGGAAGAACTGTTCGATTTTATCAAAGGGAATGATGTCCTTCCGGTCGTAGAGGTCGGTGTGGACTGCGCCGGGGATAAGGAGCAGCTCCTTATTGTCGGCATAGGGATTGTCCCGCACCATATCGGCAAAGGCGTCCTTGCTGAAGTAGCAGGAGTGTGCTTTTTCTCCGTGAATTACCAGTACCGCATTGCGGATCTCATTGCTGTAACGCAGAATGGGCATATTGAGGAAGGATAGGGAGGAAGTAACATTCCAGCCGTTGTTTGAATTGAGAGAGCGCTCGGTGTAGCCCCGTTCGGTCTTGTAGTAATCATAATAGTCCTTGACGAAGAAAGGCGCATCTTCCGGCAGCGGGTCCACCACGCCACCTGCCCGGGCATAGGTATCATTTTTATAGTCCTCTGTCCGCTGGGCGTTGAGAGCCTTTTTTGTCTCGTATCGTGCATCGGCACTGTCTGTGGCATCGAAATACCCCTTGGCGTTGACACGGGTCATGTCGTACATGGTGGAGGTGACAGTAGCCTTAATACGGGTGTCCATAGCAGCGGCGTTCAGAGCCATGCCGCCCCAGCCGCAGATGCCCAGGATACCCACTTGTTCCGGGTTCACAAAGTCGCGTGTGGAAAGATAGTCTACCGCAGCAGAAAAGTCCTCGGTGTTGATATCAGGGGAGGCCACATTTCGCACCGCACCGCCGCTTTCTCCGATGAAGGAAGGGTCGAAGGCCAGAGCAGCAAAACCACGGCTGGCCAGCTCCTCTGCATAGAGTCCGGCGCACTGTTCCTTAACCGCGCCGAAAGGCCCGGCAACTGCCACAGCGGCCAGCGCTTCGCCGGCCTCCTTGGGCAGATATAAATCGCCGCACAACTCGATGCCATAGCGGTTGTGGAAATATACCTTCTCCCGGGTGATAGTATCACGCAGGGGGAAGGAATAGCCGTTATATTTGGATTTCATATTGTGATCCTCCTTATACCTGTTTGCCCATTTCATAGGCCTTTTGCAGAGCGGGGTGCTTCTGAATATCGCCTACTGCAGTCACGCCGCCTGCAAAGACAGTACCGGCCAGCCGGGTCTTTTCAAAGCAATCGATCCAGCCGGTGAGGCCGGTGATAGCTCCATCCACCGTATGCTCGTCCTCCTCTGCCGCTGCAGCCAGCAGATAAATGTCCCGGAAAGCGTAATCGGCAGGGAACAGGGGATTAGCCCTGTCCAGCAGTGTTTTCATCTGGCCGCACATTCCGTAATAGTAAATGGGGGTAGCGAATACCAGTACATCTGCCGTCAGCATCTTCTGAGCAATGGTATCCGCATCGTCACGGATGAAACAGCGCTGCGTGTTTTGGCATGTCAGGCATCCTTGGCAGAACCCGATATTCTTATCGTGAAGAGAGACCTTTTCTACATCATTCCCAGCATCCTGCGCGCCTTGCACAAATGCGTCTGCCAGCATATCTGAATTGCCGCCTTTTCGGGGACTGGTGGAAATAATCAAAACCTTTTTGCTCATTGCTGTTCCTCCTTTATGCCATGCTTCGGGCAAGTAAGACTTCTAAAATGATTGTATCACATGGAAAAATAAATAACAAATACTCATATAAAATAGAATACTATGCTTAAAAGCTATATGTGATAGCGGTAATGTACACGAAGGTGGATTGTAGAGCATGGCGTGCGATGCGGTTCAAATGGGTTTTTTGCTGCTGCATGGCATGGCGCTTGCAAACAGGCCAAAGCGCCGATTCAAAAGAACCGACGCTTTGGCCTATGTTATATAGAAGAAGGAGAGACATATAGTCTGTTATGTGAGAGAAAAGAGGGGTGAAAGGATGCGGATACGTACATGCAGAAGGGGACAGCTATCATTGTCCGCTTCTCCAATCGTTGATTGCCAGTACGCTTCCAAGGACGGTATTTCGTTCGGAAGCATACAGCGTAAGATTCTGATCAGGCGTTACGAGCACGCCCGCGCCATAGCGGAAATGCACGCCCATGACTCCGGGGAAACCGCCCTGGCTGGTCAGATGTCTTTCTTCCAGTGCTTCCCCGACGGTCCAGTTCTGTGTGTTCAGTTCATAAAGATACGCATAGTCGGCGAAGGTTGCGCCTTCACTGGGCGACCAGAGACCGATCATATAAACCTTTCCGGTTTCTGCTTCGGTAATCAGACCAAATCCTTGAAAGTCTTTGTTCAGCGGGAAACTGCCTACCTTTTGGAAAGCGGCCTGCTCCAGACCGTTTGCCGCCAGTGCACGGTACGCATGGTATACGCTGTTTTCCCCATCCAGATGCGCGACAAGCAGCAAATAATATTCCGTGCCGTCTGCATCTTTATAAGAAGTGATGCCAAGCGCGCCGGCTTTATGATCTACCGTCAGGTCAAACGTTTCTACTCTGCGCAATTCCTGCACGGAAAGCGTCCGCATATCATATAGCGCGATGTGCGCCTGATTGTCGTGCTCGCTGGGCACAAGCAGGTAATCGCCGATGCTTTGTACGCCGCCCGGATGCTGCCAGTTTTGCAAGTACGTTTTGAAACCCCACATTTCTTCGCCGTTTTTCTGACCGACAAGAATATGGGCATACGGTGCAGTTGAAACACTGTGCGTCAAAAGTGCGTAATTTGTTCCGTCCTCAGCCAGATACTGCGCATAGCCCTGTATGTGGTTGACCGAGGGGTCATAATTTCCACCAAACCCTTTCAGCTCGCTGCGGGTGCCTGTGTCCGGCAGCGCA
This sequence comes from Candidatus Agathobaculum merdavium, assembly GCA_019115615.1. Lineage (GTDB taxonomy): Bacteria > Bacillota > Clostridia > Oscillospirales > Butyricicoccaceae > Agathobaculum > Agathobaculum merdavium. The sequence continues at coordinate 628 of DXDE01000135.1, read as the reverse complement.
TGAAAGGCCTGCTGTACGTTTGGCAGCGTTACGGCGTGATCATTTGCCGGATGGGCTGGGGCGATTGCTTCCAGAGAAACCGCATTGACGTCGTTTCCGCCGCGCAGGAAGGAGGCGAATACCGTATTTCCCGATTCATCTGCGCCGATTGCCAGCATCCGATTCGGACCGTCAGCATCTCTGGTATGCTGCCCTTTCAGCTGGCCAAACCACCAGTTGTTGCGGAAGGCGGTGCTGCCCTGCGCAAAGGCCACATCCTCAAAGGTGACAGAACAGCCCTCTGGGAAAGCCGGCGCTTTTACCGTGAGCTGTAAATCGCCCACAAAGGCAAAATTCAGCTCATCTGCTGTTTGATCAAAGGTGGTTCGATCGCCAGTGACTGCCGGATCGTTATATCCGGAGAATTTCTGGTTAAACCATTGCGCTACTTCCTGCGAGCCTTGACGGCCGCAGGTAAAGGTGAAGGAATGATCCGTCAATTCATGTAATTGGCCAACCTGATTTTTCCCTTCAGGATCTTGCCCTTCTGTGATTTTCAGCTCATCGATGCGAAAATTACCGCTCAGGATTTCAATATCTTTCGCGCTTTCCATCAGCACGCTGTTATCCCGATACGTTACCCCAAACC
>DXDE01000134.1 GCA_019115615.1 Candidatus Agathobaculum merdavium | reverse complement strand
TTGGCTGGCGACGGCCCGGGAAGATAACTCGACGCGCACACCAGCGGATCACTTTGATCCGCTCGACATTCCTCAATAGCTCAGTTGGTAGAGCATGCGGCTGTTAACCGCAGGGTCGTTGGTTCGAGTCCAACTTGAGGAGCCACCTGATAAGGCTTTGCCGCCACCATAATACGTGGCGGCAAAGTGCTGTCAATCCCTTCTATGGGCCTTTAGCTCAGTTGGTTAGAGCAACCGGCTCATAACCGGTCGGTCCCGGGTTCGAGTCCCCGAAGGCCCACCAAATTTCATATTCGGCCCGGTAGCTCAGTTGGTTAGAGCGCCAGCCTGTCACGCTGGAGGCCGTGGGTTCAAGTCCCATCCGGGTCGCCATATAACGGCGATTCTTCGATCGCCGTTTCTTTTTTGCTGCTGTAGCTCAGTAGGTAGAGTGCATCCTTGGTAAGGATGAGGTCACCGGTTCAAATCCGGTCAGCAGCTCCATAAAACCTCGGAAACTTTGGTTTTCGAGGTTTTTGCTATTATTGGATTGATGTGGGGGCAGAAGCAATGTCGCAGCGTCACGGACACGGTATCCATTCAATAGACCGGCTCGCCAATCGCTCCGGTATGCGCGATTGGAACGCCGGCTTTAAAACGGCGTTGTCACTAGGCACACTAATCCTGTGCCTTGCAGCTGACCATATTGCCGTGTCTGTTTGTGTGATTTTGGCGTTTGCCGTGCTGCAAACTGTTAAGGGAAAGCTGCCGCTTGACGACTATCTTGTACTGTTGTGCGTGCCGCTGGCCTTTGTGCTCTTGGGTGGGATCGCGGTTGCATGTGACCTGTCCTCGATTCCGGCAGGGGAGTGGAATATGCCGTTGCCGGGCGGATATTTATGTGCGAGTACGGAGAGCGTGTGGACAGCTTTTCAGCTCGTACTGAAAGCGCTGGGCGCGGTTAGTGCTATGTATTTGCTTGCATTGACAACAGCAGCGGCGGAGCTGGTCAATGTGCTGCATCGCGTGCATCTGCCGGCGCTGCTCTGTACATTGATGTACCTGATTTACCGTTTTGTGTTCGTACTGATTGACCAGTATAGCCGGATGCGGGACGCAGCGGGAGCGCGGCTCGGCTGGCGGGACTTCCGCACCTCATGCCGCTCGTTTGGCGGGACGGCAGGCAATTTGCTGGTGTTAGCATTGCGGCGTGCACGCGTATATGATGATGCAATGGCCGCACGCGGCTATGACGGTACCCTTCGGTTTCTCGAAGAGAAAAAAACGGTGCATGGGTCGCAGATTGTATGTATGCTGCTATTCTGGGCGGTGCTGTTGGCACTTGCATGGATCTGAGAAGGAGGAAGAGTGAAATGCTGCCGATTTTACAGGTGCGCGATCTGTGCTTCCACTATGATGCGTGTAAGCTAGCGTTGGACGGTATATCGCTGGATATTGCCGCAGGCGAACGTATTGCGGTGCTTGGCCCGAATGGGGCGGGCAAATCAACCTTTTTCCTTTGTCTGAACGGCGTGCTTGCACCGGACAGTGGCAAGATTATATTGCATGGCCGCGAGATCAACCGAAAGGAACGCAAACAGCTATGCGAGCATGTCGGGGTGGTCTTTCAGAACGCGGATGACCAGATTATTGCGCCGACGGTTGCATCTGAAGTATCCTTTGGGCCGATGAACCTGCGTCTGGAACGGGATGAGGTCGCACGCCGGGTTGAGTATGCACTGGATTACATGGATTTACAGACATATCGCGCCCGTCCGCCGCATGATTTGTCAGGCGGCGAGAAAAAACGGGTGTCGATCGCAGATTTGCTGGCGATGGAAAGTGAGATCTTGCTGCTGGACGAGCCTGCTGCTTCGTTGGACCCGGCAGGCAGCGAACGGCTGGAACAAGTGCTTGGGCGTCTTTCAGATGAAGGACGGACGCTTGTGATCTCGACGCATGATATGGATTTTGCACTGCGTTGGGCGACGCGTGTGGTTGTACTGGTGGCAGGAAAGATCATTGCGGATGGTCTGCCGCAGGCTGTTTTATCGGATGATGCTGTGCTGCGCAGCGCACAGCTGCGCCGTCCGATGTTGATGGATGTCTGGCGCACGCTGTGTGATCGTGGTCTGGTTTGTGCGGATGCGCCCTGTCCTGCTTCGGTGCAGGCACTGGCGCGCCTGTTGGATGACGCAGCACCTGACATGTGAAACAGAATAGACAGCGTGAAGCAAAAGCGCTTTCATAAACTGAAAGGGAGTCTGCCGGTTGAATACGGCAGGCTCCCTTTTTCTGACTGTCGGACATCGTGTGTATCCTGTACATTGTTTGTAAAGTGCAGCTGTGGTATAATAGCCACAGGCTATGATACTTTTATTTCACAATTATTCCACCAGCGGCATTTGGATTTGATGATTGCGCTAAGGCAGGCGCTTGCCGCTGTGGTATAATAGAATGAAAACCAAGCGATATACCGTTTACAGACGGAGGCGATACCATGCAACTGGCAGATTTTTTTGCCATTGATAAGCTGTCCCAGCACGATGAGGAATTGCTGATCCAGTCCGCCATGCAGCTGCAGCAGATCATGATGCTGTATGAGGCAGGCATTCGCGAGATCAAGACCAAACTGGATATTCTGAGCGATGAGTCCCATCTTTCGGGCAAGCCCAGCCCGATTGATTCGATCAAAAGCCGTATTAAGACCCCGCGCAGTATCATCAATAAGCTCAAACGCCGGGGATATCCGATTTCTCTGCAGTCGATGATGGAAAACCTGAACGATATCGGCGGCATCCGTGTGATCTGTCCGTTTATCGAGGATATCTATACCGTGGCCGACATGTTGATCCGACAAGACGACCTGACGCTCATCGAGCGTAAGGATTATATCGAAAATCCCAAGCCGAACGGCTACCGCAGCCTGCATCTGATCCTGCAGGTGCCGATTTTCCTGTCCGACCGGACGCAGCCGGTACGTATTGAGCTGCAGCTGCGCACGATCGCGATGGATTTCTGGGCGAGCCTGGAGCATCAGCTGCGGTATAAGGCGGATGTGGAAGTACCCGCCCGTATTTCGGACGACCTCAAAGCCTGTGCGGATGTGATCGCGGCGACCGACGAAGAAATGCAGCGCATCGCCAAAGAACTGCATGTGCTGTAATAAACATAGGAAAGGAATCTAAAACCCATGCAATACATCCCTGTAATCACCCTTGCACTGGTGGCAGTGCTGCTGGTGCTGGTTATTGTGCTGCTGGTGCGGCAGCGGCCGCAGTCAGGCGGCGACAACGGCTCGATCACTGCGCTGGGGACGCTGGTCAGCCAGAATCTGCGCGAAGGGCGCGAGGCGCAGCTGAGCCAGCTTTCCGCGATGGATAAAAGCCTTGCGGGCAAGATGAGCGGCGTAACCGATCAGCTCAGCCAGTTCGAGCGACGGCTGCACGGCTTTACCGCAGAAACAACGCAGAACCTTGAGAATATCCGTGTCACGGTTGACCAGAACCTGCGTGCCATGCAGGCGGACAACAACAAGAAGCTGGACGACATGCGGCAGATCGTCGACGAAAAGCTGCAAAAGACACTGTCCGACCGTATGAATGAATCTTTCCGTTTGGTCAATGAGCGGCTCGAGCAGGTTTACAAGGGCCTCGGTGAAATGCAGACGCTCGCGCAGGGCGTAGGCGACCTGAAAAAGGTGCTGACCAATGTCAAGACGCGCGGCATCGTTGGTGAGATCCAGCTCGGCGCGATTTTGGAGGATATCCTTGCGCCCGAGCAGTATGCAGTCAATGTAGCGACCCGGCCGGGCAGCCGCAATGTGGTTGAATATGCAGTAAAGCTGCCGGTCGAGGATGGCGGACATGTCTGGCTGCCGATCGATTCCAAATTCCCGGGCGATACCTATGGCGCGCTGCGTGACGCCTATGAGACCGGCTCGCGTGAGCAGATTGACGCCTGTGTCAAGCAGCTGATCGCCACGCTCAAGGCCGAAGCAAAGGACATCCGCGACAAGTACCTTGAGCCGCCTTATACCACTGAGTTCGGCATCCTGTTCCTGCCGTTCGAGGGGCTGTATGCAGAGGTGGTTAACCGCGGTATGGTCGAGGTGCTGCAGCGGGACTACCATGTCAACCTCGCAGGGCCAAGCACAATGGCCGCGCTGCTCAATTCCTTGCAGATGTCGTTCCGCACGATCGCGATCCAGAAGCGCTCGGGCGAAGTGTGGCAGGTGCTGGGTGCGGTTAAAACCGAGTTTGACAAGTTTGAGGCTTGTCTGACGCAAACGCAGACCCGTCTCGATCAGGCCAGCCGCGAACTGGATAAGCTGGTCGGCACGCGTACACGTGCGATCCAGCGCCGTCTGCGCGGCGTGACTGAGCTGACCGAGGCAGAAAGCCGAGCGGTGCTGGATGCGCCGTCGGATGAAGAATAACAGAAAAACAGGAGGCCGTCCTAAATGGGATGGCCTCTTCACAAAATCTTAAGAATTTTTTCACAGTTTTGTGCAGGATTGACAGGCGCGAATACGGTAGAATAAAGTCAGAACATATAGGAGGGATCCGGCATGAAACAGGAAAACCAAAAAACCATCGGACTGTGGAATCTGCTGCAGCATTGGGCGGATGTCCTGTTCGGCCCGATCGAACGCAGCAAGTACCGCGGATGGTAAATCAAAACAAAAAATGCCCTCATAGCGGAAATATCCGCTATGAGGGCATTTTTCTTATGCATCGAAATAATAACCGACACCGCGTTCGGCGTGGATCTTGGCATGCGAACCGACCGCGCGCATCTTACGACGCACGAGCGACAGATAGACCTCGATCGCATTGTAGGCCGCGTCGTTTTCCAGACCCCAGACCTTTTGCCGCAGGGTTTCGCGCGGCAGTACCTGACCGTCGTGCAGTAAGAACAGCTCAAGCAGCTGCAGCTCTTTGCAGGATAGCCGCGTTTTTCCGTCAGGCCCCTGCAGGACACAGTGGCCGCGATCAAGCGACAGGTCGCCCGCCTGCAGCAGCCGCGGTTGCAGCACGGGGCTTCGGCGGCCGAGCGCCCGTATGCGCGCAAGCAGTTCACCAAGCAGGAACGGTTGGGCGAGCACGTCATCCGCGCCCGCGTCAAGCACGGAAATACGATCACGGGCGGACAGATGCTGTGCTACCACCAACAGGGGGACAGACAGGCCATCTGCTCGCAGATCGGTCAGCAGACCGGATATCCGGAACGCTGCGGCTTTGCCAACGCTGTCGCTCAGCAGCAAGGCAGCGTCGTACAGCCCTTCCGGACAGAGCACCTCATCGCCCGTGTTGGGTAGGGGGATGTGATCGAACAATATGTGATCGCGGCGAAGCGCCTGCGGGATTTTTTCATTTTCCGTGCCGCCAAGCACAATAATACGCATGAGAGTGCTCCTTTCATATGTTGCAGGATAGGTACATTTTGATAGATCAGTGTGGAGTTTTTGTGTAAAGCCGATGGAAAAACTGTTAACTGCACGATCAATCAATCTTTTTTCAAGGAACAGCGTGTATGATGATACGCGGCAATCAAAAACATAGGAGCAGGAGGGAAAAACCTTGAAACTGCCGTTACCATCATGGAAAGACCGTCTGCCGCGCAGGCGGAAAACGGCGGATACCGCTGCGGCGGCTGAACCCGTCGCCGGTGCGCACCGTAAGAAGAAAAAGACCCGCAAGCTGAAAAAGAAAGTGGTGATCCCGCTGGCAGTTGTGGGTGTGGCGGGTATCGCCTTCGGCGTGCACCATGTGCTCACAGCCGGGGCAACCGACATTGTGCAAACCTTTACTGAAAGCGAAGCGACGCGTCAGGATACACGCACTGGGCGGCTGGCTATATCAAGACCGCCGTGCAGCAGGGCTGGCTGAGCGGCTATCTGGACGGCAGCTACAAGCCGGAGAACACGGTTACGCTGGAGGAAGCTGCAACCGGCGTACTCAAGTTGCTTGGCTATACGGCTGAGGATTTGTCTGGTTCGTATCCTTACGCGCAGCTGGCACTGTATCAGTCGCTCGGGTTGGACGCGAATATCACGGCTACGCAGGGCAGTACGATGACCCGCCGCAACATGATGTACCTGTTCTATAACCTGCTGAATGCAGAGACCAAGGACGGGCAGGTCTATGCGGCGACATTGGGCTACACCCTGAACAGCAATAACGAGATTGACTACCTCAGCATGGTATCCGACACTATGGAAGGCCCCTATGTGGTTGAGGGCAGCCTGTCGGACATTGTTTCGAGTACGAACAAAACGGTTTATCGCAATGGCTACGCATCCTCGGCCGATGCGGTACAGAAATACGACGTGATTTACTACAATGATTCGACGATCTGGGCCTATGCCAACGCGGTCACCGGTACTTACCAGTCGGCCTCGCCCTCGACTTCGTCGCCGACTTCGGTGGCGGTTGCGGGCAATACCTATGAGACCGAAACCAGCGAGGCAGCTTACGCCCTGTCCACGCTTGGCGGGCTGAATGTCGGCGATATTGTCACACTGCTGCTCGGCCGCGAGGGCAAGGTGGCTTACGCCCTGCCTGCGGAGGAGTATGCAGACACGGTCGCGGGTGTGGTGACCGCGACTGGCACCGCGACTTATTATAACGCGGTTGGCAACGCGTATACCGCCCGCACGATCACCGTTACAGCGACTGACGGCAATTCCTACACCTATCCCTGCTCCAATACCTCGATCGAAGAGGGCAACTTGGTTTCTATCGGTTTCGGTTCTTCCGAAACCGATGTTTCTATCCTGAAAACCTCGTCGGTGACCGGCAAGGTGTCCGGCCGCACGATTGGCAGCAGGACGATGGCGGATGATGTACGTATTCTGGATGTCAATGATACGAATGCCGTGCGCGTCTATTACTCCCGCCTGAACGGTGCGGTGCTGGAAAGCGGAGATGTGCGGTACTGCGCCACCAATGACGCAGGCGAGATCACCGATCTGATCCTCAAGGACTTCACAGGCGATCTGTATGAATACGGCATTATCACCTCAGCAAAAAACAATTCCGATGAGATGAGCGTATCCGGCGAATATACTTATCTGGTAAACGGTGAAAAAAAGACGCTGTCCACCAATGGCAAATCGCTCAACGCATCGTCTGGCCCGGCGCGGCTGACGATCAAAAACGGACAGCTGGATTCGGTGTGGGCGCTGTATCAGATCAAAAATCCGGACAGCGTGACCCAGCTCGGTGTGACCAAGGATGACGAAAGCTGGCTGTTCGCGGACGATTGTGCGGTTTATCTGTATCAGAATTTGCAATACAGCCTGGCACGAGAGGATAGAAAGTACGTCATTTGCCAAATGGTTCGTCCGACTTGATCCACCGCAGTTTTGCCCTCTCGGTCGTATGTGGGAACAAATCAAATAAAGAATTACTTCGTAATATTTAGATATGATTTTAAACGTTCAGATATTTTTATAACTATAATACCGCATGTATAGGCCGAAATTGCTTGTCCTATAAAAAGTGATAGAACCAGCAAGTAGTATGGAACGTTTAACGAAAATGATAGCCATATCGGAACAATCAAACTAGGCATAATAGCAATTGGTAAAACAAGGATTAATTTATTCGCTGTAAATTTTTTCAACACACAGATACACCCCGTTGTAGTTACTCCTGCCAAAAATCCGAAAAGTCCGTTCACTATATCGCCCGCAAATAGAATATTAGATAACATATTTGCTATCCCTAGTGGAACACATAAAAATGGAAATTCATATGCAAGCCCGTACAGA
>DXDE01000133.1 GCA_019115615.1 Candidatus Agathobaculum merdavium | reverse complement strand
GGGCATTTTTGTGTCCGATCGGGAAGCAAGCGCGGAGGTAAACCGTTTGCTGCATGAATACGGTGAGCATATCGTTGGCCGCATGGGACTGCCGCGTGAGGATGGGTCTGTGATTACGCTGGTGCTGGAATGTACGAGCGATACCCTCAACGCACTGTCTGGAAAGCTTGGCAGGCTGAAGGGCGTGCAGGTCAAGTCGATGACGGCAAAGTAAAAAGGAGAAAACTGCAATGAAAAAAAGGTTGGCAGGTTTGTTGGCAGGCGTTATGGCGCTTTCGCTGTTTGGCTGTTCTGGAAATCAGGCGCAGGATGAGGCGCAGCAACAGGGTGAGACAAGCCAGGTAGAAGCAGGCTATGAGGAAGGGCTGACAACCCGCGTAGCTGCCCTGAAGGGGCCGACAGCCATGGGACTGGTCTGCCTGATGGATGAGAACGAGGGTGAGGATGCCCATTACTCGTTCGACCTGTACACTTCGGGTGACGAGATTGTGCCGCTGATTGCTAAGGATGAGGTTGATATCGCACTGATCCCGACCAATCTGGCCGCGACGCTGTATCAGAAAACCGAGGGTGGTGTGCAGGTGCTCGATGTCAACGCGGGCAATGTGCTGTATGTTGTTTCACATGACGAGTCGCTGACCGATCTGAGCGGCCTTAAGGGCAAAACGGTCTATATGACTGGTAAGGGTACTTCGCCGGACTGGACGCTGCAGTACCTGCTGAACAAAGCTGGCATGAGCGAATCCGACCTGACGATTGAGTTCAAGTCCGAAGCCACGGAAGTTGCATCTGCGCTGGCGCAGGATGCTTCCGCGGTCGGCGTGTTGCCGCAGCCCTTTGCGACGGTCGCTATGCTGCAGGATCAGGAGCTGTCGGTCAATTTCCCGCTCGAGAACGCGTGGAAGGAATATAGCCCGGACGGCAGCGGCATTGCGACTGGTGTGACCATTGTCCGCAAGGCGTTTGCTGAGGAGCACCCCGCGGCGGTTGCACAGTTTGTGCTGGATCATCAGGCATCTGTCAAGACTGCAGAGGAAAACCCGGGAGATGCCGCGGCGCTGATCGAGGAATACGGTATTGTTAAAGCTGCGGTCGCACAGCAGGTTATCGAGCACTTCAACCCGATGGTCGCGACAACTGGCGAGGAAATGCAGACATGGGTTTCCGGTTACCTTGAAATGCTCTATGAGATTGCGCCCGATGCAGTGGGAGGAAAACTGCCGGATGAAGGCTTCTACTATCTGGGATAAAAAATGGCTGCGTCGTCTGCTGGCCGCCGGCTTTTGGCTGGCGGTCTGGCAGATTGCGGCATTATCGCTGCCTAAATTGTTGTTTGCAGGCCCTGCACAAACTGTGCAGAGCCTGTTTCGCATGCTGGGCATGGCGGACTTTTGGTTGTCGATTGCTTTTTCGGTCGGCAAGATTGCGGGTGGATTTGTGCTGGCGTTCGTATTGGGATGCGTGCTGGCGGCGCTCGCCTATCGGTTTCCGCTGATCCGTGTGCTGCTGGAGCCTGCAGTGCAGGTGATGAAAAGTGTGCCGGTGGCATGCTTTGTGGTTGTGGCGCTCATCTGGGTGCGCTCGGCGTGGATCTCCGTGCTGACCGCGTTCTTCGTTGTGTTTCCCGCCGTGTACATCAATTTGCAGCAGGGTCTTACAAGCGTGGATACAAAGATGTTGGAGATGGCACGTTTATTTCGCCTTTCCCCGGGGAAGCGGTTGCGCGCAGTCTGGCTGCCGGCCGTACTGCCATATTTGCTTGGCGCATGCCGTGTATCGGTGGGTATGGCGCTCAAGGCGGGCGTTGCCGGCGAGATTATCGGCCTCCCGCGTTGGTCGATTGGTGAGCAGCTATACTTATCCAAACTCTATTTGAATACGGCTGATCTGTTCGCGTGGTCATTGACTATTCTTGCGCTTAGTTTGCTGTTGGAAAAGCTGCTGGTGCGGGCTGCAGCTGCGTTTGAGAGAAAGTGGGGGAGAGAGGCATGATCGAATTTCAGTCGGTCGGAAAATCCTTCGACGGAAAGCAAGTCCTGCATGATGTGAACTGGACGATTCGGGCGGGTGAGCAGTGGCAGGTGTGCGGTCCGTCCGGTATCGGCAAGACAACGCTGCTGCGGCTGCTGCTTGGATTGGAGCAGCCGGACACTGGCTCCATCACGGGACGGGAGAACGTGCGCTTTGCCCCTGTTTTTCAGGAGGATAGATTGGTCGAGCACTGGGGTGCTATGGCGAATGTCACACTGGTGTGTGAAGATGAAGCGCATGCCAAGCAGATTTTGTGCGCTCTCTTGCCTGAGAATGCCCTTGCCCAGCCGGTAAGCACGTTGTCCGGCGGTATGCGCCGTCGGGTTGCGTTGGCGCGTGCCCTTGCGGCAGAGGGCGATATGCTGGTGCTTGACGAGCCGTTTACTGGATTGGATATCCAGACGGCGCAGCACGCAATGCAGGTGATCATGCAGTACCGTGCGGGACGCGCGCTTGTACTAGTCTCCCATGGCAGCGAAGTGCCGCCAGCAGAGTTCCATATACTGACGCTGACCGATTAAAAGCGGCCGCCCTTCCGGGCGGCCGCTTTGGTATATGGTTGCCAAGGAACAGCAAGATGTGATAAGATAAAGAATAAAGGTTGTGATGATACATGCAAAAAGGAGACGCGGCAAAACTGAAATTGCTGCTAGCGGGTATTTCCGCCCGGTTGACGAAAAATAAGGATTTTTTTGTGCAGGCGACCGGCACATTCATTTCAGGCAAAAAGAAATTTGAAGCCCGGCTGGTGCGCGAAGGCGAGGATTATTGCTTGCGCTTTCAGGGAACGGAGCGCACGGTGGATGCAGAGGCCTTCTGCACGTTTTTTGCAGAGCAGGCGGAGAAATATGATGAGGCGGTTCTCGAATATACCGAGCGCAGCTCGGTAGTAACGCTGTCGGTTACGGCGCGTGGTGTGCAGATGAAGCAGGCCGAGCGGCAGGCAACGGCTGAGGAAAAAGCGGCGGCTGCAAATCCTTTGCTCGATCCCAACCGCCAGTATCTGATCCGGGTCGACCGGGCGGCAGCATTGCTGCGCGAGATCGGTATCCTGACGGCGGATGGCAAATTGAAAAACGATATGATCCGCAAATACAATCAGATCGATCATTATGTCGAACTGGTTGCGCCGATGTTTACGCAGGATGACAGCGATGATGAGATCGTGCTGCTTGACTGCGCATGCGGCAAATCATATCTTAGTTTTGTCATGAACTACTATCTGCATGAGGTGCTGCATCGCCGCTGCCGTGTGATTGGCGTGGACATCAATGAGCATGTCATTGCAGAGAGCCGCGCAATGGCAAAGCGGTTGGGCTACCACAATATGCGCTTCCAGTGCGCCGACCTGCGCACGTATCAGCCACCTGCGGATGTGACGGCAGTCATTTCGCTGCATGCCTGCGATATTGCAACTGACCTTGCGCTTGCGACTGCAATCCGGGCACGTGCCAAGTATATTGCCTGTGTACCGTGCTGCCATAAGGAGCTGCTGGATCAGTATACATTGCCCGGTCTCGAGCCGCTGACCAAGTTCGGCGTTTTCAAAACGCGGTTTAACGATGTATTGACCGACAGTATGCGCGCGCTGAAGCTGGAAGCAAAGGGATACAAAGTATCGGTGGTGGAATATATCTCGCCGCTGGATACGCCAAAAAATCTATTGATTCGTGCCACACGTGTCGGACGGGATAATCCACGCGCCCGACGGGAATATGATGCAGTACGCACCTTGCTTGGTACAACCTCTGAGCTTGACCGCCGCTGTGCAGATATGGATGGCGAATTTTTTATTACGGACGACGATCTGCTCGGGTAACACATAAGAAACCTCCGAATAAACTGATATTGAAGTCTCTTCAATCAATATTTGGAGGTAATCTACATGGCTGATAAAGTCTGCTGTCCGGGCCCGATCTGCGGCAGTAATAATAATAACGGTGCAGCTGGCGGTTTCCGCGAAGCTGTTTGTGTGCACACCAAGAAGGTTTACGACTCCTGCCGCAGCAAGGAGTGCCTGCGCGACATTCGTGTCTATCTGTGCCGCGATGCACAGGAGCTGCTCAATGCAGGCGGTATCGCGTCGGTTAAGCCGCGCGCTGCTGAACTGCTGTGTGTCAAGATTGATGTCGAGCATGTGCAGTTTAACCGCGGTTGCTACACGGTCGATATCCGTTTCTTCTACCGCATTGAATGCGAGGTCAGCTGCGTAGTCGGCCGTCCGCGTATCATCGACGGTCTGGCAGTGTTTGATAAGCGTGTCGTGTTGTTCGGCGGCGAGGGCGGTGCACGCATTTTCTCTTCGCGCTATATCGAAGATGGCATGGATGTACAGCTTGCGCCGGACAGCAACAAGCCGACGGCGGTTGTCGAGGTTGTTGATCCGATCGTGCTTGACGCACGCGTTGTTGCACCGGAGACTTCGTGCAACTGCTGCTGCTGCGCACTGCATGAAGTGCCGCGTTCGATTTGCTCGTGCTTCGGCGGCGACAATCTTGTGCTGGACAATGATGGCTACCAGTTGTTTGTTACGCTCGGTCAGTTCTCGATCATCCGTCTGGAGCGCGATATTCAGCTGCTCATGCCTGCGTATGACATTTGCTTGCCGCGTCGTGACTGCTCTGGCAGCGGCGTCGGTGGCGAGCAGGATCCCTGCGAGATCTTTGCAAACTTTGAGTTCCCGATCGACGAGTTTTTCCCGCCCAAACCGGATTGTGCAGATAATCTGTGCGGTTCGCTTGGTGGGAACACGAACAATGGTTGCGGTTGTGGTAATAATTCCAACGGCTGCGGCTGCAAATCTTGTAGCTAAAATGGATAAAAGGGACGCTTCCTTTGGAAGCGTCCCTTTTTGTGCTAACGGAAGTTTGGTGTACATAGGATAAGACAAGGGGAAGGAGGATGCGTATGGAAGAAGAAAGAAGGATGGCATATACCATTGTATTGGGCGTTTGCATGCTGCTGTGTCTTTTGATGATAGGAAGGATGCTGCTTGGACACCCGGAGCAAAGTAATGTGGAGGATGCGCCGACA
>DXDE01000132.1 GCA_019115615.1 Candidatus Agathobaculum merdavium | reverse complement strand
CTTCCTCTTCTTCCTTCCAGTCGGTTACACCAACCTTGGCGAAGTTGTAGCTGGTCGTGATACCCTGATGGCTGCAGGTCTCGGTCGGCACTTCATCGTTCCAGAAGCGGCCGGAAGCTGCGCGGCCAGCCGCACGGCAGGCGCCGGATGCCAGCAGGCCGGTATCCATACAGTAAGTCACGGTGGTAAAGTCCTCCGGATGCGAATCAAACACCAGTCCGGAGTCGCCCTCATGCACCTTCTGCATGACCTTGAGCCAGATCGCTGCCGCATTGCGGCCATACAGGCCGTCAAGCGTATAGTTGTGTTCATAGCCGACCCATACCGCACCGGAATACTCCGGCGTCACGCCGCAGAACCAGATATCGGTATTCGAGGTCGTCGTACCGGTCTTACCGGCAGTCTGCACACCCGAAATCTGCGTGCCGGACGCGGTACCATAAGCGGTAACGTTCTGCAGACATTCGAGCATGTAGTAAGCCGTGCGCACGTTCTCAAAGCCGAGGTCGGTGCGCGGGTTGTTCTCCAGCACAGTGTTGCCTGCGGAGTCGAGCACCTTGGTATAGGTGCGCGTGCCGCCATATACACCGTCGTTGATGAACATCGAGAAGCCGCCCGCCATCTCGCGCACGGTCACGCCATCGGTCAGCGCGCCGAGTGCCAGCGGCGAGTAGTCGATATCGCTCTTGACCGTACCGTCGTCATAGGTGCGGCTGCCAACCAGCCGGAACTCGAGCCGCTGCGTCAGGAAATCATAGGACGCCTGCGGGGTCAGCTGATTCATGACCTGCACCGCGATGGTGTTGACCGAGCTGGTAATACCGCTCTTGATCGTCATCGACTTGCCGGTCGGCATCTTGCCGTCGTTCATCGGCCACGGCTTGCCGTCGTCGCCAATATAAAGCGGCTTATCATACGCGACTGACGAGGGGACAATAATACCCTTGTCCATCGCCGGGCCGTAGGTCGACAGCGGTTTGAGAGACGAACCGGGCTGTCTGCGCGCGTCGGTAGCGAAGGAGAAGCCCAGCTTGCTGGTCTTTTCACCGCGACCGCCCGCGATACCCACAATATTGCCCTGTTTATCGGTGATGATCATAGCGCTCTGCGGGCGCTCGCCGTATTTCTCGGTGTTCGGGAAGTTGGAATCATCCGCCCAAACCTCGTCCAGCGCCTTCTGCACGTCAAGGTCGATCGTTGCGTAAATCTTCAGGCCGCCCGAGTTGACCATATTGCTGGCCACCTGCTCGGAATAGCCCTTCTGCTCCACTAAGTCGTTGACAACGTCCTTGATGACCGCGTCGGTAAAGTAGGTGTAGGGCTCGCCCACATCCTCCACGTAATCCTCGTAAGGACGGTAGACCAGTTCCTCCGCGACCGCAGCGTCATGCTCGGCCTGGGTGATCATCTCCAACTCGAGCATTTTGTCGAGGATAAGCTTCTGGCGCTCCTTGACCTTGTCCGGATGGTTGTACACATCGTAGATCGACGGGTTGTTGGTCAGGCCGGCGATAACCGCACATTCAGCCAGCGTCAGTTCGGAAACGTCCTTATTAAAGTAACGGTCAGCCGCGGTCTGCACGCCATAGCAGCGGTAGCCGAGGTAGATCGTGTTAAGGTACATCGTCAGGATGCGGTCCTTGTCGTTGATCTCTTCCTCCAGCGCAAGTGCGCGGAAAATCTCGTTGATCTTACGTTTGATCGAGTAGTCCTTCTCGTCAGTCGCATTCTTAATCAGCTGCTGCGTAATCGTCGAGCCGCCATACTGGTCGCCGCCAAGCAGCCAGCTCTTTACCGCGCCCAGCGTACGCTTCCAGTCAACGCCGTTATGCTTATAGAAGCGTTCGTCCTCGATCGCAACAGCGGCATTTTTCAGATTCTCCGGAATTTTTTCGCTGTTCACCCATTCGCGGCTTTCCAGACCGCTGAGCGTTTCATACAGCACTTCCTCGCCCGTCTCCGGATCGACTGCATAGATGAATGAGTTCAGGTTCAGACCGAGATTGTTGCTCAGGTCAGCCGCGGTTTCCTGCGCGGATGGGTTGATATACGCATGCACATAATACGCAAATGCCATGCCGCAGAAGCAGGCGCAAAGCACACCGATGAGCAGCAGTGTCAGGATCACGCGGGAAATCGCGTGCAGCACGCCGTGTCCGCTTCTTTTGCTGTTTGCCAATTCGGTTTCCTCCTTGCCCGTCGTAACTGATGCTGTGGAACTCTGCACGTTCGGACGTGGGCAGCGTCCGTTTTGTTCCCCAAAATACCGTTTTTTAGGCGATATCCTTACAATTCTTCAGTCATTATACCACGAAAACCTGTATATTAAAAGCCTGTCCAACAGGCACGGCAGATTATGCGGTATAGTCGTTCGCGGCTATTATACCACAGAATCCCGCAGATTCCAAACAAATTTTATGTCTCTCTACGAATAATTTGCATTTTTGCGGACATACTCAAGGAAAAACCCAGAAATGCAAGGAGGGGTTCCCTGATGATGCAGGGCTTTTACATGCTTGCGATGCAGCGCGCCCGCAGGCAGCGCCGTATCGCGCTGATCGCCTGCGCCGCAGCGCTTGTCAGCGCATTTTTTGCCGCGCGCGTCTGGTTTGCCGAACCCGCTGTATCCGTTTCTGCGAGCACTGAGCCATATGTTGCGCAGAGCGAGGACGGGCGGCTGATCGTCATGCGCGGCGGCGAAACCGTGCTGCGCACCGCCATCGACACCCGCACGCTGCCGGAAGCCGACCGCGAAGCGCTGGCGGACGGCATCGTGCTTGAAGACGAGCTGGCGCTCGCGCGGCTGCTCGAGGATTACGGATCGTGAAAACGGCGGGCAATGCCCGCCGTTTCGCTTTCCATATTATATGCCCAGAATCGTTTCCAATTCGTCGCTTGTGATGACCTGCTCCGCATCCGGCAGCTGCACTTCGCTGCCCGCGGGGGCCTGCTGCTGCGACCACGACATCGTGATTTCGGTAATGCTGTCGTTCTTCACATGCACCGTCACTGCGGCTTCGCCCTTTTGCGCGTCGCCTGCGAAGGTCACCGTTGCCAGCACGTCGCTGCTTCCATCCCGGATGCGGCATTCCGCCTCACCCTCGATGCTGCCGTCCGCCATATTGAGCGTGTACGTGGCCGAAGCATAGCCTTCTTCCGCCGGCAGCGGCACAGACAGCTCCGTTGTGTACCGTGTGCCGCTCTTGGTAAAGCAATCGTCGCCCGCAAACGCCGTGACCATATCCGCCGTCTGCTGCACTTCATCCCACAGGGTGCTGTAAACATACGTGCAATTCTGCTCGGCAATGCCGACCACCAGCGCGCCTACCGACGACATATCGGCCGTAAGCGTCGACTCGATCAGCGGGCTTTCTACCCCTTGCAGTTCGCCCCATACGTTTTCAAAGGCAATCCACTTGTCCGTCGGCAGGGATACGCCGTTCGTTTCGGCCAGCGCCTCCATCAGCAGCGGACAACGCAGGTACAGCGTGTCGCTCTCCGCCTCCCAGACCAGTTCGAGCCGGGCGTTCTGCAGCTTATCCTGCCACTGGGCCAGCTGCGCGGTCAGGCTTTGCTCGTCCTCCCAGCCATACTGGTCGTACTCCCCGGCAAGGAGCGCCAGCAGCCCGTGCAAATCCATTTGAATATCCATCGTCATGCCGCCGCTGCCGTCAACCACCTCGAGCGTACCGTCGATCAGCGCCGTGGTCTCGTCGCCGTCGATCGAATTGAGCTGGGTATACAGCACACGCAGCGCCATCACCGTGCGCATGGTCTGCGCAGGATCGCGTACCGGCTGCGCAGCCAGCCACTGGTTGACGACGGCAAACTGCTCGTCGATCTGCGCGATCAGCGCATCCCGGTCATACAATACAGCTATCTGCTGAAAATCGTCCCACTGTACGGTCAGGCCGAACGCCTCCGCGAAAAAACGCACCGGCACATAGGTGCGCCCATCCTTTTCATAGGGAACAGCGTCCAGCTGGGCCGTATCCAACACCTCGCCCGTTTGCGCATCGGACAGCGTCAGCGTGTCGCCGCCGAGCGTGAAATCCAGCCGCACGCCGTCCTTCACCGCCGTGACTGCACCGCTGTCATAATCGACCGCCGCGCCCAGCGCCTCCGCAATCGCGCGGAACGGCACCATCGTGCGGTCGTTTTTCATTTCCGGCTGCGCGTCCGGGAAGTCGACCTTCTCGCCGTTCAGCTGCACGGAAACAGGCGGGACATAGGTATAGCTTTCCATCATCACCAGCTGCATTGCGGCGTCGCGCAGGAATTCTTCGCGGCTGCCGTAATATTCGTCCACCGTCTCCCAGTCCCAGCCGGAATACCCTTCCTCGAACGCCTTGTCCGGGTTGGCAGTCAGCTCGGCCAAATACACCTCATACCGCGCCGTCACCCATTCGTAATCGACCGGGCCAAAAGTCCAGCCCTCCATCAGCGCATCCGCGCTCTCGAATCCCAGCTGCTCATAGAGCGGCGTACCCGTCTCTGCCGCGGACGCCACAGGCAGCGCGCCGCACAGCAGCACCATTACCAAAACGAGCGACAACCAGCGTTTCATTTTGCTTTTCATAGGTTTTTGCCCCCTTTCTATCCTTATCTCTATTGTACGCCTGCTGCCGCGCGCCGTCCATTTGTGTTTTCCCCAGTTTTCCCGCAAAAAAGAGGGCAGTTTATACAGAACCGGCGGCATATCCTGCACTGGGCACGCATAGCGTATCACCAAGGGGGCGTTACTTATGTTCATCACCATCACCCGCGACACGCTGTACCGCATCGGCGCGGCGGCGGGCGTGTGCGCACTGCTTGCCGCGCTGTTTTTCCTTGTGCCGCAGGACAGCGGCAATGATGCGGCACAGGCCACGGCGGACACGGAAAGCGCCGTGCCCGCGTCTATCAGCGACTGGGGCTTGTCGTTCCAGACCGAGGGGCAGCCGCCCGTCGGCAACGTGCCCGCCGACACCCTGCTGCAATGGGATGCGTATTACGTCGGCGACACGAGCAAAAACACGATTTACCTGACCTTTGACGCAGGCTACGAGAACGGCAACACGGGCGCGATATTGGACGCGCTGAAAAAACACAACGCGCCTGCGTGCTTTTTCGTCGTGGGCAACTTCATCGACTCCGCGCCCGAGCTGGTGCAGCGCATGGTGGACGAGGGGCACATCGTCGGCAACCACACGCTGCACCATCCGGATATGTCCGCGATCGCGGACAAAGAATCGTTCGCAGCCGAGCTGAACGGCCTCGAGGAGAAATACACCACACTGACCGGCCAGCCGATGCAGAAATTCTACCGCCCGCCGCAGGGCAAATTCAGCGAGGAAAACCTCAAACAGGCGCAGGAACTGGGCTACACGACCGTATTCTGGTCACTGGCCTATGTGGACTGGTACACCGACAACCAGCCGACCGACGAGCAGGCGTTCGCCAAGCTCATCCCGCGCATCCATGGCGGCGCGATCGTGCTGCTGCACTCGACGAGCGAGACCAACGCGCGCATCCTCGACGAGCTGCTGACACGCTGGGAAAACGAGGGCTACACGTTCGGCCGTCTGGACGAACTGACGGCGGGCTGATCGGCACAGGCCGCGTCCTCCGCGGCCTGCATTGCCCGCTCGAGTGCACCGTGGACATCCGCAAGGCTCATGCGGATGCCCGCGGTCTCGATGCGCTCGGCCAGTCCGGCGACCGCGCCGAACAGGCGCAGGTAGGCGGCTTTGTAGTGCAGATCGGTCTCGGGCGCGGGTGTGGTTTGATGACGTTCGTTCATTTTTATCACCTCACCTACATTTTATAGGTTATACCTATAAAAATCAATATAGGAACCACCTATATTGCATACTGTCCATAGGTGATTATCATGTACTTTCCCAGAATCCGCGACCTGCGCACAGACAGCGACCTCAAGCAGGAAGCGCTCGCCCGTCATTTGCACGTGACGCAGGCGACCTATTCCGAATATGAAAGCGGCAAAATCAACATTCCGGTCGAAGCCGCACTGTTCCTTGCCGACTTTTATAATGTCAGTCTGGACTACCTGCTCGGCCGTTCGGACGATGCCTCTCCCTTCCGCAAATGACCGCACCCGCCCGGTGCGGTTTCTTTTTTGCCCTCGCTTGTTTTGCCGCCCCGCCCTGTGGTATACTGATAACAGGGCAAGGATTGACAAGAAAGGAATGAACTGTTTATGGAGAAATCCAAGGTTTATTTTGCGGACTTCCGCACCACATTGACCGAAAACCTGCAGCAGAAGCTGACCCGCCTGATGAAAACCGCGGGCATGGATCAGATCGACTTTGACAAGAAGTTTACCGCTATCAAAATCCATTTCGGCGAGCCGGGCAACCTCGCGTTCCTGCGTCCGAACTGGGCGAAAACCGTCGCGGACTTCGTCCGTGAGCGCGGCGGCAAGCCGTTCCTGACCGACTGCAACACGCTGTACGTCGGCGGACGCAAAAACGCGCTCGACCATCTGGATTCCGCCTATCTCAACGGCTTTTCGCCGTTCTCGACCGGCTGCCACGTCATCATCGCGGACGGCCTGAAGGGCACGGACGAGGCCTATGTGCCGGTTGAAGGCGGCGAATACGTCAAGGAGGCCAAGATCGGACAGGCCATCATGGACGCGGATGTGTTCATCTCGCTGACCCACTTCAAGGGGCATGAGGCATCCGGCTTCGGCGGCGCGCTCAAAAACATCGGCATGGGCTGCGGCTCGCGTGCGGGCAAGATGGAGCAGCACAACGCGGGCAAACCGCAGGTCGACCAGAATCCGTGCGTGGGCTGCGGCATGTGCACGCGCATCTGCGCGCACAGCGCGATCACGATCACCGATAAAAAGGCGCACATCGACCACGATAAGTGCGTCGGCTGCGGCCGCTGCATCGGCGTGTGCCCGACCGACGCGATCGGCTGCGGCTATGATGAATCCAACATCGTTTTGAACCGCAAGATCGCGGAATACACCAAGGCGGTTGTGGACGGCCGTCCGTGCTTCCACATTTCGCTCGTCATCGACGTGTCGCCCAACTGCGACTGCCATGCCGAGAACGACGTCGCCATCGTGCCGAACATCGGCATGTTTGCATCGTTTGACCCGGTCGCACTCGATCAAGCGTGTGCAGACGCGGTCAACGCCGCGCCGGTCAACCCGGCGAGCCTGCTGTGCGATGAGCATGAGCGCCACCACATCCACGACCCGAATGACCACTTCCACGCCGTTCATCCGGATACCAACTGGCAGTCCGCACTCGAACACGCGGAAAAGTTGGGGCTGGGCACTCGGGAGTACGAACTGGTCAAAATTTAATACAAAACGCAAAAAAGCGAGGCATACGCCTCGCTTTTTCTTTTAGATCTGGTTCAGTCCTACGGGCAGCACCAGTTTGCTTGCAACCATGGCAATCAGCAAAGCCATAAACGCACGTTTGGCTTTTTTCTCCCCAAACAGCGTCTGCCATTGCACAAAGCTTTGCTGCATCCGTTCCGCCTTTTCATCCAAACGGCCGAGCAGAAAGCGCGCAATCAGCTCCATCGCCCCGATGCTCTGAAAAAACGTCCACGCCAGAAGCAGCACAAAGCCGAACAGCGACCGCTCCTCCGGATGGCCAAGCAAAATCAGGCAGAAAATCCAGCCCGCAATCGTCGCCGTATGGTGCAAAATCACACCGAATCTGACGAAGCTATTCATTACGGCATCATCGTTCTTTCTTCAAAAGCCGCGCGGCGCTTGATGTCCGCCATCACCGTGTCGAACTGCGGAATATCCAGCGACTGTGCACCGTCGCACAGCGCGCACTTGGGGTCGTTGTGCACCTCAATAATCAGGCCATCCGCCCCGGCAGCGATCGCCGCACGCGAAAGCGGCTGCACCATGTCGCGCCGTCCGGCAGCATGGCTCGGGTCGACAATCACCGGCAGATGGCTGAACATCTTGACCAGCGGCACGGCGGAGATATCCAGATTGTTGCGGATCAGCGTCTCAAACGTACGGATGCCGCGCTCGCACAGAATGACGTTCTGGTTGCCGCCCGCGAAAATATACTCGGCGGCCATCAGGAACTCCTCCATCGTAGCGGACAGGCCACGCTTTAAGAGAATCGGCTTATTCGAGCGGCCAAGCTCCTTGAGCAGCATGAAATTCTGCATATTGCGCGCGCCGAGCTGGATGATATCGACGTCCGCGAACAGGTCGAGGTGCTTTTCGCTCATGATTTCAGTCACGATCGGCAGGCCGGTCTGGCGCTTGGCCTCGAGCAGCAGCTTGAGGCCCTCGGCCTCGAGTCCTTGGAAGGAGTAGGGCGAGGTACGCGGTTTGAACGCGCCGCCGCGCAGGAAGGATGCGCCCGCCTTTTTGACCGCCTCGGCAACCTCGACGATCTGCGCCTCGCTCTCAACCGAGCACGGGCCTGCCATGACATTAAAGTATCCCGCGCCGATCTTGCGCCCTGCAACCTCGATGACCGTGTCCTCGGGGTGGAACTTGCGGTTCACGGCCTTGAACGGCTCGGATACGCGCTGCACGCGTTCGACCACATCATAGGCCAGAATGTCCCTTTCATCAATCTTCGTGGTATCGCCCATCAGGCCAAGGATGGTGGTATGCTCGCCCTCGGAATAGTTGATCCGCAACCCCATCTCTGTGAAATGCTGCATCAATCGTTCAACATGTTCCTTGTCGCTGTTCCGCTTGAGCACAACGATCATTTCGATTCACTCCTTTATCAGTTAAAATTTTGCTCTGCCAGTATACCACCAAAATACACAGAAGAAAAGGGCGATTTTTTACA
>DXDE01000131.1 GCA_019115615.1 Candidatus Agathobaculum merdavium | reverse complement strand
TCCATGATCTGCTTGGCCTCATGGAAGCGGATGGTCGGGATCTCGGTGATTTCCGGGATATCGGCCTTTAAGAGCGCAATCTCCTCGGCGCAGTGCTCCTTGACGTATGCCATGATGGACTTCAGCATACCGGTTTCCATCGCCATGACGTCGTACATCGAATCAATATAGGCCATCTCGAAGTCGAGGCCGATATATTCATTTAAGTGGCGCGAGGTGTTGTGGCGCTCGGCGCGGTATACGCTACCGATCTCAAATACGCGGCCGAACGCACCGGCAAGGTACTGCTTGTGGAACTGCGGGGACTGCGCAAGGTAGGCCGGGTTGCCGAAGTAGTCCAGCTTGAACAGGTTGGCACCGCCCTCTGCACCTGCGACAACGATCTTCGGGGTGTGGATGTGGGTGAAGCCCTGCGACTGCATATACTGCGCAAAGCCGTCTGCGATCGCGCCCTGCACGCGGAATACCGCCTGCTTGATGGGATGGCGCAGCGTGATCGGACGCAGCGGCAGATCAACGTCGAGCGACAGACCCATATACTTCTTGCCCAGCGGCACCGGCAGCTTGTCATACGGACGGCCAAGCACGCTGACCGCGCTCAGTACGACTTCGATGCCATGCTCGGCGCGGGGCTCTTCGTGCACCTTGCCGGTGACCTCGAGCACCATCGCGTCCTTGATGTCGCTGCGCCCCACGCCGCCGATCTCGTCACCCTGGAAGGTGCACTGGATCAGGCCGCGCTCCACACGCATGATGACGAACGCGAAATCCGACATGTCGCGCACGCGGTGTACCGTACCGCGGAAGGTGACTTCGCCGCCGACCGCATCGCACACGCGCTTGACGGTATCGACGTACTGCGCCGCTTCGTGAATCATTTCCATACTCTTTAACGCCTCTCTATTTCAGCATTTTCATACAGGGCAACATTATACCACTGTTTTTGCGGTTGCACAAGGGATTTGGACGGAAAAATCGCTTTATCTATGAAGTTTGTGCAGGATGGCCTGCATTTCTGCACGGCCTTCGCCGCTGACGACGATGCACACGGCATAGGTCAGCGCGCCCGCGGGCACCGCACAGATCAGGCGCAGGATATTGCTGACAGGCAGCAGGGTGCAGGCATAAGCCGCCGCACCGCAAAGCACGGCGCTGCCGATAATCCGCGCGAGGCATTTTGCCGGCACATGGAACAGAAAGCGCCGCCGCACACGTACGCAGGTGATCAGGAAATACGCCGCAAACGCCACAACCGAACCCATCGCGCCGCCGGTAAAACCGACGGTCTGCAGCAGGATAACGCTGGAAATCACTTTGATCACCGCGGCTGCCGCACTGTTCTGCAAAACGTGGACGGTGGATTGCTCCAGCTCATAGGCTTTGTTTGCGTATTCGGTCAGGCCCATGAACAGCATTGCGAGCGCAGTGTACGCAATGACAGGCGCGCCTGCTTCGTAGCCTTTGGCGAACAATACGCGGGACATGGGCAGCGCCACCGCGGTCAATCCTGCCACCGCGGGGATCGCGATCAGCATGTAAAGCCGCACACCCTGGTCGAGCAGGGGCTTTGCGGCTTGCTGACCGCCGTCGCGCCACGCGCGCAGCACGGCGGGGTATACGCCGCGCATGATGCCGACCGAGATCATGGTGAACAGGCCGGAAGCGATCGAGTTGTTGGAGGAATAGACGCCGTAGACGTCCATATCAAAAAAGCCAACGACCAGATACTTGTCGATCTGGTTGAGCAATGTCACCGAGATGGAAACACCCATCAGCGGCACACCGAAACGCAGGAACTTGCCGAACAGCTCGCGCGAGAACCAGCGCAGGCGCGCGACAGACGGCAAACCAAGCGCGATCACCGCGCCAATGCCGGCCACACCGTCCGCCACGGTATTCGCGCAGATGGCGGGGAAGGGGGAGGACGGGTTGTTCATGCTGAATACCAAGCCGTAAGCAACGAGCAGTTTGAGCACGGCCGAAGTCAGGCTCAGCGAGATCGAAGCACGCATACGGCCAAGCTGGATCAGCGCGGCGTTCAGGATCTGGAAGATCGTATAGCTGAAAAACATGGTCATAAAACCAAGATACAGCGGGTCGCGCAGGATGACAGCCGCGCCGCAGCAAAACACTGCGACAGCCGCGCAGATGATTAAATATACAGTGGAAACCGTGGAAAAAAGGCTGCGTCCCTGATCTTTGCTGTATTCCTCGCCGACATAACGGGTGGCGGCATTGGCCATCCAGCCGGCAAGGATCAGATAGGCGATCTGCACGTTGAAATTGACGAAATTAAACGTGCCGACCGTGGACTCATAGAACAGGTGGGTATACAAAGACGTGCATGCGATAATCAGCAGGCCTTCGACGACTTTCGCCGGCAGGAACAGCATCGCGTCGCGCGTCATGGTATTTTTTGCGGACAAAGAAAAACCCTCGCTTTCGGTCAGATATTCATAGTATAGCATGGTTTGTGCGGAAAAACAAATAACGGTTTGTAAACGATGGAAATGCGTTTTGCATTTGCACCCTTTTCGTGGTATACTGTCTATATCTGTGAAAAAATGTCCTTGGGAGGAATTCGTCTTGCGCGTGATGCATGTGATGGGCGGCGGCGACGTCGGCGGCGCCAAAACCCACATTATGAATATGGTGACCGGTCTGACCCGGCGGAACGAGGTCATGCTCGTATCATTCCGCGCCGGTCCGTTTGCAGATGAGGCGCGCGAGCGCGGCATTGATGTGCGTGTGATCGAGCGGCACAACCCGTTCCGCGCGGCGCGCGAGATGCGTGAGCTGGTCGACCAGTTTCAGCCGGACATCATCCATTGCCACGGTGGCCGCGCCAACCTGATGGGTGCGATGGTGCGCCGGGCGCGCCGTGTGCCCGTGCTGACGACCGTCCACTCGGATTACAAGCTGGACTACCTCGGCAACCCTCTCAAGCAGCATACCTTCGGCGCGGCTAACGCCGTGGCGCTGCGCTTTCTGGACTTCTATCAGCCGGTTGCCGACCGCATGGCACGCACGCTCATCGAGCGCGGCTTTGACCCCGAGCACATTGTCAAGATTTACAACGGCA
>DXDE01000130.1 GCA_019115615.1 Candidatus Agathobaculum merdavium | reverse complement strand
TAAAGCTAAGGAAAACGATTCGGCGCCGCCCGTGTTATGCGGGCGGCGCCAGATCTATAAGAAATGAAGAAAAGAGGAGAACAATATATAATCAGTGGAACGGATTTTCCGTTGGATACGGCAGCGATACCGGCTGGTTATACGCAATATCCGCAACGCCCAAGTAACGGAACACCTCAAACAGCGCCTTACCATGATGACCAAAGGCCACTGCACCGTGATGCGGATATTGTTTCTCAATCAATACATGACGGTAAAAACGATCCATTTCCGGAATTGCAAACACACCAATTGAGCCAAAGGACTCCGTCGACACATCAAGCACCTCGCCCTGCGCCACATAGGCGCGCAGCTGCGTGGAAGCCGTGGATTGCAGACGGAAGAAGGTGATGTCCCCCGCCTTGATGTCGCCTTCCATCGTGCCGCGCGTGATATCCGGCTCAGCCAGATCGGGCTCAAGATCGCGCTTCATAATCAGCTGATAGCCCATATGCGGATTGCGCAGCAGGCTCGGGCAAGTATTGCCGCAATGGAAGCCCATAAAGGTTTCGCGATGACGATAATTGGTCTTGCCTGCAATCGACTTCTCATACATAGAGGCCGGAACGGAGTTATTGATATCCAAAAGCGTAACCGGTGCACCCGAAACACACAGGCCGATATACTCGCTCAGGGCGCCGTAGATATCCACTTCGCAGGAAACCGGAATGCCGCGGCCTGTCAGACGGGCATTGACATAGCAGGGTACAAAACCAAACTCGGTCTGGAACGCCGGCCAGCACTTGTTAGCGAAGGCTGCATACTTGCTCGTGCCGAGATGATCGCGCATCCAGTCCTCGAGCGTCAGCTCATACTGTGCCAGACGGGGCAGAATGCCACTGAACTTGCTTTCGCCGTTCCCGGCTTCCGCTGCCATCTCCTCCATCTTGACCGGGATACGAGGATCAT
The DNA here is from genome assembly GCA_019115615.1 of Candidatus Agathobaculum merdavium. Lineage (GTDB taxonomy): Bacteria > Bacillota > Clostridia > Oscillospirales > Butyricicoccaceae > Agathobaculum > Agathobaculum merdavium. The sequence goes on along the minus strand of DXDE01000130.1, from coordinate 4,603 downwards.
CCTTGTGCTGGTTATATGCAACCAGCAGATCCAGTTCGGAATGCTCCTCGACCGCTACGCCCAGATCGTACAGCGCCTTAATCGGAGCATTGCAGGCGAGGAAGTCGTTCGGCCGCGGGCCGAACGCAAAGATCTTCAGCCCCTTCAGGCCGATTAGCGCGGTTGCAACCGGCGCAAATGCACGGATCTGCTCTGCGGCCTCTTCCGCCGTCGCACACGGGTAATCCGGAATGTATACACGCTTGCCGCGCAATCCAAGGTTATAGGACGCGTTTAGCATACCACAGTATGCGTCTCCACGACCGTCGTGCAGATCGCCATCACCCTCGGCAGCGGACGTGTACATGATCGGACCATCAAACCAATCCGCGATCATAGTCTCGGGTGTCTCAGGGCCAAAGTTGCCAAGGAACACGCACAGTGCGTTGACACCATGCGCAACGACATCATCTACCGCGCGGCGCGCGTCGAGTTCGGTCTCCACACAGATCGGACACTCATACAAACCCTCGCCGTATGCGCGCACCACATTGGCGCGGCGCATTTCGGAAAGCGTAATTGGAAAGCAGCTACGGCTGACCGAGATGATGCCCAGCCGGAGTTCAGGAATATTTGTCATGATTTTTCCTCCGTTCAAATTAAAGAAGCAATATCAATATTTTCGCCCACCAGACCAACGAACGCACCCTGCCGTGCTTCATCACTCTCGGCATGCGCAATCAGCCACTTGTTACGTGCCCAGAGAAGCACATCCTCCATACGGCTAGGAGATGCCAGCGTGGGACGCTCGGTGTTAGTATCACGCGGCAACACAACCGCTACGCGAAAGCCTGCATCGCGCGCAGCATCGCATGGGGCATAGTGCAATGTGGTTGCATATAGTTCAACCGCTGTACCCGCAGGTACACGGAACGCACGAATCGTATCTGTATCCAACGCCCCCTCCTTAATATCGCATTGCATGCCAAGCAGCAGCACGATATCATCTGCCGGAATATTGATCTCACTGTCGCGGTGATATTCCACACAGTTGAGTTTGGTATTTGTGCCGTTACAATACCCGATCTGAATCGGCATGCCGCCATATACGCTGTCTCGCAGCACATCGAACGTCGGCAACGCTTCCAGCAGCGCATGCGACGGCACATACTGGACGCCGTCCGTCGGCTTTTCCGTCGTCGCACGAAGGCACTCCAGCACTGGACCGCAGTCCAATCCCTGTACCACGCGCCCGTACGGCGCGAACGCCGGATCAAAAACGCTCAAAATTTCCATAGTATAGCTCCTTTACAACTTAGCCAGCGCAGCATAGCTGTCGCGCAAAGCTGGATACAAACCTTGATACAGCGTGTAGAACTGTCCATAGCGGGCTGCATCCTGCGTGTTCGGCATCTGCGGCACACTTGTGCGGATCACAGCCTCGCAGGCTGCAGGCACACTCTCATACAGTCCTGCGCCTACACCAGCCAGCAGCGCCACGCCGAGCGCCGGACCTTCGCGGCTTGCTACCGTCGACACACCACAGCCAAGCACATCTGCAAGCATTTGCCGCCACATCGGGCTGCTGCCGCCGCCACCGCAGGCAACGATTTGTTCGCTGGTTACGCCCATTTCTCGCAGGATCTCCATGCAATCTTTCAAAGAGAAAGTCACGCCTTCCATCACCGATCGAATCATCTCAGCTCGTGTGTGAATCGCGGACAGTCCGATGAATGCGCCGCGGCAGTCTGCATCCAGATGCGGTGTACGCTCACCCATCAGGTATGGCAGAAACAGTAACCGTTCCGAACCGATCGGCACTTTTTCTGCCATATCGGTCATCAGGATATAGGGGTCAATTCCTCTCCTATCCGCTTCCTTCATAAGATCCTGACATAACTGGTTTCGGAACCATTGTAGCGAAGCACCGGCAGCCAGCGTCACACCCATCACATGCCATGCGCCGGGGACAGCGCAGCAAAAGGTGTGCACGCGACCTTTCGGGTCGATCGACAGTTTATCAGTATGCGCAAAGACAACACCCGATGTGCCAATGGTAGCAAACGCACGGCCATCCACAACAACACCAGTACCGACCGCTGCCGCTGCATTATCACCTGCGCCGCCGACCACGATCGTGCCCTCTGCAAGGCCGGTCTCGGCTGCGGCCTGCGCAGTCACACGACCGGTCACATCCGGGCTTTCATAAACCTTGGCAAGCAAATTCTTATCGATGTCCAGCTTTTCAAGCACTTCATCCGACCAGCAACGATGCGGTATATCAAGCAATCCCATGCCCGACGCATCCGATACTTCGGTGGCGTATTCGCCAGTGAGCATCAGACGGATATAGTCCTTCGGCAGCAGGATATGGCGGCATTTCTCGTAAATCTCCGGTTCATGCTTGCGAACCCACAAAATCTTACCAGCGGTAAAGCCAGTTAGCGCGGGGTTAGCGGTCAACTCGATCAACCGCTCTTTGCCCACACGCTGGTGGATCTCGTCGCATTCGGCAGTGGTGCGACCATCGCACCACAGGATCGCCGGGCGCAGCACGCGATTGTTCTCGTCGAGCATCACCAGCGAATGCATCTGCCCCGAAATACCGATGCCGCGAATATCAGATGCATGAATTCCACTATCGCGGAGTACCTGCACAACGCCAAGGCGCACAGCTTTCCACCAATCCTCCGGATTCTGCTCGGCCCAGCCGTTCTGAGGCTGCTGCATCGTATATTCGTAGGTTGCACTGGACATAACACCACCCGCTGTATCAAACAGAACGGTTTTTGTGCCAGAAGTGCCTACATCAATACCAAGTAAGTAATTCATAGCCTCTATCCCTCACTTCGTCAGTTGGTCTTGTTCTGCTTCTTGCTGACTACATCAAATACGACCGCACCCAGCAGTACCAAGCCCTTGACGACCTTTTGCCAGTTGGAGTCAATACCGAGAATCGACATGCCGTTGTTCAATACACCCATAAAGATAGCGCCGATTACCGCGCCCCCTACTGTGCCGACACCACCATAGGCCGAAGCGCCACCAATAAAGCAAGAACCGATTGCATCCATCTCATAGTTCGTACCAGCAGAGGGAGCCGCAGAGTTGAAACGGCCGATGCACACCAGTGCAGCTACAGCAGAAAGCACCGCCATATTCACATAAACACCAAACATGACGCGCTTGGTATTGATACCGGACAGCTGTGTCGCCTTCATGTTGCCGCCCAATGCATAGATATGGCGACCAGGAACTGTACGGGTCGTAAAATACTGATAGGCAAATACGACAACCGCCAGCAGTACCAGAACCGTCGGGATGCCCTTGCCCTGTCCCAGCAGATAGAATACAACCATAACAACCGCACAAACCACAACCAGACGAACCATCATCATGACCGGGGACCCGGTCTTGTAGCCCTTGCGGGTCTTCTGCTGTCGGCTGATCAGCGTTGCCGCAACAAACAGAGCGCAGCAGATAGCGCCAACGATCAATGTAATGCTTAGGATGGTACCCGCGGAGGCCTCAGCGCCCGGCAGATACGAGGTGAAATACTTTAAGTACTCCTCCGGGAACGGAGAGATCGTCGTGCCATCGAGAATGATCGTCGCAAGGCCGCGCCAGATCAGCATGCCGCACAGCGTGCAGATAAAAGGAGGAATGTTGACATAGGCAATCCAGAAGCCCTGCCAGACACCAACCAGCAGTCCCGCGATCAGGCAAAGCAACATCGCCAGATAGATATTCATATGCATATTGACGATCAGCGTACCGGCAATCGCGCCGATCAGCGCAACGATCGAGCCGACAGACAGGTCGATATTGCCGCCGGTCAGGATGCAAAGCAGCATGCCGGTTGCCAAAATCACAACGTAGCTGTTCTGCATGATCAGGTTTGCCACATTGGTCGGCGCAAACAGAGAACCCTTCCCCGCGCCCATAATTAGCACTTGAAACAGTACCATGACTACGATCAACGCGACCAGCATGGTATTTTTCTTCAGTATTTCTTTTGCTTTAGTCATTATTTGACACACCCTTTCCACTTGTCTGCAGGATACGAGCCATAATCGCCTCACTCGTCGCCTCTGCAATCGGGAATTCTCCGACCATTCTGCCCTCATTCATGACATACACACGATCCGACATACCCAATACTTCAGGAAGTTCTGATGAGATCATGATAACGCTCTTTCCATCTGCGACCAATTGATTGATAATCGAGTAGATCTCATATTTTGCACCTACGTCAATGCCGCGTGTTGGTTCATCAAGAATTAGAACATCCGGATCTGCGAACATCCACTTTGCCAGCAGTACCTTCTGCTGGTTGCCGCCGGAAAGGTTACCTACGTTCTGTTCCACTGTTGGGCACTTGGTCCGCAACTTCACACGATAGTCTTCTGCCACCTGTACTTCCTTGTCCTGATCAATCACACCATGGCGTGAAATCTTATCCATCTTAGCAAGGGTGGTATTGACTCGAATCGGGTTGGATAGGATCAGTCCGTTCCCCTTACGATCTTCTGTGACGTATGCCAGCTTGGCATCAATCGCTTCTTTTACATTCTTTAGATGCACTTCCTTCCCATTGATTTTGAGCGTGCCAGTAATATGTGTA
>DXDE01000011.1 GCA_019115615.1 Candidatus Agathobaculum merdavium | reverse complement strand
ACGTTACACTGGTCTTGCTTTGGTTTTGTGTTCACAAACTAAGCCTAAAGCAAAAAGGCAGGCAAGGCAACCCTTTTCGGGCTGCCCTGCCTGTCTTTTTTTCTTTGGCCTATTTTGCAACAGGCCCTTTTCTTTTACCTGTTTTGCAGCAGCAGCGCGGCGGCAAGCGCCAGCAGTACGAACGTCAGCGCGCGCAGGATGCGCAGCAGACGCTGCTTTTTCGGGCTGTCCTCCCAGCCACCGGGCGGAGGCGGCAGCTCCTCGATCGGCTCCGTGCCGTCCGGCTTGTGGTCGATCAACTTGACATGGCAGGTGTTGCAGGCGGTAAACCCTGCGCGGAACTCCGCGCCGCATTTGGGGCACCAAGGCATGCGCCGTCCTCCCTTCTCAATTCGCCACAAAGTACAGCAGCACGAGCGCGACGACAATCACGCCGATCACAACCGGCAGCAGCTTAAAGGAAACATTGTCCTCCATCGGCTGTTCGGGCGTTTCCATCGCCTGCTCCTCGGCCAGCCGCGCCAGCTCGTCCTCATCGACCGGCTGCTCCGCCAGATCGTGGTTCATCTCATCGATCAGTGCCCGCGCCTGCGCAGTCTGGCTTGCATCAACTAAAATCTCCACACCAAAGCGCGCATCCGCGCCGGAATAAGCCTGAATCTGACGAAACGCTGCCGGGCGGTCGATGGTGACGATATCGTGGTCACGCAGCAGATCGCAAACCGTTTCGGCTTCCAGCCGGTTCTTTGCCGTATACACCGCGATCGGCTTTTCCATGCCGTCCGGCAGGACGTACTGCTCCTGTTCCGGAACATCCTTTTCTGCGGGCAACTCGTCCACCAGCGGCACATGACAGCTGCTGCATTCGGTGAACCCCTCCCGGTATTCTGCTTTACACTTGGGACACCAAGGCATGTGTATCCCCTCCTTACGTGCCGATTATACCATACTCGGCTTATTCTTTCCAGATGAAAATAGGCAGCGGCGGATCGTGCTTCCGGTTGAGCCAATCGCAGGCAAGAACAGTGAACACCCGGTCATTTAACGCCTTTAAGTGCTCTAAAATCGCATTTTTCTCGTCATATCCATTTTCCTTGCCATAATAGATCGCAAGCGCCATCACGCCGCCCGGCTTCAAAAGCGAAAGCCCTGCATCGATCGCGGGCAGCGATGTGTCCGCCGTGGTGAAGATATGCGGGTCGCCGCCCGGCAGACGGCCGAAGTTAAAGACGATGCAGTCAACGCTTTCGGGCGCGGCATAGCGCGCCATATTCGCATGGCTGTCCAGCACGACCTCGGCCTGTAGCCCCTCCGCCGCGAGCAGCGCGCGCGTCTGGTCGACCGCGTCCTGCTGCACGTCGAACGCAATCACGCGCCCGCTTTCCCCAGCCAGACGGCACAGCAGCGCGGTGTCGCGCCCCTTGCCTGCCGTCGCATCGATGCAGAACGCCCCCGGCTTGACCTGCCGCCGCAGGAAATCGTGCAAGACATCCAGTGTATTCATAAAAACCCCTCCGTTTGTGATACCCATTGTACCACAAACGGAGGGGTTTGCCTATGCTTTTACGGCTCGAGGATGCGGCCGTCGGTCGATACGACGACCACCTGCCACGGCAGGAACTTGCCGCTCGCCTGCAGGGCAGTGCGCACTGCGTGCTCGATGCCGCCGCAGCACGGTACTTCCATGCGCACGACCGTGACGCTCTTGATGTTATTCAGGCGGATGATCTCGGTCAGCTTTTCGCTGTAATCGCCCTCATCCAGCTTGGGACAGCCGATCAGCGTCACCTTGTTCCGGATAAAATCCTGATGGAAGTTTGCGTAAGCATAGGCCGTGCAGTCGGCGGCGACCAGCAAGTGCGCGCCGTCGAAATACGGCGCATTCACCGGCACCAGCTTGATCTGCACCGGCCACTGGCGCAGCTGGGACTGCATCGGCGCAGATGCTGCCGGAACAGGCTCGGCTGCCCGCTCGATCGCGCGCGCCTGACTACCCGGACAGCCGCAGGCCAGCGGCTGCTGCGCCGCCTTGGCCTGCATATTTGCCTGCACCGCTGCCTCATCGTAAGGCGCGGCCTCACGCTCGACAAAGGTGATCGCGCCCGTCGGGCAGACCGGCAGGCAGTTGCCCAAGCCATCGCAGTAATCGTCGCGCAGCAGCTTCGCCTTACCGTCCACCATGCCGATCGCGCCCTCATGGCACGCGCTCGCGCACAGACCGCAGCCGTTGCACTTTTCTTCGTTAATTTCAATGATTTTGCGCATCATATCGGTGTTCCTCCGTGTTCATTCGATTGCTTGATGAACACAGTATACCGGATGCTGCACGCGCTGTCTGTTGGCACAACAACAAAACGAAAAACAGACACAAAAAAACGGCCGTCCCATAAGGGACAGCCGTTTCATACCGGGAAATAGGATCAGGCGAACAAGCGCATGATATTCGCCGTCAGAATACCGCCGCCGGTGCCGATGATGTAACCCATCAGCGCCATCAGCACGCCAACCGGCACGAGCGCACCCGAGTAGGATGCCGCGAGCACCGGCGCGGACGCCGTACCGCCAATGTTCGCCAGCGACGCAACGCCGCAGGTAAACATATCGAGTTTGAATATTTTTGCGATTACGACAAGAATGATACCGTGGATTGCAAGGATCATAAAGCCCGAGAGGATCCATGCCGGGGCGTCGGTCATTTCCAGCAGGCTTGCACGGGATGCCAGCAGCGCGATAACGATATACAGCATGACGTTGGACAGCTCGGCCGCGCCCGCGATCTTGCCGATCGGGGTAACCGCTGCAACGAGCGCAATCACGGTGACAACCAACACGGTCCATGTCGCGGAATCGATCCACGGGGTATTCCCGCCAATCAGCGTCTTCGTCCATGCAAAAATCGCATTGCCAGCATTCTGCGACAGCGCGGAAACCAGCAGCGCGCCACCGATCAGGAACAGCAGACCGGGGAAGCTCATGTGCTTGTCCTCTTCCTTCATCTCCTGCTCGAGGCGGGCGCAAACCTCATCCAGCGTCGCAGTGGACGCCTTGGTCCACTTGTTAAACTGCGGCGCAAAGGTAATCGCCCAGAGCAGGAACATGACCCAAACCGAATAGTCGATCGAGTCGATGACGAGCGCATAGCCCATATCCGCTTCCGTGATATGGAGCGCCGCCTGCACCGCAACCATGTTGCCCGAGCCGCCCATCCAGCTGCCGCACAGCGCACCAAGCGCCTTCCAAGCCTCGGAACCGAGCACGCCGTTCATGATGGCGTAAGTCGCAACAAAGCCGATCGAAATCGAAATGCTGGCCGCGAAGAAGCCGCCCAGCATACGCGGGCCGAGTTTGAGCACCTTGCGGATGTCACAGCGCAGCAGCATCAGGCACAGCATCGCATACAGGATATTATTCTTGAGCGCACTGTATGCCCCAGAGGTCGCCTCCATATCCCATGCACCGACCGTGCACAGCAGCATGGTCAGCAGGTACAGCAGCACCACCGGCGGCACAAACTTGAAAAACTTCCACTTGGTCAGCTTTTCTGCGCCTACCAGCACGGCCGCCAGAAATACCAGCACCGCAATATAGGTAAAGCCGTTGGTAATCATTTTTCTTTTATCCCTCACTTTTCCAATCTCTTTCCCCGTGCAGCGGTTTCCCGGTCTCCGCTTGCATAGGATTGGTTTTTAGTATACAGGAAAAATAGCCCTTTTGCAAGATGCGTCAAGCAATTTGCACAGAACAGGTTTGCAAATTCATCGCTCATCCTGTACAATATGATTATATTCTGTTCAAATCCTGTTAAGGAGGTTTTTCTATGGATTATAAGCCATTCATCCGCGCGCATGCCGACGAGCTTCTCGGCAGCCTGAGCGCGCTGATACAAATCCCCAGCGTTGAAGGTGAGCCCACACCCGGCGCGCCCTATGGCGCAGAAGTTGCGCGCTGCCTGCAGGAAACGCTGGCGCTATGCGAAAAACTCGGTTTCCGCACCGTCAATATGGATAACCGTGTCGGCTGGTGCGAATATGGCGAGGGCGACGAAATGATCGCCGTACTCGGCCATCTGGACGTTGTGCCTGCGGGCGACGACTGGCAAGCTGCCGAACCGTTCTCGGGCGAAGTCAAGGATGGCCGTATTTACGGCCGCGGCACGATGGACGACAAGGGGCCGACCGTCGCAGCACTGTACGCGCTGGCCGCGCTCAAGGACGCGGGCTTTGTCCCATCCCGCCGCGTGCGTATCCTGTTCGGCACAAACGAAGAAACCGGCTGTCAGGATATGGTCTGGTACCTCGAACACGGCGGCGAAGTGCCGGTCATGGGCTTTACGCCGGACGGTGAATACCCGATCATCAACGGCGAAAAGGGCATCATGAACTGCACTTACGCCCGCAAGTTCAGCCAGACCGGCGATTGCCGCCTGACCCGCTTTGAGGGCGGCACGGCAAGCAACGTCTCACCGGCCTACGCAGTGGCCGAGCTTACCTGCCCGGCGGACTGGGCGGGCAAGATCGAGGCCGAAAAGGTCACGGTCACGCCGATCGAGGGCGGTCTGCGCATTGAAGCCGCGGGCATTTCCGCGCACGGCTCAACGCCTGAGCAGGGCGAAAACGCGATCGGCCGTCTGGCAATGGCGCTCAGCCAGCTGCCGCTCGAAGGCGACCTTGCCGACTGCATGGCCTTCCTCACCGACCGTATCGGCATGGAAACGCGCGGCGAATCAATCGGTCTTGCTATGCGCGATGAGTTGTCTGGAGACCTGACGGTCAATCTGGGTGTTGCCACGTTCGCGGACGACACACTGGAGCTTACCCTGTCCGTGCGCTACCCGGTCACCAAGACCTATGATGAGGCGCATCCGCGCATGGAGCGCGCATTCTCACTCGGCGGCTTCCACGAGACCAAAATGAAGCACAAGGCTGCGATCTATATGCCGCCTGAGAGCGAACTGATCCAAAAGCTCTCCAAGGTGTATGAGGAGCAGACCGGCGACAAGGCAGAACTCAAATCGATCGGCGGCGGCACGTATGCCAAATCCATCCCCAACCTGGTCGCATTCGGCCCGATCTTCCCGGGCGATGAGATCCGTGAGCATAAGCCGGACGAGTATATGGAGGTCGAGCGTCTGCTGCAGAACGCCGAAATTCTCGCCGCGGCAATGTACGAACTGGCAAAATAATTCGGGCATTCTATCAAGGAGCTGACACCATATGAAAATCACCAAGATCCGGCTGGGCAAAATTTCCGTCCCGCTGCGCGTGCCGTTCAAGACCGCGGTGCGCTCGGTCTCGTCCGTCGAGGACGTGATCGTTGAAATCCACACCGACACCGGCGCGATCGGCTACGGCGAAGCGCCCCCGACCGGCGCGGTCACGGGCGACACCGCGGGCGCGATCATCGGCGCGATCCAAGACCATATCGCCCCGACCATCCTCGGCCGCGAGGTGGACGACTTTGAAAACCTGATGCTTGCCGTACAGGGCTGCATCCTCAAGAATACAAGCGCCAAGGCGGCGGTCGATATGGCGCTGTGGGACTTGTACGGCCAGCTGTATAACATCCCGATCTACAAAATGCTCGGCGGCAGCCGCAATAAAATCGTTACCGACGTCACGATCAGCGTCAACGACCCTGAGGAGATGGCGCGCGACGCACGCAATGCCATCGACCGCGGCTATGACTGCCTCAAGTGCAAGGTCGGCAAGGACGCCCCGCTCGATCTGCGCCGCCTGCAGGCCATCCGCGCCGAGGTCGGCAAGGACGTGAAAATCCGCATCGACGCGAACCAAGGCTGGAAGCCCAAAGAAGCCGTGCGCATCCTCGGCCAGATGGAGGACGCCGGGCTGGATATCGAGTTCGTCGAGCAGCCGGTCGCGCAGTACGACCTGACCGGCCTGAAATACGTTACCGACAACGTCACCATCCCGGTCATGGCCGATGAGAGCGTGCAGAACGCGGCGGATGCGCTGACCATCATGCAGATGCGCGCAGCCGATCTGGTCAACATCAAGCTGATGAAGGCGGGTGGCCTGTACAACGCGCTCAAAATCGCGTCCGCGGCCGAGGTCTACGGCATGGAGTGCATGCTCGGCTGTATGCTTGAAGCCAAGATCAGCGTCAACGCGGCGATTCACCTTGCCTGCGCCAAGCAGATCATCACCAAGATCGACCTCGACGGCCCGGTGCTCTGCACCGAAGACCCGATCCTCGGCGGCGCGGTGTTCTGCGAAAAGGATATCACCGTGTCCGACGAGCCCGGCCTCGGCATCAAAGGCACCGAGAAGATCACCTATCTGG
>DXDE01000129.1 GCA_019115615.1 Candidatus Agathobaculum merdavium | reverse complement strand
CAATATTGCTTACGTTCTGATAAGACTGGTTAGCAAGATTCTGCAAATATTGTGCAATCCCCTGTGCTTTCTCCAAATCGCCGGTAAGCTGCGCTTGATTGATTGCCAGCTCAATCTCTTTCAAAGCATCAGTTTCGGCTTGTGCGTTGCTGTTGAGCGCGCCCTGATAGGCATTACCAGCCTGTATCTGGCTGCTCTCCGTTAAGCCGGAAGAAAGAAGGCCATTCGCTGCCAAATTCTCCGCAAGGCTGCCGCCCGGCTTGATGGTCTGCATATAAGCCTTTTCCGCTGCTGCGTTGCTTGCTGCAATTTGCTGTGCCAGCGTTCCCTTTTGCGCGTTCAGGCCAGCTACCGCGCTGTCAACCCCAGCTTGAATTGCCGCCTGCTGCTGTTCTGCTGCATCCTGCATGTACTTGTTGGACTGCTCCATGGCATCATCATACGGATTTTTTATCGCATAGCCGCCATGCCATGTTCCGGTTTTATCATCATAAGACTTTCCCAAAAGCGTGTTGTAATAAATTGCTTTATCGTGCAATTCCTGTTTTTTAACCGGATCGTCTGTTAAATGCCAGTCTTTGCTTGCTTGGTCTGCTCCCGCCTGCCATTTGTTATAATCCTCTTGCGAAATGGTCTGCGTTCCGCTGTCGTTTATAAAATTGCCATAGTGATAATTCCCGCCCGACGTGCTGCCGCTGGTGCTGCTGCTCGGTTTCTTGTTGCTGATGCTGCTGCTCGGTTTCTTGTTGCTGGACGCCGCGCTGTTTATCGCTCCCGCAGCTGCGCCCACCATGCCTGCAATCATTGATGCCAAACCCATACTTTGTAAACCTCCTGTTTTATGATGGTAAACCGCTATTTATTCGCGTCCCTTTCGTCTGAGTATACACGCACAAAACGCACAAAACGCACAAACTCACTTTCCTGCAAAAAAATAAAGGCGGTTTCCCGCCTTTATTTCTTGGCCGCCCTGTCCAGCTTCTCCCGGATGCGGTCGCTCCAGTCCTCAATGTGCATGCGCAATGCATTCCATGCGGTCTTTGTGCTCTCGTCGTTCGATCCGTCCGCAACCATGTCGGCCATGTGCGCGATGTTGTCGGCGTGCTTCAGCTCGTCGCGGCTCATTTCGATGTACCGCGTCCGCTCTTCCGCCGTCTTTGCGTGGCATGCGTCCGTGGCGTATTTCTGCGCGCCCATCAGCTCTTCCAGTGCCTCATTGTACTTTTCGAGTACATGCTCCAAAAATCCCATTGTTTACGCCCCCTTGATGTATTGATACAGCTTATCAAGATCGGTTTCGGACATTTTCAGTCCCGCAAGCTCGATCGGCCACTTCCCCTGTGCCTTCACCTTGAGCGTGCTGTATAGCTTGTCAACGTCCACCATGTCGCCGTTGACAACGCCCATCATCTGCACCATGGGATTCTTGAGAATCTCGTTTGACTTCCCCTCGATCATCAGCGCCGCGCCTGCCGAAAGCAAAACGCCTTTCCAGCGCGGCATGATCGGCGCGACCTCGCCGTCTATGAAGTTTGCAATTCCTCGCTTGACCTGATCAATGCTTTCCATGTTTCATCACCTCATAAAATCATCGGGGCGGAGTATTCCCCGCCCCTTGATTGTCTTATGCCGCCGGAGTAGTGGCCGCCGCTGCCGGAGTAATAGTCACATTGCCCCAGCCCGGGCAAACGCTGGAGTTCGGCACAACCAGCTTGGTCAGCGCCTGCAGCGCCGCGATCTGCTGCTGCATGCAGCTGATGGTCGCGGTGTTCGTGCCGTTGTAAACAGCCTGCTGCATATTGACGGCGGTCTGGTTTTCCTTGATGGCCGTGATCTGGCTCTGCAGATCCTTGTACGCCTCCACGATCTTCTGATCGGTGTACTTGTCCGCTTCGAGCAGACCGATGTGCGCGTCCTTGGCCGCGATCTCCTGCACCAGATTCAGCTCATAGCGGCTCACAGCAGTGTTTTCACCGCAGCAGCCATGCATATTGGCGCAGCCGTTGCCCATGCCGTTCAGAAGGCCCCAGCCGCCGTTGAGCAGACCGAGCGCAGTGCCTGCGATACCCAGACCCAGACCAGCGCCTGCAACACCCTTGCTTGCGTATTCCATGGTATTTTCTCCTTTTGGTATGTATTCACTGCTCGCTGCGCGCCGGCGAGACGGTGTCCGATAATATTCTGCTGGCACGCTCGCTGATGCTTTGCGTGTCCTTTTGAAAAAGGTACTCGACCAGCTCATGTGTCTTTCCGTTTTCCGCATACCGTTGCAGTATTTCCTCTGCCTTTTCTTCGGAAAACCCCATCCGCATCAGCCGTGCCTTGCAGCTCATTTTCTCACGTCCTTTATGTCCATATTGTACCGAAAAGCAAAGGCCCGCGAGGTTCACTCGCGGGCCTTTTATGGCTCAATTGTGGCTCACTTTTCTGGTGCGCATAATATAGCTCACCGTTTTGTTGGTGATGGAGGTGATGCGCCGCTTGACGGTCGAAACGGATATATCCAGCTCTGCCGCAATATCCATCTGATACCAACCGCGCCGAAGCAGCGGTATGATTTTCTTCTCGTTATCGGTAAAGTCGATATTGCCGAGAAATTCCTCCCAATCTTCCTTTCGGAATTCGAGCTTCATACGCCCTTCTTTCTGGCCTTTCCCTTCGCGCGGCCATCCTTACGGGTTCGCTTGCGCACTTTCAGCGTCTGCCCCATAGTCTGTCACCTCGTTTGCATCTCCGATCACGTTCATTCCCTCGCCGTCCTGCGTGTAGGTGTATGTCTCAAAATCGTACTGATACAGATACCATACAAACCCGCCAATCGTCAGCAGCCACGCAACCAGAAGCGCCATGGCCAAGCAAAACAACCTTTTATTCTGCTTTCCCAGCAGCTCGATCATATGCCACGCATCGGATTTTTCACGCTCAGGCTTTGCCCTGCACCGCCTTCGCCAGCTTCTTTACCAGCTCGTCGCCGTACTGGTACTTGAGCAGATATACCATTGTCGCATCCTCAAGCCCAATCGTACTTTGCAGTGTGTCGATCGCTTGCTGCACCTCTTCTCCCCACGGATAAACCTGCGCGCGCGTCTGCGGCGGAACAATTCCCGGCAGTTTCTTTTCGGCATCGTATGTGATATCAAATTTTGCCTGTTCCAAATCGCGCATCTTGATGTAGTTTTCGCCGTTTTTCATGATGCACGAACAAGTGTAAATACCTCCGTCGATAATGACAGTTTTCTTTTCAACCACTTCGTCGTCCTCCTTCTGCACTGTCTTTCCGAAGCCTTCCGCTACGCCATCCGCGATCGCGCGCGCAATGTCGTAAAACTTCGCCTTATACAGCTTCATATCGTCCGCGTCATCGATGAAGCATGTCTCCACCAGCGCATGGCTGATGCCCGCCCGGTGTACGGTGTTCATTACCCACAGATTATCACGCCTCTTTACGCCGCGGTTTTTGAATCCCAACGCTGCGATACGCCGACAAATCGCCTGCTCCACAGATACGCCGCTTTCCGCTGTATGTACCAACACTTCCGTTCCCGTCGTCGCGCCGTTTCCTCCCGTATCGCTTACACCAGCGTTGAGATGGATTTCCAGCACATATCCAATGCCAAACAGGGGCAGGCTGCCGCCATTGCTCAGCACTTTGTATGCGTCTTTGCTCTGATCATACATAGTGACGTTGAATCCGTATTTGCTCAGCATCGGCGCCACTGCCGTTGCCAATCTGCGTGTCTCGACGGCCTCTGTGTAACCGCATCCGCAAGCGCCCGGGTCATAAGGTGTACCTCCGTGTCCTGCAATCAAAAGAATGTTCATACCTGTACCTCACTTTTCCAGCGGCTTGTCGTAGCTTTTCGCGCGGTCGCTGTCTGTCAGGCCGCTGGTCGTCGGGTCGTTCAGCGCGTTCCAGATATTGCTCAGCATCAGAAAAACGCAATACGGATTGCTGAACGTGCGAACAATCAGCTCCCACACGCTGCCCCATGTCGTCATATCCTTCGGCGTCAACCCCCAGTATGCCAGCACCGTCAGCAACGCGCCCACAATGATCTGTCCCCAAAATACCGGATTTTGAATTCTAACCTTCCAATTCATTGTTTTTGCTCCTCTCGTCAATGATCTTTACATATATGCCAACTCGTTCCATCAGCTTTTTAATGGTCCCGTTGCCGCCCAGCGCAACATACTGGTCATATAAAAGCGTCAGGTTGTCCAATTCGTCCGCTGTGATTTCCCCTGCTTCCAGATAATGCAGGCAGAGAAACAGCAGCCGATCGTGCAGAGTGGCAAGCAGCGCCTTCTGCACTGCCCTTTCCCACTCCGCGCGGTGCTTTCGTCTCTTGATCGCTGCTTTTACTACCCACACCGCGGCGGCGAGCGCGGCGGAAAGCTGCGCCCAATAGTCCCGTATCGTTTCCATCCGGCTTTCCCCTCACCTCCCCCGCCGGTGCGCAAGCCACTCTGCCAGCCGGTGCAGGGCGTTCTCCATCCACACCGCAGCCGCCGACAGGAAAAACCACGCGACCATAAACTGCGGGCAAACCTGTCCCATGAGGTTGCCCGGCATGTCCGAATAATCCCAGACGTTCCATCCAAGCCACACATTAACGATCAGACCGGTGAGAAACTCAAGCCAAGTCACCATCGCCGCGCCTTGCACCATTTGAATCCATAGCGGTGGGTGCTTCTGCATTTCGTCTTGTAGACCGATAAACACAAAGCACACCCCGCCCAAGACGCCCATGCTCCAGTGTGTATGTCCGCGCCAGAGGATTTCGATACCCATGTACGCCAGCCCGCCGATCACGCCAATCGCGCTATGCAGCAGTACCGACTCTGCTGTAGTCGATTTCGATTGCATCCAGCTCCTCCTTGCTCTGTGCCGCGTAGATTGCTGCTTTCACTTGCTCCTGATATCGCCTGTACGGATAAACATACGCGGCAATAGCCAGCGATAAGGCGGTGTACTGCTCAATCGTGAACGTGTGGCACTGCTGCTTTTGCGCGTGCCACTCGATCACGGCGGGCTGCCCGGCAGCGATCGCCAGCTGATACTGCGCAAGGTTGATCGCCATTTCGTTTTGATCTTCCTCTGTCACACCGTATACATTTCCGTCCGTCCACGTCAGCGGGTGCGCGGCGAGCCAGTCCGCGAGGGCTTGCTTATTCTGCTCCTGCTTCGCCGCGCGCAGCGTGTCCAGATCAACCTCGGGCGCGGGGTGCTTCGCCTCCCACGCGGCCAGCTCCTCGGCGGTCGCGCCCTCGACCCATGCGGCGGTGTCCTCGTCCCAGCGGGGCTTGACGAAGCCCGCGCCGCCAGCGTGTAGGCGTTTAAGCGGTTGCGAAACATCCAGCATTCGATCTCCCGGCTGCATTGTATAGCCGTATACGTGCAAAACCTTTTCGCCATCCTCGTAAACAGAGAACAAATCAACGTAGTAGTTGTCCGCATC
>DXDE01000128.1 GCA_019115615.1 Candidatus Agathobaculum merdavium | reverse complement strand
TCTGAAAGAACCACAGAAACATTTTATAAAAGCTCTTTCTTGATGCGCTCGAGCGCTTCGGGAGCCTGCTGATCCATTTTTTCGGGGAAGCCGAAGTAGGACACACAGATAATGTTGTCGCCGCCGACCTTGGGTGCGTCGGGTTTGAGCTGCCTGTTGGCGAAATCCATGTCGCGCAGGGTCTCGAAGATGCCGTCAAAGTCGACCTCACCCTCTCCCATCGCAGTGTGCTGGTGGATAGTAACATCCGCGCGGCCGCGGCTGTTGAGCCAAGGCGGATTGAGGATGTAGCGGCAGTCCTTGGTCTGGTTCCATGTATCAGCCAGCAGGACGTGGGTCAGGTCCTCGCCCGCATATTTGAGCATGTGGCGCACGTCGCCCTCGCCCTGGTCATAGAAAAAGCCGTGGGATGCAGAGTACACGTAGCCCAAATTCTTGGAGCGGAAGGACTTGACGATATCACATGCCTCGTCGTTGAGCTCGACAAAGTCGTACGGGTGGGACTGCAGCTCAACGCGCAGGCCCTCGCGCTCGATGATCGGCAACAGCTCCTCCATCGACTTGTAGAACATGCCGTTGCAGATCTCCTGCTGGTTGGGATCGCCCGAGAACTCGGTGTTGATGACCGGAACGCCCATGTTGACCGCGATCTCGATCATGCGCTTCCAGTTGGCGACTGCATGCTGGCGCTGCTCCTCAGTCGGGCCGGACCAGCGGTAAACCACGATAAAGGACGAGATTTCCACACCGGTCTCGCGCAGCGCGCGGCGGTACTCTTCCTCGCACTCCTTGGAGAACAGCGGGTGCTTGTAGAACGGGTTGATGCGCGGGTGCGGGGACTGCTCGATATATTTGTAGCCCCAGTCAGCTACCTTGTGTACATAGTCGTTGATGGACATCTGCTTGGCCAGTACGTCCACGTCAAATGCGATTTTCATGCGGGTTGCCCTCCTTGCCGGAATGGTTTGTGTATTCTGTTTGGGCCCTTTTGATGGCTCAATTATACGGCGACGCGGGGCAGATGCCAATGATACAATCCGCCCAAAACCTGCGAAATCCTGCTGTTTTATCTTGCGCAGGCGGTACGCATCTGGTACGATGGAACAAAGGAGCGTGAGAGGCATGCTGATTCCCGAAGCCGGTGTCCATCAGACATCTGAACGGTACTTTTTTACCCCATCTTCGCTTGCACGAGAGTTTTTTTATTATCCAACGCGCTGTGGGCATTACTTTTGCGACAGGCGCTATTCCTTCAGTCATCGTTCGGAGATCGCGCTAGAAGGCGATCACAACCGAAATATCATGCTGTTCCTGATTCAGGACGGCGCGATGGAGCTTGTGCTTTCCGGCGTACCGGTGCTGGCGGCGGCGGGGCAGGTCGTGCTGTTCGATTGTCAGGAACCGTATCAATATGCCGCGTCGGATGGGTTGGAATTTACATGGTTGCTGTTCAACGGATTGAACGCGCGTGCGTTCTATCGCCGCATCCTGCAGGCGCACGGCGGCAGGCCGTGCTTTGCGCCCGAGGCAGCGGCATCGGTCGGCCAGCTGCTCGGCACGCTGCTCGAAGGCTGCGCCGCAGACGAGCGCCTGAGCGAAGCCGCCTGTTCACAGATGCTGCACCGTCTGCTCTGCCTCCTGCTGCTGGGCGAGGGTGAGCAGACGTCCGGGGAGAGCGACTATGTGGCGCAGGCGATCCGCTTTATGAACCGGCATCTGTTCGAGCCGATCGGCGTGCAGGAGGTGGCGGAAGCTGTCCGTTTAAGCCCTTCGCATTTTTCGCGGCAGTTCAAGGCACGTACCGGTTATTCGCCCTATGAATATATTGTGCTGCGCCGTATCGACCGGGCAAAATACCTGCTGACTTCAACCAGACAGTCGGTCAAGGAAATCGCCTATGCTACCGGCTATAACAGTGAGGAAAACTTTATCCACAGCTTTCAGAAGCATGTGGGCATCTCCCCCGGCCTGTTCCGCAAATATCCGGTATAAGAGGCGGAAAAGGTTGCATTTTTGCATAAAAAGCCGTATACTGTCAAGATAAGACGGAAGGACGGTTCTGGAATGGATGAAAAACAACTGCTGCGGCTGGGCGGCAGCGTCGCGGGCGCGGTGCTGCCGTTCTGGCTGCTTGACCTGACCTTGCGCGCCGCGACCGGATGCGCTGCGTGGTATCCGCTGTACGCGGCGGCGCCCAATCTGTTTTCGCTCGGCTTCGGGGCGTTGTTCGTAGCGCTGTGCCTGCTGCCGCGGCGGCGTACGGTTGGGCGCGTGTTGTACGGGCTGATTTACGCTGTTTGGGCGGTATATGCAGTGGTGCAGTACGGCATCTGGCGCATTTTCGACCGGTTTCTGTTCCTGTCGGATTTCCTGTTCGCGGGTGAGGGGTTGGATTTCGCAGGGTATATCCGGCAGCTGATCGACTGGCGTTTTGTGCTGGTGGTCGTGCTGCTGGCGGCATGGGGCGCGCTGGGTGTGTGGCGGCTGCCCGAAAAACTGCCGCGGCGGCGCGTCTGTCCGGCGCTCGTGGTGTTTTTCGCGCTGACGCAGTTTGTCGCGCCGCGGCTGTATGCACCCGTGCCGGAGACCCTCGACTGGGATTCGTGGCAGTCGAGCGGGTATGAATACGAAAACTTTTCCTCATCGTTCTATGACCTTGCGCTGACCGGGCCGTATCAGTTCGTTGTGCGGGACGCGTATCTGACAATCCGTCCGGATACGGACGCGGCGGAAAAACGCGCGCAGGTTGATGCGTTCTTCGCCGAGTGTCCGGCGCACGAGGACAACGAAATGACCGGCCTGCTCGCAGGCAAAAACCTGATTCTCGTGCAGCTCGAGAGCGTGGATGATTTTGTCCTGAACGACGAAAACACGCCGACGCTCGCACGCTTGCAGCGCGAGGGCATTAACTTTGCGGAGTTCTACACGCCGCAGTATTCCAATGGTTACACCTTCAACACCGAATTTGCCGCACAGACCGGCATTTACCCCTATGCTAACGGCAACGTTGCCTATTCGCTCAGCCGCAGCGCGTTTCCGTACGCAATCGGCAGTATGCTGACGGACGCGGGCTACACGGCGAATTCCTTCCATAAGAGCGAGGCCAAGTTCTATAACCGCGGCGCGATGCACCAAGCGTTTGGCTATGCGCAGTATCACTCGGCGCTTGCCTACGCCGAGGACGATTTGCAGGCCTCGGTCGACCGTTTCCTGATCGACTGCGACGAACTGTACGGCGCAATGGTAGCGGATGAGCCGTTTGCGGACTTCCTCATCACGTACAGCGGCCACCTCGGCTATGACGAGATCGACGCGCTAACCACCTATGCGCTCGAGCAGTTCCCGGAATACAAGGACGACAGCCGTCCGTATGAGATTGGTGGCCTGTTCGCCAAAGCGCGGCTGACGGACGAGATGTTCAGGCGCCTGCTGGAGCGGCTGGAGGAGGATGGCCTGCTGGATAACACCGTTATCTGCGTCTATGATGATCACTATGCCTACGGACTGACTGACCGTGCGGTGCTGGAGGAATATTCCGAAGCTGCAGGTGGCCGCCTGCTTGAGCGCACACCATGCTTTATCTGGTACGAAGGCTGCACGCCGCAGACCGTGACCAAGACGCTGCAAACCGTCGATCTGCTGCCGACGCTGGCCAATCTGTTCGGGATGGAAGTGCCGGATACGATGGGGCGGGACGCGTTCGACCCAGCGTATGAGGGCTATGCCATCTTCCCGAACGGCGGCTGGCTGACCGATGAGGCCTATGCGAAAAACGGACAGATCGTCTGGAACAACGGCATGACAGATGCAGAGGTGTCCGAAATGAACGCGTTTGCCCGTCGTTTCCAGCAGGTAAACGATGCAATTCTGGATACGGATTACTACGCGCAGACAAAAGAATAAGAAAAAGGACGTTTCCATCTTGGAAACGTCCTTTTTGTGTGGTTTGCTTTAGATCTCACCGAAAAAACGGCGGATCTCGATCTCCGCGTTTTCGGGGGAGTCCGAGCCATGGATCACGTTATAGGTGGTCGAGCAAGCGAAGTCGCCGCGGATGGTGCCGGGCATCGCGTTCTCATTCTTGGTCGGGCCCATCAGCGTGCGCATGCCCTGAATGACGTTCTCGCCCTCGACGACCATTGCCAGCACCGGGCCGCTCGTCATATATTCGACCGTCGGCGGGAAGAACGGCTGGTCGACGATGTGCGCGTAGTGCTCGCGCAGGATGGGTTCGTCGAGCTGGATGGTTTTCATGTGGGTGATGCGGTAGCCCTTGCGCTCAATGCGCGCGATGATTTCACCCGCGATGCCGCGCTGCAGTGCGTCCGGCTTGAGCATGATATAGGTTCTTTCCATAGTTCGCCTGCTTTCTTTCGTACTTTCTTTCAGTATAGCAACAAAGCGGCGCGGAAACAAGGATTTTCGGCTTACAGGTTAACGTAGGTCGGCTCGTGGCCGAGCGCGGGCAGGATACGACCGGTCAGATCGGCGGTTTTGATGCGCAGCGAGGTCGTGTTGCGGCAGGGGGGGCAGCCGAAATATTCGTGCGCGAGCGCATCGCGGTCGATCACCAAACGGACGTGCTTTTCCGTATCGTTGAGCAGCCCGAGCACGGACACCGAGCCGGGCGTTACGCCCAAGAATTCCTGCATGCGTTCCGCGTCTGCGAACGACAGGCGCGAGCAGCCCAGCTGCGCGGACAGCTCCTTGGTGCGGAACTCCTTGCGGCCGGGCATGAGCAGCAGGGTAAACTGCGTTTTCTGCCGGTTGCAAAGGAACAGGTTTTTGCAGATTTCAATGCCGAGCAGCTTTTCGACTTCGCCGCAGGCCTCGATCGAGGGTGTTTCGTCGTGGTCGACGCGCTGAGACGGTAGTACTGCTTTCCCACAAAAAACCTGACAGCACAATCAGCGTAAAAGTGGAGTTTGGCGAGGGAGAGGGCAAGGTGCCACTTGATAATATCGCTAAAAGAGCCGAGGCGTACAAGCCGAAAGAGCGAGTTACCTACAAAATGATAAAGGAATACATAGAAGCGAAGTATGGCTTCAAAGTACATACCGCTTATATAGCAGAGGTAAAGAAAAGTTTGGG
Source organism: Candidatus Agathobaculum merdavium (assembly GCA_019115615.1). GTDB lineage: Bacteria > Bacillota > Clostridia > Oscillospirales > Butyricicoccaceae > Agathobaculum > Agathobaculum merdavium. The sequence goes on along the minus strand of DXDE01000128.1, from coordinate 902 downwards.
CTTGCCAATGTATGATGCCCCTAATGCGGTAGAAGAATTGAAACAGCCGAGAAAACATCCGACAGCAGAGAAAGTGGAAGCAATAAAGGATGCCTTGAAACATTTTGAAGTAATTTAATGACAAAGCCGCTTGCTTATTGAATGGGTAAGCGGCTGCTTTATTATAATTAGTGTAATATAATAAAGCTTGTTCGAGAGTAAAGGGAGAGGATACGTATGAGAAGAACGTTATTCAGGTACAGGTCATTTAATACGGAAAAACTGAATGATTATAGCTATATTCATCAGAGGATAATTAACATTGAAAAATGGAAGTTTGAAGCTTTTGAAGGATTAGTATATCCATCATCACCACTTTATTTCAACGACCCCTATGATTGTGAATTTTGCTTTCAGTCAGATGCATTGGAAGGTGTACTTGATAGAGAAACATATATACATCTTTTGGAAAGAAGATTTTCACTTAAACAGGAAGAAAAAAATAGAATTCTTTATTCTGACAATATTGAAAGGGCGATGCAAATAGTTCTGCAGGCTCATGGAGGAAGGCTTTCTGACTCTTGGATGAATATTTTGCAAAATGGATTAAATGATTGTATGAGTACAATCAAGGATGCTGTAAGAGTTGTCTGTTTATCTGAGGTGTATGACTCTATGCTTATGTGGAGCCATTATGCTCAGAATCATACTGGATTTTGTATAGAGTATGATTTTAAAGAAAGTGATATGCTTTATAAACATTTATACCCAGTAATATATACAAAGGATAGATATGCTGTTTCTAAAGCAGATATGTTAAGTGAAAATACAGAATGGATTTATAAGACGACTTGTCGTAAATCCGATGTTTGGTCGTATGAGAAAGAATGGCGAATTGTGACGGCTAATTTCAATAAAGTAAT
>DXDE01000010.1 GCA_019115615.1 Candidatus Agathobaculum merdavium | reverse complement strand
AGCGAGGGCCGAGCTTGCCATCATACCTGTAAACAGGCATACCGATATCGCTTTTCTGATGGAGTTTCTCATATGCGGTTTTTCTCCTTTCTGAATAAAAAAGCGGCGGCTGTAATTATTACAGAACTCCGCCGTTTTTTTATATCGAACAAATGATGGGGAATACGCTTAGCTGTTTGCCTGCGCGCTGCGTACCTTTGCCTTGTGGTTACGCCATGCGAACAGTACAATCGAGCCAACTGCGATCACAAGGAATAACAAGCTGATCGGCCGAGTGACAAAAATGCTCAGGCTGCCATCCGACAGGACGATAGCGCGGCGGAAATTGTCCTCTGCCAGCGGCCCCAACACGATGCCGAGCAGAATCGGAACCAGTTGGAAATCCATGCGGCGCAGGAAGTAAGAGATGATACCGAAAATCAGGATGATATAGATATCATACAGACGGTTGTTGGTGGAATACGAGCCTGCAATGCAGAAGGTGAGAACGATGCAGGCCAGAATTTCATACGGGATACGGGTGATATGCGCGTAGAAGCGGGTGAATACGCTGCCGATCACATACATGAAAACATTGACTACGATCAGGCCCAGCATGATTGCGAACAGAATGTTGCCCTGATCCTTGAACAGCATCGGGCCGGGCACCATACCGTGGATCATAAACGCGCCCATCAGGATGGCGGTCGCGCCGTCGCCGGGGACGCCCAACGTCAGCATGGGGATCATAGTAGCGCCGCACGCGCCGTTGTTGGCGGATTCCGAAGCTGCAATGCCTTCAATCTCGCCCTGACCAAAGGTTTCGGGGTGCTTGGAGGACTGCTTCGTTTGGTTATAGGAGATGAACGCAGCCAGACCGCCGCCCGTGCCCGGCGTAGCACCGATGATGATGCCGATGAGCGAACCGAGTGCGATGGGCTTGCGGCAGCGGCGATATTCGTCGCGGGTTATCTTGTCCTTGGTAAGAGAAGCAACATCGACTTTCTGACGATCGAGTCTGGGGTTGTACTGCGATTTCATCATGATTTCCGAGATCGCGAACAGACCGATCAGGGCGATGATAAGATCAATGCCGCTCATAAGGTTGATATTGCCAAAGGTAAAGCGGGTCGTGCCGCTGATGTTATCCATGCCGATCGTAGACATGAAGATACCGATACATGCGCCGATAAGACCTTTTAAGACGCTCTTGTTGGATACGCCTGCGATGACCGACAGGCCGAAGACCGCGAGTGCGAGATATTCGGCAGGGCCGAAGAGCAGGGTGATCTTAGCGATCTGGGGAGCGAGGAAGAGCAGGGCAAAGGCACTGAGCAGACCGCCGATTGTCGAGGCGAACAATGCCATGGACAATGCCTTGTATGCCTGTCCCTTCTTTGCCATCGGGTAGCCATCAAACAGGGTTGCCGCATTGGCCGAGGTGCCGGGGGTGTTGATCAGAATAGCGGTGATCGATCCGCCGTATGTACCGCCGCAGTAGATGGCCAGCAGCATGAGGATAGCCATGGTCGGCTCCATGCCGTAGGTCAGCGGAATACACAGGATAATACCGAGGTCAGAAGTCAGACCGGGAATAGCGCCAACAACAATGCCAAGCGCCAAGCCGACCGGTATAATCAGAAAGTTCTGCCATTGCAGCAGAATTTGTAGACCTTGAAGAAATAATTCCACAAAAATCCTCCCTTCCCATAATCACGGCAGAGAGATGCGCAGCAGGACGCCGAATACATAGTAGACGACACCTACCATGGCGAGCGGGATCGCATAATAATACCACTTCCGAGCACCATAAAACAGCAAAATGGCAATGACCAGAATAATGGTCGAAATAATGAAGCCGAGCAGGGTGATAAGAAAGCAGTAGGCGATTAGCATGAGGGCAAAGATAACCGAGCGCATTTCCCGACGGAAGCCTTCAGAGTGAAAACTTTCGCGCGTGATGACGATTTCTTTTTTGTCATGGGACAGAAGTCCCTGAATAAGCAGACCGGCCGAGCATAAAAACAGGCCGCCAATGGCAATGCGCGGGATGGTCTGCGCGTTGATCGCAGATTTCTCGAGAGTCTGAATCTGAGAGGGGATGAGCAGCCAGAGTACGGCAGCAACAATAATAAAGACCAGACCGGAGATGATTTCAGTATTGTATTTGATTTTCATAGTCGGTCACCTCAACAGGGAGTCCCTGGTGACCGGATGAACCGGTCACCAGGTGCGGTTGTGGCTTACTGGATGAGCGGGATATATTCCTTCATGGCCGTGGTCTGGTCTTCGATCATCGTGAGGATTTCGTCCTCGGTCGCGCCCCAGGCTTCCATGCCCATTTCGCTCATAAACTTCTGGAAATCAGGATCTGCATAGACATCCTGGATGAACTTGGTCAGAACAGCCTTTTTGCTGTCGTCTACCGACGAGCGGACAGCAAAGTAATCCATGCCAGTGAATTCTACGTCAATGCCCTGTTCCTTAAAGGAAGGAATATGACCGATGCCTTCCACGTCAATGCCTTCGGGGATGAAAGTGCCCAGGCAGTTGAGTTCGCCGCTGGCAACATAGTCGCGGTATACCGGGGGAGAGCCGATCGCAACGTCTACGTGCTCGCCGACCAGTGCGTTGATCGCGTCCTGACCGCCATCATAGGGGATAGCCTCGGCCGGGATATCAAGCAGCTTGAACAGTACGGAAATCATGGTGTAGCTGTCATTGCCCGGGCCGCCGGTGGTGGCGTACTTGATGGTCTTGCCCGATGCAGCGTATTCCTTGAGCTGATCGATCGTGGTGATGCCGCTCTTTGCATTGGTCAGTACAACAAATTCCGTGATGCGCATGCCGATGAGCGGGGTAATATCATCGAGCGTGTAGCTAACATTCTGGAAACTGGGGGTCAGGGAGAAAAGCGGGCCGTTTGTGACTACCATCGAGTAGCCGTCATCCGCTGCCTGCAGGGCTGTGTTCATCGCGATTGTGCCTGCGCCGCCCGTCTTGTTTTCTACAATGACCGGAACACCCAGATATTTTTCACCGTATGCAGCTACCTGACGTGCAATCGTATCAGGGCCGCCTCCCAAGCTCCACGGCATGATGATGGTGACCTGCTTGGAGGGGAAATCCTCTGCCTTGCCGCCGCCTGCGCTGCCGCCTGAAGCACCGCTGCATGCTGCCAGATTCAATGCAAATACGCCTGCCAGAAGTGTAGCTAATAACCGTTTCCTCTTCATCCTTGTTCCTCCATTCTAAAAGATAAATTCTGTTTCAAATTTTTATAAATCCCGGTACAATCTTGCCGGAATCTACAACAAGTGTGATTGCCTGAAACCCTTCAGGCTGTGAAAAATAGGGCGGGTATTCCCGTTCGTCTGAGAACAGGAAGCGCAACGGCGCTCTGCCTTGGTGCATGGCGATTAAGCGTTCATATACCTCAGGATTGGCGCTGTTGTACCGCCGGTCGGAAGCCGAAGTTGTTATGACGATTTCGAGTGGCATAATCTGCATATATTGTTCCGAAACTGCATCCTTTTGTCCGTGATGCGGCAATTTGAGAACGTTTACATTTTTAAATAAAGAAATAGGAACGTCATCCCATTCCCGCGGACAATTATCTGCTGCTGCCAGCAGCGACAGACCAGCTGTTTCGAATTTTATCAGCAGGCTCGTGTGGTTGGATGTGGCATCGAGCTCACCCAACAGTTTGGTCACCTCCTCCTCGCTTTTACTCTCGAATACTTGCTCGATTCGTCTCATATAATGCTGGATTGAAGCCGGTTTCGGCCCTAAGATGGTTGCGGCCAGTCCTTCTGTCAAGGGGAGGCGTTCTCCGGCCCTGAGCACGCGGACGGCTTGACCACTTTGTAAACGCTGGTTAAGTATACGGCAATATGCGTTTAACGCCTCGGTGTACAGCACGACACTGCGGGGAGCCTGTGGTCCCGGTGTCAGTGGATGCGCTGATGAAAACGGTTTCAAAAAATAGGGCACAGAAAGACGGTCTGTCGGAATGTGACGGAGAACTTCTTCTAAACCGCAAACATGATCTTCATGGATATGTGAGATGATGACATCGTCCAGATGCTTAATCCCTAGTTTCTGCAGGTAATCCACTGCACGAATCCGAAAACAGTCGTCTGCGAACTCCTCATCCAGATTACTGCCGCCATCCAGAAGTGCGGTATAACCGTTGTCTCCTTGCAAAAGAATGGCGTCCCCATATCCGACGTTGATAAATGTTATGCGCATAGCATCCCTCCTCATTTCTCATATTCATTCTTTTTGCGACCGCAGCATTACGAAACGGTCTTTGGGGGATATCCCCTCAAGCAGAACCGCGCACAATCAGATTTGTCGGTGTTTCTATCCACGTTTCCTCCAAATCCTTGCCGTTAATGCAGTCAAACAGTTTGCAAGCCGCCAGTTTGCCCATCAGCTGTTTATCAATTTTTACGGTTGTCAGCTCCGGTTCAATCACACGGCTGATTTCACTGTCGTCAAAGCCTGCCACAGCAAGATCCTGCGGCACGCGCAGCCCGGCGCGGATGACAGCCTTGATTGCGCCGATCGCTATCGTATCGTTGGTGCAGAAAAAGGCGGTCGGGCGATCTTCGAGGTGCAGGATGGAGGAGATATACTGCTCTGCCGCTTCCATAGTCGGTTCGATATCCTGTACAAAACGAAGATCTTCTGCCAAACCGTATTTTTTCAGTACGCTGATATAGCCATTGTAGCGAGCTGTATAAATTTGGGGAGAAAACCGCCCGGCTAATAAACCGATCCGGCGATGTCCGCGCTGATATAGATGCTCAACCGCCTGTACTGCGCCGCCGAAGTTATCCGCTGTAATACAGAGCAGGTCATCCAAATCAATGCGATTGTTCAGCAGCACCATCGGGATGTTCTGCTTGCGGTAACTCATGATGGTCTGGCTGTCTGTCTGTCCTGCCAGAATGACGCCATCCATGTGCTTTTTTAGATAAATTTCGCCGTTAGGCAATCGCACATCGTGATCGGTGGAGATAAACAAACTGTAACCACGTTTGATGCCCTCCTGCAGGATTGCTTCCAAGATGGGAGAATAAAATGGGTTCAAGATAACAGGATATTGTTTTT
>DXDE01000127.1 GCA_019115615.1 Candidatus Agathobaculum merdavium | reverse complement strand
GGTGTTGGTAAATCCACGCTGATGGGCATGATTGCGAAAAACGTAAAAACAGACATTAACGTCATTGCGCTTGTAGGCGAACGTGGACGTGAGGTTTTGGAATTTGTTCAGAAGGATTTAGGCGAGGAGGGCATGCGGCGGTCAATCTTGGTCGTAGCAACATCCGACCAGCCCGCCATGCTGCGCATGAAGTGCCCTTCGGTGGCGACTGCCATTGCAGAGTATTTCCGCGATCAGGGTAAGGACGTGCTGCTGATGATGGATTCACTGACACGTTTTGCCATGGCGCAGCGCGAGATCGGCCTTGCGGTCGGTGAGCCTCCAGTAGCGCGCGGCTACACGCCGTCCATTTACGCTGAGTTACCGAAACTGCTTGAGCGCAGCGGCAATTTTGAGCACGGCTCAATCACTGGGGTATATACCGTACTGGTTGAGGGCGACGATACCAACGAACCAATTGCGGATACCGTGCGTGGTATTCTGGACGGACATATCGTGTTATCGCGTAAGCTGGCCAACGCAAACCACTTCCCGGCGATCGACGTTTCAGCGAGTATTTCCCGTCTGATGGTTGAGATCGTGTCGCCCAAGCATCGGGCGCTGGCCGGAAAGCTGCGTGATATCCTGAGTGTCTACGAAAAGAATGAAGACCTGTTGGCGATCGGTGCATATAAATCAGGCACCAATCCCCGTTTGGATTATGCGGTCTCTAAAATCGACCAGATCAATGGCTTCCTGATGCAGGGCATCGATGAGGCGTTCAGCTACGAAGAAAGTCTCAAGGAACTGGAAGCTATCTTACAATAACGCAAAGAAGTATAAATCAAGGCAAAGGGGATGGTTCCGATGAAGAAATTCCGTTTTTCCATGGAAACTGTGCTGCATTATCGGGAACAGCTTCTGGACTCCTTGCGCATCGAGCACGCTGCGGCGATTGCCCGTGTGCGTGAGCAGGAAGCGGTTGTGCAGACATTGCAGCAACAGTTTGACGAGGTCAACGCAGAGTACCGGGACCGGAAACAGCAGGGTATGACGATTGCAGATGCCGTCGGTTATGACCTGATGCTCCGGGTGCAGGAGAAGGAAATCGAAAAAGCGAATGACGAGCTCCGTGCGCGTAAGCGCGCAGAAGAGAGCAAGCGCAAGGAAGTTATCCATGCCAAGACCGATAAGGCGACCATTGAGAAGCTGAAAGAGAAAAAGTATCAGCTATATCAGAAGGCCGTTCAGAAGAGCGAAGAACAGTTTATTGATGAATTTGTATCCAACGCCCGTGTGATGGCAGGCGCGGCGATCCACTAAGAGAAACCGCGGGCGTTTGTGCTTTTGCACGCCGCGCCTGCCCATTCTAATAGGGAAAGGAGGTGGAAACGTGAACATGGAGCAGATCAACATGATGGCGCAGATGGTGATGCAGCAGGGTCAGGTATCCGGGGCGTCTTCCGGCAAGGATTCGGACAGTTCGTTTCAGGATATGATGAACCAGAAGCAGGACGTTGCTTCGTCTACGCAGCAGGAGCCTTCCAAGCAGCAGCCGACAAACTCTGAAGCTACGCAGGAAGAACCGGTGCAGCAGCCCGGAGAGGCAGCTGATACCGGCGCAAGCGAGGTATCCGATGAGGTGCGTCAGTTACTGGCGGCGATGATTTTCCAGCAGTATGTACCGCAGGAGAATATCGAGGCGCAACCAGTGGTTGTCGAAACTGTGGCAGCCGTTCCGATGGCTGAGGCAGCAGTACCGCAGGCATCCGCGCAGGAACTGGTGGCAACGGTTCAGACGCCGGAAGCCGCTGTCCCGCAGACGGAAGTGGCCGGTGCTACCGTACAGACCGCACAGCAGGTTGTGCCGGGGCAGGAACAGTCGGCTGAGCCGACGGCCGTTCTCCAGCAGGACAACGTGCAGCCGCAGGTCGTGCAGGAAGCGCAGACGCAGCAGAACCCGCAGCAGCAATCCACAGGTGAAGAAAACACCGCAATGGATACCGCCGGTGCGAAAAAGACGGAAGAACCGTCCGTATCGGTGGCGCAGCAGGAGCAGCCGCTGTTTGGCGAAGTGGAAACCGTGCCGGTCAAGGTCGGTGAAACGACGCCCAAGATCAACACCGAAGCGCCAGACATGGAGAAACAGCTGGCAGATACCATTGAGGCTAACCTGAAAACTGCAGGCGATAAGGTGGAAGTTCAGCTGGAGCCGGAGAACCTTGGCCGCATCACGATCGAGATGGTGCAGCATGAGGGCAAACTCGGTTTGGTGATCTATGCAGAAAGCACTAAGACGACTTCGCTGCTGGCGCAGCATGCGGGTAATCTGTGTGCATTACTGGAGGATCGCAGCGGTCAGATCGTACAGGTTCAGGTGCAGCAGCAGGAACAGCAGCCGCAGTACGACGGCCACAACCAGCAGGAACAGCAGCAGGAACAGCAACAGCAACAGCACCCGCAGCAAAGCAAGGCTGAGCAGGATAGCTTTTTGGGGCAGCTTCGCTTGGGCTTGACCCAGCTGGAATCACTTTGAGGAAAGGAGTGAAAGCGGATGAGCGATTTATTTATGCCGACGATTGCGAGGTCGTCCAACCAAAATACTTATACCAATAGCACTCAATCGTCCTCGAAAACGGCGGACGATAGTAATATCGGTTATCTGACTGATAGCAGCGCGGATAACCTGACGCTGACGATGCAAGATTTTCTGCAGCTGATGATCGCACAGTTCCAGAATCAGGATATTGACAATCCTGCTTCGACGAGCGATATGATGAACCAGTTGATGCAGATGTCCACCATTCAGGCCATGGCTACGATGACCGATGCTACCACTATGACCTATGCCGCCTCTCTGGTTGGCAAGACGGTGACCATCGGTGAGTATAGCAGCGGGCAGGGACTGAAAGAGATTGTTGGTGTGGTGACCGGTACAGGTACCTATGATGGCGAGCAAGTCATCTTTGTCAACGGCAAGAGTTATAAGCTCAGCTCGATCATGGCGGTTGGCGAACTGCCAGATGAAGAAGAGGGAGACACGGATGTGTCTGACCCGGATAATCCGGATCCTGATTTCGGGGTTGATCCAGATAAACCGATGCCAGATCCTTTGGGTTCGGAGTGAATCTGGGCAAGAAAGATGGCGATAGAAAATGATTGACCGAATTAGTGGAAACAGTTCGATAGGCCAACCATTACAACAGACAGCGCAGACCTCTACAAGTACTTTCGGTGACTTACTGCGGCAGCGCATGGAGCAGCTTGGCGCAGGCCAGCATGCTACACCGTCGGTAGAGTTTTCCAAGCATGCACAGCAGCGCGCGGAGGAGCGTGGGATCGAAATGACCGACGACCTGATGACGCAGCTGGCAAATTCAGTGGAAAAAGCACAGGAAAAGGGTGCGAAAAACATCCTGGTCTTTGACGCAAGCCGTGCCTTTATCGTTAACGTGCCGCAAAACCGTGTGATCACCGCGATCTCACAAGAGGAAATGCAGGATAACGTGTTTACCAATATTGACGGTGCTGTTCTTTTAAAGTAAGAAGGCAGGTCCTTTTTAGGGTGCTTTGGAGTGCGGTCCGTTTGACCGGCTCTGACAGTACCGTGCGGATTAGAAGGAGCAAATTTAACTTATGACAGGTTCAATGTACGCTGCAATTGCGGGTTTGCAGACCCATATGCAGAAGATGAATGTTATTGGCAATAACATCGCAAATGCCAATACATATGGTTTTAAGCCGGGCGTTACATCGTTTAGTGAGTCCATGTACACCTCGATCAGCAACAGTACGGCGGGCGGAAACGAGTACGGCGGTACGAACGCTTCGCAGATTGGTTACGGTTCTCAGGTGGCTTCGATCGACCTGAACATGACCGGCGGTACTTACGCGCCGACTGGCATCAACTCGCATCTGTATCTTGATGGCAACGGCTACTTTATGGTTGGCCCGAAGCCGGATGAGACGATTGGTTATGTATCAGATCCCAATGACCTGACGCTTAAGCGTGTCGGCAATTTCTTCCTTGATTCGGACGGTTATTTGGTTGACAATAACGGTAACGGTTATTGCGTCTACGGCTTCATGCCGCAGGGCAATGAAAACGGTACAATTCGCATGGATGGCGATAATGTTGTTTGGGATACTTGCCTGCGTCCGATCCGGATTCCGGTGATGTCGCCGGCGAGCGACCCCCAAAATACTGACCTGAAAGAGGGCGGCGCACTTTATCCGCAGGTTTCAGATGATGGTACCAATGCGCTG
>DXDE01000126.1 GCA_019115615.1 Candidatus Agathobaculum merdavium | reverse complement strand
CACGGAGGCAAGCCTGACAAAAGAGCTGCGCATGCTGGAACAATACGGTTTAATACATTGGGAAGTATACCGCGAAGTACCGCCCCAGGTAGAATACTCTCTGACAGAAATCGGGCGCAAACTCATCCCTGTTCTGGAAGCACTGGAAAAGTGGGCAAGGGAATATGAACAACAGCAAAACAAACTGTGAACCCCTTGCCTTTCAGAAAGACAGGGTAAAAACCATTGTACATTTTTTTCGGCCGTTTAAGCCAAGCCCTCAGCAAGCTGACACAGGATATTTCCAATATCGCCATCCATGCAAATGGACTGGCGTGCAATCTCCTTTGGGGCATATGCCTCAGACAAATTGATGCAGAGATAGGTGGCATTGGGGTTCCGTGCGGCCATTTTCCAGAACGGATACTTGATGACGCCCGGCGTATTGGCGCCCACACCCAATTCCAGAAGCACCACGCGAAGCCCCTGATACTGCCGCAGGAAATCCTCATAGCGGGAACACGCCGCATACCAGCCCTCATCCAGCACAAAGGTGTCATCGCTGCGTAAATTCATCGTCATTGGGCTGCCGCAGTTGGGACAGTATGGAATCAACTCGCTGGGGATGCGCATCTCTTTTTGCTCGGCCACCATACGCCGCACCATGTTCTCATTGTCCCATGTTTTTTGGCAGCAGGGCTTGCTGCACTGCCACAGCCCGTAATCCCCCTGCGTATAAAACAATCGCTTTTTATCAAAGCCTGCCAACTGAAACTGATGATCGACATTGGTGGTCAGCACAAAGTACTCTTTGCCGCGCAGCAGCCCAAGCAGCTCCTCATAAACCGGCTTGGGCGCTTTTTCGTATCGATTGATCCAAATATGGCGGCTCCACCATGCCCAATATCCCTCCAATGTTTCAAATGGATAGAAGCCGCCAGAATACAGGTCACGGATGCCGTACTTACGGATGAAATCCCCAAAATGCTCCTGAAAACGTGCCCCGGAATACGTCAGTCCCGCTGAGGTGGACAGGCCGGAGCCAGCGCCGACGAGAACCGTATCAGCTTGCTCCAGCGCCTGCTTTGCCCGCACAAGCGGATCAGAGCAGGTCGGCATAAATTTTTGCATCACAATCCTTGAAAACATTCAGAATCACCTTTCGGATGGAAGTAGGGGTTTGCAGGAAGCGTTCAACCGTCTGCACTGCAATTTCGGCCGCTTCCTGATTGTGGAAGTGGAACTCCCCTGTGGAAATACAGCAGAACGCCACGCTGGCAAGTCCTTGCGCTGCGGCCAGCTCCAGACAGGAGCGATAGCAAGCGGCGAGCAGGTCCCTGTCCCACTGCGTTACATGCCCCTGTATAATCGGCCCCACTGTATGCAGCACATATCTGGCAGGCAGATTGTAGCCCTTGGTTATTTTGGCCTGCCCGGCAGGCTCAGGATGCCCCTGCTGCTGCATCAAACGGCTGCATGCGTCCCTCAGCTGCAGCCCTGCGGCTGAATGGATGGCATTATCAATACATCCATGGCACGGGACAAAGCAGCCCAGCAGCGCACTGTTGGCCGCGTTGACAATCGCATCTGCCTTGAGCCGGGTGATATCCCCTTGCCATAGAGCGATTCCCGGATGGCCGGGACACTCCGGCAGCGCAGCCGCATCTACAATGCCCTTTTTCTCCCGCTCCGCCGCAAGCAGCGCATCCTGCACGGAGAGGAAATCTTCATCGAGCGGCTTGGGCGGACGGACATTCATCAAGCTGCGCAGCAGCCGCCGCTGCGATTGCTCGTCTGCCGGGAAACTCTCGGCCTGTGTCCGATACACAGGCATCTCGCCCAGCAGATATTCATTCAAAAATCGGATCTGTTCCAAACGGTTCATAAAGCCATTCCCCTATCCGCAGCATGGTCAATCCCCTACTTTGTACACTGCACCAACCGGACAGGTACGCAGGCAGTTTCCACAATGGATGCAATGCGCCGGATCAATCTGCCGTGGGATCGTATTGGAAATACACCCCACCGGACAGACATGACGGCAGCCTTGGCAGCCGATACACTTATCTTCACGGATGCGGTAGCCGCTTTCCTGCACGGCTTCCCCGCCAAAGGAAAAGCCCTGCCGGTACGGCGGAAGCTGGCTCAGGTCAAAGTACTCCCCTACCCCTTTATAAATCTGGAATACCTCCAGTGCCTCCCGGCTTTGCTGCGTGGGATAGATCTTTTCCATATAGGGGTTCTGTACAAAAATCTCATCCAAGAGCCCTTTTCCGATATTCCGCACCGCACCCCGCACCGAGACCGCCACCGTTGAAAGGGTGTCACCACCCTTCATGCCGGAAAGCGCCACAAAGGGGTGCTCCATCAGCCGCGTATAAAACGCCTTGCCGCGGGCGGTCAAGAAGTATAGCCCTTCTTCGTCGGAAAGCATCAGGTCGATGACACAGGTCTGGGGCAAACCATTTCCGTCGAGCGTGGCAAATACCGTGGAGTGGATATCTTTTTGCAGGATTTTCAAAATTTCTTGTGCTGTCACGGCAAATGCACCTCCTTGCAATTCAAATAGGCGAAAGCTGCCCGCAAAGCACCGGGCAGCTTTCTTCATTTTTCACCAGCAGCGCCGCTGCAGACCAGCATGTCCGCAGCTTCCCAAAAGGCGCCAGCCTTTATTCTTACAGATTGTACTCTTTCGGCGGGTTGCCGGAGAAATCCGCAATAACCGCGTGCGCCTCTGCCAAATAGAACACCTCGAAAATGGGGTTGTCCGCAGTCTGGTACTGGCTCTTGACGATGGGGTTCTGGAGGCACATCTCCTTAGCCGCCTTATCATTCTCGAACACCGCCTTGCCGTTCAGACGAATCCAAGCATAGGTGGGGCTGGACACGGAAAGCTCTACATAGGGATTTGCCTGCATATCCTTATAAACATCCTTCTGGTTGTTGGTGCAGAACCAGAGTTTCCCGTCCTTTTCGCCGGCGAACATGAAGGGGCGGCATTTTGCCTTCCCATCCCTGCCGACGGTTGCAAGATACTGTACCGGATTCTCCTGCAAAAATGCAACTACTTCTTTCATTGTAAAAGCCTCCTGTCAGAATAGATATGAGATCTTGCAATCTCCTGTTTACAGGATTATAATAGGTCCGTAGTGAAGAATTGTAAAGTAAGCACTTTATTGTACTGTAGTTACCAAAAAGATACTATTGTAGGTGACCGCTTTGATGCAAGCTGCAATGGAACTACCTGCCTGCCCAGTGGAAACAACGCTTATGCTGATCGGGGACAAATGGAAAGTGCTGATTTTGCGCGACCTGATGCCGGGAACGCGCCGGTTCGGGGAACTGAAAAAATCCATCGGCAGCGTTTCCCAAAAAGTCCTGACCGCGCAGCTGCGCGACATGGAAGCCAAAGGGCTGGTCAGCCGAAAGGTATATGCAGAAGTGCCCCCTCGGGTCGAATACAGCCTGACGGATTTGGGTCGGAGTCTGAAGCCCATTCTGGACGCCATGGGGCGTTGGGGCGAAGGATATCAAGCACAATACGGTTAAAAATGTCGGGACAGATTTGCTTAGAATCTGTCCCGATATTTTTTATATGCAAACGGGCAATGCGTTTGCCTTGGCCTTACTTCTTCAGCTCGATAAAAGCCTTTAGCAGATCTGCGGTCTTGGGGCCCAACACTCCCGTATCCACACAGAGATGGTAGTTTGCAGGCTGCCCCCATTCCTGCCCTGTATAATATTTGTAATATGCTGCGCGCCGTTTATCCATACGAATGGCCTGCTGCATCGGATCGCTCGCCTTATATAGGCCGGGCTTTCTCTTCATATGCTCCACGCGCTGTTTCATACCGGAATAGAGGAAAAAACTAAACCGATTGGGATGATTACGCAAAACGAAGTCTGCGCAACGTCCGACAATCACACAGCTTGACTGTGCCAGCTCTATAATTGTTCTGGACTGGAGGATATACAGTTGCTCATCGGATTCCGAGAACGATCCAAATGCGTGCGTCAGGCCAAAAGGAAGCTTGGATTCATCCTCCATTTCCTGCAACCGCTGTGTATCAATCGGATGCTTACGCGCTGTCAACTCAACGATTTCCTTATCGTAAAACGGGATCTGCAGCAATTCCGCCAGCTGTTTTCCAATGTCATGCCCGCCAGAGCCATATTCGCGGCTGATTGTAACAACAAAGTTATCCATTTCAACACACCTTTCTGTTTTCTAGTCTTGTGTAAATAAATATGGAATATGGGCGAAGTATCACAGCTTCGCCCACGCCCCATTATATGAAGGAGATTGCAGCATTTTCTGCGCCCGTTTATACATCCACCTCAGAGATTTTGACTGGGCGGCCTTCCTTGAGCGACTTATTTGCCGCAGCTGCCATCAGCACCGGATACAGGCCGTCCAGATCGGTGATCGGCGGCACCTTGTCATTCATCACCGCATCCGCAAACGCCTTCATCTCGTCGATGAACGCCTGCGTATAGCGGTCCCACATGACCTGATATGCCGTGCCATAAGAAGTGCCGTCCGCGCGGGAAACCACAACCGTATTCGGGATGTCGTTTTCATCCTGTACCGCGCCCTCGGAGCCGAACACCTCCAGACGCTGGTCATAGCCGTATACGGCCTGACGGCTGTTATCAATCACGCCGATCGCGCCGTTCTCAAAGGTCAGCGTAACAATTGTGGTATCCACGTCGCCTTCCGCACCGATCGCCGGATCGACCAGCACCGTGCCCTTGGCATAAACCTCGGTCGCTTCGCAGCCCGCCAGGAAGCGGATCATGTCAAAGTCATGGATCATCATGTCGTAGTAGATGCCACCCGAGCGGCGCACATACTCGATCGTAGGCGGCTGCGGATCGCGGGAGCTGATGCGCAGGATATGCGGTGCGCCGATCTTGCCGGCGCGCACTGCATCATATACAGCGCGGTGGTTGTGGTCGAAGCGGCGCACAAAGCCAATCTGCATCTTTACGCCCGCTTTCTTGACCGCGTCGAGCGCCATGCGCACCCGCGCCACGTCATGATCGACCGGCTTTTCGCAGAAAATATGCTTGCCGGCTGCCGCTGCCTTCAGGATCAGGTCGGCATGCGTGTCGGTAGAGGAGCAAATCAGAACCGCTTCGATCTCCGGGTCGGTGAAGATGGAATCCACATCCTTGGTCACGTTCGGAATGCCGAAGCCCTTGACAAACGCCTCGCCCTCCGCGTTGAAATACGGATCGGCAACCGTCTTGATCTCCATTTCACGCACTGCCGTGCAGATGTTTTCAATATGGACGCGTCCAATACGTCCCGCACCGATTACTGCTACTTTCATGTTTTTTCTCCTTTCAATGAAAAACTGGTTTTACAATGGCCTTGCTTCAGCCGATTGTCTTCTTTAAAATCCGTATATCCTCCCGCAGCAGATCATACGGGTTTTCCGCCTGCGTACGCAGCGGCAGCTGGTCGTAGTAATTCTCCAGCAGGATATAGCCGGTAAAGTTGTGGCGGTCAAGCCATGTCATAGTCTCAAAAAATCCGCTTTCACCTGTGCCAAGCAGGCTGCCGCTCAGCGCGCCATTGGCGCCATCCTTGACATGCAGCTGATTGCACATCAGCGGGAACAGGCCCTCCAAGATGTCTGTTTCACGATAGCCGCGGTTGAGATAATAGTTTTGGCTGTCAAAATACAGATAGAAATTTTTACGGTCCACCATGCTGTACAGCTTGCGGAATTGTTCCGGATTCATCACATTTTCGCCTGCAACCGAAATGCCGTACTCGCCTGCCGCGTCGCACAGGTATTGCAGCGCACGCGCCGAGTGCTCCATGTCCTCCTCCGTTTTCACCTCGCTTGCGGCAAAACCGGGCACCTGAATGATCGGCACACCGAGCGCCCGCGCCGTCTGCACGGCGCGCCCCAGCAGATTCCAGACGATGTCGTATTCCTTCGTCCCCTTGCGGGCGTGCATGGGAATATTGTCGAAGTCATTGAGCGCGATCGCACAGTACTCAATGCCATATTTCTGCTGCTCACTCAGGTAAATCTTCTGCATTTCCGGCTGCGTCAGCGGATAATCGGATTCATATAGTCCGATTTTCAGCGACAGCGCATCCAGACCTACCTCTGCCGCGATCTGCGTGGCATACAACCCGTTTCCCGGCAGCCCCCAGTCGCAAGCGCCGATTTTGATATTTTTCATATAAACCACTCCTTCTGTCCGTCAGTTACATTTCTCCTCTTGCTTCCCGCTCCGCTAGATCCGCCATAACCTTGGGATAGATCTTATCCAGCTTATACAGGATCAAAACGATAACGGCAATGCCCCAGATGATGGCCGGGCCGAATTTGTAAATCGCAATGATCATTTGCTTTGCGCTTTCGGGCTGTACTGCACCGCCGGTTGTCGAGCTGAGATAGCCTGCACTGGTGAGCAGCACACTAATCAACGCACTGGTTAAGCCCGTGCCGATCTTAAAGCCCAGCGAGCCGCCGCCAAAGACCAGAGATTCCTGACGGATATGGAATTTCCACTGGCCATATTCGATTACATCACCCATCATGCCAAATACCAATGCGGTCAGCGGCGCCTGACCGATACCGCGGATAATGGTTACCGCCATCGCCCATTCATAGCTCATCGGGTTGAACAAGAACAGCAGATGACCCACAACCGCCAGAATTGCACCGGCAAGGGACAGATCCCGTTTGTTGAATTTTCCCAACAGCAGGGGGCAAACCATTGCGCCGACAATCAAAGTAATGTTTTCTGCGAGGTACAGCGAGCTATACATCCATGTGTCATTACCGAATATGTATTTGCAATAGTAAGGCAGATCGGTGCCGACCAGCGTGGAATGTACGCAGGTGATCGTCCAAAGGATCAGCGTTGCCCAAAAATACGGATTTTTGACCAGCGCCAAAAAGTTGCGTTTGAAGCCGCCAGACGCCTTCTGCACGGTTACGTCAGGCACTTGTACATGCTCTTTGCAGGTGACAAAGCTGAAAACCAGCAGCACAAATGCAATCGCACACCACATCGACATGGCCTTGACCCATGCCGCCTGATCATTGCCGAACAGCCGTACCACCGGCATTGTAAAAGTGACAGAAATCAAACGTCCGACCGGCGCCAGCGCCATGCGTACCGTCGAAAGCAAATCACGCTCATGCGAGTCACGGGTCATCATGGTGGACAGCGAGCCAAGCGGCACATTGATCGCCGTGTAGCAAACCGTGGTACACAGGTTATACGTCACAAAGATGTACCAGAATTGCAGGCTTTCCGAAGTCTGCGGCACCGTAAACAACGCTACGGATATAATAACATACGGTAGTGCTGTCCACAGCAGCCACGGACGCGACCGCCCCCAGCGGGAACGTGTCTTGCTGACCAGTACGCCCATGATAACGTCCGAGCTTCCGTCAAAAAAACGGGAAATCAGCATCACCAAACCAACGGTTACAAACGAAATGCCCACGTAATCCGTGTAAAATAACGTCAGCAAGGTATTAATCATACCGTATACAATATTGCAGGAGCTATCTGCCAAGCCATAGCCAATGCGCGATATCCACGGGACCTTGACAAATCCGCTTCTCTCCGAAGTACTTGTGCTGCCTGTTGTAAGATTTGCAGCGTTGCTTTCCATGCCCTTCGCTTCCTTTCTTTTCCGCGTTCTGTTACCCTCTCTCATTCATGAATGGTTCATGCTCCTTATTATATGGAATGGCATCCGACTGCGTTAGCATATTCTTGCTTGTTTTCTGCGGTCTGTCCGCAGCCTTTTTTCACCGCATGTTTAGATTCTTGCTTTGGATGATAAAAAACATCTCATTGGGTTTAGCAAAAATAGACAAAACGATCGTCCTGCTCGCTGCATGAGATGATCGGAAGCAATCAAGCAGATCATGGCGCACAGCAAAAAAGAAGGCCCCTTTTACGGGACCTTCTTTACATCTATGGGTTTGGGCCGGACGAATTCCGGAAGTGTTGTCGATATTGCGTCGGCGTAATACCGATATACTTTTTGAACGTCGTGCTGAAATGGCGATGGTCGTTGAATCCCAGCCGCTCGCTGATGATACCGATCGGAAGGGATGTATTCATCAAAAGGTTTTGCGATTCACCGATTTTGCGGCACATGACATATTTCATCATGGAGATACCGGTTTCCGCTTTAAATATATGCGCAAGATAAAACGGACTGATAT
>DXDE01000125.1 GCA_019115615.1 Candidatus Agathobaculum merdavium | reverse complement strand
ACTGCCAAGGCGTACACGTCCCGACGACCAAGGCCGAGCTGTACGACATGGTGTTCGGCCCGGAGCATGCCGATGTGTACGACGTCATCTTTGATGTGCCGGGTAAGGGCCCGTACAAGGAAGCAGATGTCGTCCGCTGCAAGAATGGTGCGTCGGTTAACTTTACCGAGGATTACATGCGCCGCCGCGATCCGGACTCGATGCGCATCGCGGATGATAAGCCGACCGACAAGAAGCGTTTTGCCGACGTGTACGGCTATCCCTTTGCCGACTTGCGCCGCGAGACGATGGCGTGGTTCAAAACGCAGGAACTGATCCTGATGCCGTTCAACTCGGGCGGCAATATTTACGGTTATGGCTCGATGCTGGTCTGCCCGGTGCAGTGCGCGTTCTTCGCGTTCGCACTGGCGCATTTGCAGGGCTTTGTCAACGCTGAGGAGAGCGAGGGCTATAAGCCGCGCGCGATCGTCTACGTTGCACCCCCGTTCCGCCATACCCACTTCGAGGGCAAGCAGGTTGTCGTGCACAACCGTTTGGACGACTGCCACGAAGTGTTCTCCTATAACCTCTATCCCGGCCCGTCTGCCAAGAAGGGCGTTTACTCCGTGCTGCTCGATATCGGCGAGCAGGAGGGTTGGACGACTTGCCATACTTCCTGCGGCCGTCTGGTAACGCCGTATGAGAACGAAATGGTTATCATGCACGAGGGTGCATCCGGCGGCGGCAAGAGCGAAATGCTGCAGGATATCGCGCGTGAGCCGGATGGCCGCGTGCTGCTGTCCAAAAACACCGTCACCGGCGAGGAAACCTATATCACCATGGGCGCAACCTGCTCGATCGAGCCGGTGTGCGACGATATGGCTACCTGCTATCCGCAGCTGCAGAACAAGTCCGGCAAGCTGGTGCTGGTCGATGGTGAGGACGGCTGGTTCCTCCGCATGGACGGCGTGACCCACTATGGCTGCGATCCGGTGTACGAGCGCATCTGCACCGAGCCCAAGGAGCCGCTCTGCTTCTTTAACATGGAAGGCCATCCGGGTGCAACGCTGCTGATTTGGGAGCATACGCTCGATTCCACCGGCAAGCCCTGCTCCAACCCGCGCGCGATCGTGCCGCGCTGGGATGTACCGCACATCGTCAAGGAGCCGGTAGAGGTTGATGTGCGTTCGTTCGGCGTTCGCATGCCCCCCTCGACCCGCGAGAACCCGAACTACGGTATCATGGGCATGATGCACATCATCCCGCCCGCACTGGCATGGCTGTGGCGTCTGGTAGCGCCGCGCGGCTTTAACAACCCCTCGATCGTCACCGGCAATGAGCTCAAGAGCGAGGGTGTCGGTTCTTACTGGCCGTTTGCGACCGGTCAGCGCGTCAAGCAGGCAAACCTGCTGCTCGAGCAGATCATGAACAGCCCGAACACCCGCTATGTGCTCATCCCGAACCAGCACATCGGCGTATACAAGGTCGGCTTTGCGGCTGAGTGGATCTCCCGCGAGTATCTGGCGCGTCACGGCGGCGCGAAGATCCGCCGCGAGCATCTTGAACCGGCTCGCTGCCCGCTGCTCGGCTACGCGATGAAGGATATGACTATTGACGGTCAGCGCATCCGTTCCAAGTATCTGCGCGTCGATACGCAGGACCGTGTTGGCACGGACGGCTATGACGCAGGTGCGAAGATCCTGACCGACTTCTTCCGTAAGGAACTGGCGAAGTTTGATACGCCCGAGCTGGATCCGCGCGGCAAGCAGATCATTGACTGCTTCATGAACGGCGGCTCGCTCGCCGATTTTGAGGCGATCACCCCGACCAACCTGTAATCCCACGATTGAATGGAAACAAAAACCGCTCCCATCGGGAGCGGTTTTTTATTGCATTATGGGGCGGGAATGATGTCCTGTACGGTCAAAGTATCCCCGTCAACCGAAAAGCGTACCTCGCAGCCTGCAAACGGGAAGCCATAAACGCGGCCCGGCTCGTGCTGATAGCCTGGGCGTGGGTCCTGCGCAAGAATGGAAAGCAGCGCGTCGCGCCGCCCTGTGGGCAGACGGTTGAGCAGTTCGTCCGCGCAGCAAACTTGCAGCACGCCCTCGCGGTTTTGCAGCGCAAAGCCGCCTGTGGCATCCGGATGCGCGTCGGTGTAGGCCAGATAGGGCTTGATGTCGAAAATCGGCGTGCCGTCCATCAGGTCGGCGCCCGAGACGTGCAGCACTGGCCCGTCCGGTGTGTGCAGCGCTACCCGATCGAGCCGAACAGAGGAAAGTCCGACCGCATTCGGCCGGAAGGGCGAGCGGGTGGCGAACACGCCCATGCGGCGGTTGCCGCCCAGCTTGGGTGGGCGCACGGTGGGTGACCAGCCGTCGCGTACGGCTTCGGAGAATTGCCAGATCAGCCAGAGATGGGAAAAGCCTTCGATGCCGCGCAGCGCATCCGCGTTGCGGTATTCTGGTTCGAATACGATACGCGCGGGCGCGTCCGCCAGCCCGCTTTGCCGTGGGATGCCGAATTTCGTGGGGAAATCGCTGCGGATGCGTGCGATGATATGCATGGGAACGGTTTGGGACATAAACGATCTTCCTTTGCCATTGATGTGTCCAGTATAGCATGTCCGCGCGGGACACGCAATTCTTCCTGCTTTTACAGATTGTTAATGCATTCACTGAGGAAAAGCGGTATAATGAAAACATACTGATGAGAAAGCAGGGGTAAACTGTGGCAAAAAAGATACTCATCGTCGAAGACGAAGCAAATATTCGCGAGCTGCTGCGCTTGTATCTGGAGCGCGAGGGCTACGCGGTGGTCGAAGCGGCAAACGGCGTGGAGGGCATCAAACTGTGGAAGTCCGAAAAGCCGGATATGCTGCTGCTGGATGTGATGATGCCGGTGATGGACGGCTGGGCGGTCTGCAAGGAGATCCGCGCGGAGAGCGATGTGCCGATCATCATGTTGACGGCCAAGGGTGAAACGGCCGACCGTGTATCCGGCCTTGAGATGGGCGCGGACGACTATATCGTCAAGCCGCTCGAGATGCCTGAGGTTATTGCGCGTGTGCGCGCGGTGTTCCGCCGTATGGCGCCGGACGACGCGCCCGAAAAGCTCACGTTTGATAATCTGGTGATCGACAAGCAGGCTTATGATCTGGTTATCAAGGGCAAGCGCGTGGATGCGCCGCCCAAGGAGATTGAGCTGCTCTATTACCTCGCCTCCAGCCCCAACCGCGTGTTCACACGCGCACAGCTGCTCGACGATGTGTGGGGCTTTGACTACTTCGGCGATACCCGCACGGTGGACGTGCATATCAAGCGCCTGCGCGAAAAACTCGAAGGCGTGTCGGACAAGTGGGAGGTCAAGACCGTCTGGGGCGTGGGCTACAAGTTCGAGACCAAGGAGTAACCAATGGGTAGACGCAGTTTCTTTTTCAAAAACTATGTCACGCATATGCTGTTGATTGTGAGTGCATTTGCGGTGGCGGGCGGCGTATTCTATTACCAGATGGGTAACTACGCGCTGCAGTCCAAGCAGGCCGAACTGCGCACAACGGTGCAGAGCCTTGCCGAACAGACCCGCCTGCTGCTGGGAACCGATTCAGACGTGCTGCGCGAGATCTACATGTTGTCGATCGGCACGGTCGCCAAAGAGGACGCGGTGACGGTGTATGTCACCGACCGGGATGGCGTGATCCAGATGGTTGCCGGTCCGGATGGCGAGGCCGCGCAGGTCTCGGGCTGGATGATCTCGTCTGAGGTCGCAAACAAGGTGCGCCGCACCGGCAGCTATGCCGAGGTCGGTCAGTTGGGCGTGCTGGGCGACCGGTCGAGCTACACGGTCGGTACGCGCGTGTTGAACGAAAACGGCGAGATCAGCGCGATGATCTTTGTCTATTCACAGGACGCGACGGCCGCGGGCGTGGTGCGCCATTCCACGCAGACGCTGGTGCTCATCCTGCTGATCACGTTGGCGGTAGCGCTCGTACTGTCGTTCATCCTGTCGCAGCACATGACGCGGCCGCTCAAGGTGATCGCGGCAGCTGCCAAGGAATTTGCCGCCGGCAATTTCGATGTACGTGTACCTGAGGATAATCACTGCTATGAGATTGATGAGCTGGCGGTGTCGTTTAACAATATGGCGCGCGATCTTGACCAGCTGGAGGAGCTGACACGCGGCTTTATCTCCAATGTCAGCCATGAGTTCAAGACCCCGATGACAACGATCGGCGGCTTTGTTGACGGCATGATCGACGGCACGATCCCGGTCACGCAGCGCGACAAATACCTGCGCATCATCGCCGAGGAGACGCGCCGCCTGTCCCGCATGGTCAACCGCATGCTGGACGCGGCCAAGATCCAGTCGGGCGAGCTGATCCTGAATCCCGCGCCGTTCGATTTCTCTGAAATGACTAGCCAGATCATCCTGTCCTTTGAACAGAAGATTGAGGCGAAAAAGCTCGAGGTCGAGTGCGATCTGGATGACCGGCTGATGGTCATGGGCGACCGCGACCATCTGTATCGCGCGGTCTATAATCTGGTAGACAACGCGGTTAAATTTATCAATGAGGGTGGACGGCTGTGCCTGCGTGCGCATCCGGAAGGCAACTTCTGTGCGTTCTCGATCACCAATACCGGTATCGGCATTTCGCCGGAAGATCTGCCGCATGTGTTCGGCCGGTTCTACAAGGCAGACCGCTCGCGCTCGATGGATAAGACGGGCGCTGGGCTGGGCTTGTACATTGTAAAAAACATTATTAACCTGCATGGCGGCGAGATCGCCGTGCGGTCGGACGGCGGCGAGACGGAATTCTCCTTTACTCTGCCGTTAGCGCCGCCGCAACTGCAAAACGGCGCGAAAAACAGCACAAAATGACCGGAAAGGCCGCGCCGACGCGGCCGCTGAAAAGCGGCGCGCCGGGGCGGCCTATCTGCAGAAGTTCAAGAATTATTCATATTGTTTTCAACAAACCGCCACAATAGCCGGGTAGAATGAAATCACAAAATCGATAGGGAGGTCATGAATCATGGACGACTTCAATAAGAACAACCAGACGCCGAACGAACACGGCGAAGCATATACCGATTCCCAGCAGCCGAGCGAGGCACAGCAGCAGGCATACGAACAGCCGGCATCGCAGGCACCTGAGCAGCAGTCTGCTGAGCCGCGCACCCCGTTCCAGACGCCGGTGCAGCATCCGGACTACGTCGCACCGCAGCAGCGGGCGGACTTCAACGCACAGCAGGACGGCGCACCGCAGTATACGGTGCCGCCGCAGTATCAGAACGGCGCGGTACCGCCGCAGCCGCCGAAAAAGCACAAGCGGCATGGCCGCGCGGTCGTGATCGGCCTTTGCAGTGTGGCAGCGGCCTGCCTGCTGTTCGCGGGCGGCGCGCTGATCGGACATCTGGTGTATACGGGTGATGGCAACGTGGTTTCTGCCAACGCGGAGACGGGCGATACGCCGACAGTCCAGCTCAACAGCACGCCTGACCTCGATCCGGATAACTACGATACGGTCAACGGCCTTGCTGGTGAGGAGATCTACAAGAAGGTCAGCCCGTCCATCGTGTCGGTTATTTCGACGATGGCGAACGGTACGGGCAGCGGTTCGGGCGTTATCATGAGTTCGGACGGCTACATCATCACCAACAACCACGTTGTCGAGGATGCGCAGAGCGTGACCGTACAGCTGAGCGATGGCAAGCAGTATGAGGCGACCATCGTCGGCACAGACGAGCAGACCGACCTCGCAGTCATCAAGGTCGAGCCGGAAGAAGAGCTGACCGCAGCAGAGTTCGGCAACTCGGATGAACTGCAGCCTGGTGAATACGCTTACGCAATCGGCTCGCCCGGCGGCGTACAGTTTGCCAACACGATCACCGGCGGCCGCATTTCGGCTATTAACCGTGACGTAACCATTAACGACCGCGTTATGACACTCATCCAGACCGACGCGTCCATCAACCCCGGCAACTCGGGCGGCGCACTGATCAATAAGTATGGTCAGGTTGTCGGCATCACCTCGGCTAAGCTGTCGAGCAGCGCGTTTGGCGAGGCTTCGATCGAAGGCATGGGCTTTGCGATCCCGATCAACACGGCCAAGGAGGTCGTTGATGAGCTGATCGCCAACGGCTATGTTGCGGGCCGTCCGTCCATCGGTATCACCGGCCAGAACGTTGAATCTGCGGACGGCAGCATCGCGGGCGTACAGGTTTACTCGATTGACTCGCGTGCCAAGGCGGCAAGCGAGGGTCTGCAGGTTGGTGACGTGATTACCGCGGTCAACGGCACCCCAACCCCGACCATGGATGACGTAAACGAGATCAAGGAAGATATGAAGGCGGGCGACAAGATCACGCTGACGGTTTACCGTCTCTCGACCGGCAAGACGCTCAACCTGACTGTCACGCTGACCGATGCGCACGACCTCGAGGGCGAAGACCCGGAGGCTGAGCAGAGCACGCAGAACAGCCAGAGCGGCAGTTCGCAGTATCCGCAGTATCAGAATCCGTTCTCCTATTTCGGCTGGTAAAAAACTCGTTGGCAACCACGCTTGCAAACGAAAGGGCGATGCCGCGATACACGCGGACATCGCCTTGGCTGCGCAAAGTTCCGACGCGCACCGCGCGCGAAACTTTGCTCCGCACTGGTATAAAAACCGAGGCGCATGTCCTCGGCTTTTATGAAAAGAACCGCCCTTTGGGGGCGGTTCTTTTCTGTCTGATGCGCGCCATGCGGCGCACTTTTTCTGTGTGTCACTTCTCGTATTTTTCTGCCAGCTGCTGGCTGATGAACTGGCGCGCGGTGCGCGGCGAGCGTCCGTTGCGCCGCAGCGCGAAACGCTCGGCAAGCAGATGCAGCTGTTCGCCCTCGAGCGTGAGGCCGCTCTCGGCGGCAAGCTGGTCGACGATGTACAGGTACTCGTCCTTGTCCGGCACAGAGAAGGTGATCTCCAAACCGAAGCGGTCGGACAGAGAGGTGACGGTCTCCAGACTGTCACGCACACGCACCTCGTCGCCCTCGCGGTCGGCAAAGCTTTCGCGGATCAGGTGACGGCGGTTGCTGGTCGCATAAATGACCAGATTTGCAGGCTTGCCGGCGAGGCCGCCCTCGATGAACGCCTTGAGCGCAGCGAAGTTGTCGTCCTCGCGGCTGAAAGACAGATCGTCGAGGAATACGATGAATTTAAACGGCGAGCGCAGCGTTTCCGCGAAGATTTTGGGGAAGCTGGTGATATGCCGCGGGGCCATTTCGATAATGCGCAGGCCGCGCTCGGCATATTCGTTGACAACGGCTTTGACGGTCGAGGATTTACCCGTACCCTTGTCGCCGTAAAGCAGGATATTGTTGGCCTCGCGTCCGTCGAGGAAAGCGCGGGTGTTTTGCAGAATCTGCTGCTTCTGGCGCTCATAGCCGGGCAGGTCGCGCAGCCGGATCGGATCGGGGTGCACGATCGGGCGCACCGAACCGTCATCCTGCACGGCGAAGGCGGTTGCCTGTGCGAAAAAGCCGTAGCCCTGCGCACGGTAGAAGCTCGCCAGCGCCGCGCCGTCCCGGAAGGGCAGCGGGGCGGAGGCGGGGAAATCCGGCAGGTCAAGCAGGGCGGGCACGCCGAAACGTCCGGACGCGGCGGTTTTGAGCGCCGCGCCATCCAGTGCGAGCAATGCGTCCAGCGTTTCCAGATCGCGCGTTGCCGCGCCCAGCAGCGCATCCGCCGGGGCGGCGAGCGTATCGGTCAGGGTATTGACGTCGTAGTGCACGGCGTCAAGCAGGGTGCGCGACGCATCGCCGCAGGCATAGTGTGCGGCGCACAGCGCGCCATAGGCGTCGGCAAACTGTGCGGCACTGTCGCCCGCGAGGCTGTCGAGCGCAGACATCGACGCGCGCACAAGCGGCGTATGTTGCAGGCCGCGCAGCGCGGAAAGCGCGCGCAGGCGCAGCGAAAGGGCGGAAAGTTCCATATTGCTCCCCTCCAAGGAAGATTTTTGTTTCGCAACCAGCATAGCACACTTTGTGCGCCTTTTCAACATAGGATGGGGATAGACTATGCTTGGAGGGAGAGGACGGCTATGAGCCGATATTCGCTTTTGATATGCCGCAGCTACACCGAGGCGATCGGTCTGCGGCGGCATTTGGGACAGATGGGCGTGCCGGGTGAGGTCACCCGCCCGCCGCGGCATGCGCAGACGGAATCCTGCGGCTGGGCGGTGCGCGTGGGTGCGGGGCAGGCGGACGAGGCCTTGCGCCGTTTGCGGCAGCTTGGCATTTCGCCCTGCCGTGTGCTGCCGGATGAGGGGGCGGGCACATGATCTATCTGGATAATGCCGCAACCACGCTGCACAAGCCGCGCGCGGTCGAGGAGTCCGTGCGGCAGGCGCTGCGCGGGGCAGCAGGGTATGCGCGCGGCGGTTATGCCGC
The DNA here is from genome assembly GCA_019115615.1 of Candidatus Agathobaculum merdavium. GTDB lineage: Bacteria > Bacillota > Clostridia > Oscillospirales > Butyricicoccaceae > Agathobaculum > Agathobaculum merdavium. The sequence goes on along the minus strand of DXDE01000125.1, from coordinate 26,949 downwards.
GGCGCAGAAGGCGGGCGAAACGATGTACGCCTGCCGGGAACAGGCGGCAGCGCTGTTCGGCGTGACTGATCCTGCGCGGGTGGTGCTCACGATGAACGCCACGCACGCGCTCAATTTGGCGATTCATGCGCTGGTGCAGCCGGGTATGCGTATTGCGGTTGGCGGGTATGAGCATAATGCGGTCATGCGGCCGCTCGCGCTGCGCGGCATAGAGCCGATTGTGCTGGACGCACCGCTTTGGGACGCGGACGGCATGGTGCGGCGGGCGGAGCAGGCGCTCGCGGATGGGGTCGAGCTGATGATCCTGAACCATGTGTCCAATGTGTTCGGCTATGCCGCCCCGCTGGACAGCATCGCCGCGCTGCTGGATAAGGCGGGTGTGCCGCTGATTCTGGACGCGTCGCAGTCGGCAGGTGTGATCGACCTCGACGTGACCAAATATCCTTGTCTTGCGGCGGTCTGTATGCCGGGGCATAAGGGCCTATATGGCCCGCAGGGCACGGGACTACTGCTTGTGCTGGACGACCGCATCGCGCAGCGCCCGCTGCTTGCGGGCGGCACGGGCAGCCTGTCCGAACAGCTTTCCCAGCCGGATTTCCTGCCGGACGCGCTTGAGAGCGGCACGCCCAACCTGCCCGGTGCAGCGGGGCTTGCCGCGGGCATTGCGTTTGTGCGGTCGGTCGGGGCAGCGAATATTTTGGCGCATGAGCGGCGGCTCGTCCATGAGTTTGTGCGTGCGCTGGAAAACTCGCCGCGTATCGAGTGCTTTTCGCACCCGGAACAGACCGGGGTCGTATCCCTGCGGGTGGCGGGTGTTCCGAGCGAGACCGTGGCTGAGGCGCTCTCGCAGCAGGGGATTGCAGTGCGCGCAGGACTGCACTGTGCGCCGCTCGCACACCGCACGGCGGGCACGGAGGATACCGGTACGGTACGCTTTTCCACCTCCTTTTATTCGACCGCGCGGCAGATGGAGCAAGCGGCCGCTGCGGTTTGCAAAGCCGTAAAAAATCTGTGAATTCGCTATACAGGGCCGGGGATTTGTGGTAGTATAAATAAGGAAAAATTTTGCCTTCCGCTTTTGTGCAAGGCAGAAAATTGACAGGATAGGTGGCTTTATGGAGGCTTTTCAAGATTTTATTATCCCACCGCTGCAGAATTTTGATCTGCTCTCATCGCTGGAAAGCGGCATAGCGTCACTGCAGACGGCGGGCATCATGGATGTGGTCGACGTCCTGATCGTTGCCTACATCATTTACCGTATGATGAAGCTGCTGAAGGATACAAGCGCGGCGCGGCTTGCCAAGGGCATTATTGTGCTGGGACTGGCGCTTTTGTTGTCGAGCTGGCTCGGACTGACCTCGATTTCGTATATCCTGCGCACGGCGGTATACTATGCGCCGTTTGTGCTGGTCATCATTTTTCAGCCGGAACTGCGCCGGCTGCTCGAACAGCTGGGTAAGGGCAACCTGAGCCGTCTGCTGGTGCCGAGCGACGACCCGGATGAGATCGAGGCCGCGATCAGCGCGACTGTCTCGGCCTGTGCGGATATGTCCAAGACCAAGACCGGCGTGCTGATCGTGTTCGAGCGCAAGGAACGTCTGGGTGAGATCGTCGCAACCGGCACGGTTATCGACGCGATCCCCTCGCCCGAGCTGCTGAAAAACATCTTTTTCAAAAACAGCCCGCTGCACGACGGTGCACTCATTATGCGTGCAGGAAAGATCTGCGCGGCCGGATGCGTGCTGCCGCTTTCCGGCAGCCAGACGCTGTCGCGCGATCTGGGTACGCGCCATCGCGCGGCGGTCGGCATGAGCGAATCGGCCGACAGCGTGCTGGTCGTCGTGTCGGAGGAGACCGGCGCGATCTCGGTCGCTATCGGCGGCATGCTCAAGCGGCATTTGTCGCCCGAGGTGCTGCGCAAGGTGCTTGAGGCTGAACTCATCAGCGATAATAAACTGGATAAGAAGCGCATTTCCGTGCTCCGCAACATCTGGAAGGGGGGCGCGGGCAAATGAAGCAGTTTATGAAAAAGCATGACCTGTGGCTGCGGCTGCTGTCGCTGTTTCTGGCGTTTGTGCTGTGGATTGTTGTGCGTGATATTGAAAACCCCAGCAAGCGCACGACTGTCAACGATGTGGAAGTGAAGATCGTCGGCGCAGATCAACTGTACAGCGAGTATGGTCTGTCGGTGATCGAATACACTACCATGGTGGACGTTGTGGTCGAAGGCCCGAACAACGAAATCACCGACCGGGCATTCCAGAAAAAGGTCGCTGTGACGGTTGACGTGTCTACACTGACGGATGGCGCGGGCGAATACGCGCTTACACCGCAGATTTCGACCGGCAGCTACAATGTCGATGCGCTGCGCACCGATCCGGTGACCGTCCGCGTGCTGGTGGACAAGGTAACGACCACGACCGTGCCTGTGCGCATTGAAACCACCGGCACCACGGCCGAAGGCAGCCGCGCCGGTACGCCCGAGCCGACCACGACCAAGGAGGTCACGATCTCCGGCCCCGCTGCGGAACTGCAGGAGGTCGCTTATGCTTACGGCACGATCAGTGTCGATGACCGTTCCTCGACCTTTACCGGAGAATGTGGTATTTCGCTGTACAATGACGCGGGCGAGCCGATTACCGGCACGCATGTCACTTGCCAGACTGATACCATTACCGTGCGCGTGCCGATCTACCCGATCGAGAGCGTGCCGCTCAAGGTCACACTGACCGACGGCGAGACCCTCAAGCAGGAGCAGGTCGATGTTTCGATCGATCCGGCGGCGGTCACGCTGATCGGCGATCAGAACACCCTTGCGGGCATTACCGAGATCAACCTCGGGACGATCGATCTGGATACCGCGCGCACAGGCGTCGCGATCGAAATGGAGATTCCGCTGCCGGAAGGCGTGCGTCTGGACAGCGGCCAGCCGTCGACCGCCAAGGTCACGCTGACCGTTAAGGAAGAGGAAAATGTCTCCACGCGCAGCGTGCAGGTCAGCAAATTCGTGCCGACCGACACTGCACAGGAGGAGACGCCATATACGGTCAGCGTGCTGACTGAATCGGTTGAGATCGAGCTGCGCGGCAGTGAGAGTGCACTGGAGCAGGTAGATGTCAATGCGCTGTCCGTTGGCCTTACATTTGACTCTGTTTCGCTCGGCACAGGTACGCACAAGGTCAAGGGTGTCATCGCGGCGACCGGGCTGCCCGCCGGCGTAACGCTGGTCGAGGAAGACGTGGAGGTCGAGATCGAGATCACCGGCACGGCAGAGGATGGCAATGCGGGCGGTGATGTGTCGGCCGATGTGCCTGCCGGCGAGGCCGGCGACGGGGCTGCCGCAGAAAGCGGGGATGGCGTATGAGCCTGCTTGTGAGCAACATCCGCCTGCCGTTTGACGAACCGGAGGCGCAGGCAATCGCCGAAGCGCGCCGCCTGACCGGCCTTGTTTCAAACGAAACGCAGGCGGTGGTCAGCCGCGTGAGCATTGATGCACGCCGCGGCAGGATCTTCCGCGTATATTCGGTGCGGCTGGACGCACCTGTGGACGAAAAGGCATTTGCAGAACATCTGCAAATGCCCTTCGTTCGTTATCAAGACGATGCACGGCCTGCCATCCCGCGCGGGACTAAGCGGCTGGAACATCGGCCGGTCGTGGTCGGATTGGGTCCGGCTGGGCTGTTTGCAGCTTATACGCTGGCAAAACACGGCTACGCACCGTTGGTTTTGGAGCGCGGCGGCGATCTGGACGCGCGCGACTGCGCGGTGGAAGCCTTCTGGTCGGGCGGCGCGCTCGACCCGGAAACCAATATCCAGTTTGGTGAGGGCGGCGCGGGCGCGTATTCGGATGGCAAGCTGACCACCCGCATCGGCGACCCGCTGTGCAGCGCGGTGCTTGACACGCTGGCGGCGCACGGTGCGCCGGATGACATTGTCAAAAAGGCCAAGCCACATGTGGGCACGGATATCCTGAAAGACGTGGTGCGCGCCATGCGGCGCGACATCATTGCAAACGGCGGCGAGGTGCGCTTTGGCACCGCGCTGACCGGTGTTTCGGTGCAGAATGGCGCGCTGCGCGCTGTGCGCACCGCGGATGGAGAGACCGCCTGCGAGCGGGCGGTTATTGCCATCGGCCATTCTGCGCGCGATACCTTCTATGCGCTGCACGAAAATGGGGTATACTTTGTCCCGAAGGCGTTTTCGGTCGGCGTGCGCATCGAGCATTTGCAAAGCGAGATCGACCGCGCGCTATATGGTAAGTTTGCGGGACACCCGCTGCTGCCGCCTGCCGAATATAACTTGTCCCGCCGCGAAGGCGGACGGGCCTGCTATTCGTTCTGCATGTGTCCTGGCGGCGTGGTCGTCGCGGCGCAGAGCGAGGAAAACAGCGTGGTCACCAACGGCATGAGTTATCATGCGCGCGACGGCAAAAACGCCAACGCGGCGCTCGCGGTGTCGGTTGATCCGGCCGATTTTGACGACGGCACGCCGTTTGGCGGTGTGGCCTTACAGCGGCGCATTGAGCGCGTGGCGTTCGCGCAGACCGGCTCGTACCGCGCGCCTTGTCAGCGCGTGGGCGATTTTCTGGCAGGCAAGCCGAGCCGCAAACCGGGCATCGTACAGCCGACCTACCCGGTCGGGGTGCAGTTTGGCGAAGCCGCAGCCTGTCTGCCGGACTTTGCGCAGGCCATGCTGCGGGATAGCTTGCCGTACTTTGGTCGCAAGATCCGCGGTTTTGACGCAGCAGACGCGCTGCTGACCGGGCCGGAGACGCGCACATCTTCGCCGGTACGCATGGAACGCGGGGACGACCTGTTCGGCCTTGGCTGCAAGGGGCTCATTCCCTGCGGCGAGGGCGCGGGCTATGCGGGCGGCATTTTGTCCGCCGCGGTCGACGGCATCCGTGCCGCATACCGTATTATGGAGGAATTTGCGCCGGTGCTCGGCTGAGCCCGGCGGGAGCAATAGAAAGAAACGGAGCGAGGACATTGACCCAACAGGGAACGATTAAGAAAATATTGCCGGGCGGCATGGCCGAGATCGAGGTCACACGCCGTTCGGCCTGTGGGCACGACTGTGCCAAATGCGGCGGCTGCGGCGGACTGGAAACCCAGACGCTGTACGTCACCGCGCGCAACCGCGCGCAGGCCAAGGTGGGTGAGCGCGTGCTGATCGAGGGCGAGACCGGGCAGGTGCTCGGCATCGCGGGACTGGTGTATCTGGTGCCGGTCGTGCTGTTCTTCGTCGGCTATGGCGTGGGCAGCCTGATGCAGAAGGGCGCGGGTGTATCCGCGCTGTGCGGCGGCGTGTTGTTCGCGCTGGGCATTGTGGCGGCGATCCTGTACAGCCACCAAATGAAGCGCCGGAACAGCATCCCGTTTGAAATTACAAAAGTACTCTGAATTTTTTGTGAATTTTTACTGATTTTGTGTGTCTTGCCCTTGTGCTATTGAAAAAAGTTCGGTAGAATAGATTGAATACGCAAGGCCGTGTGAAAATACGGCAGGAAAGGGTTATCGCATGTTTGGCTTTATCCGTCCGGTGAAGAGCGAGCTGCGGGTCAGGGAGGCCGACCGGTTCCAGCAGGTTTACTGCGGGCTGTGTCATGCGATCCGCGCGCGTTACGGCCGGTTTTATACGCTTTTCCTGAGCTATGACATGACGTTTTACGCACTTGTGACCGGCTCGGATCAGGCGGATACCCCGCCGCCCTGCCGTAAACGGTGCGACGCGCACCCGCTGACACGGCGGCCGTGTGCTGCGCCAGACGACGCGCTTGCGCGCGCAGCGGATGTGAGCGTGTTGCTCACGTATCATAAGTTCCGCGATAGTCTGGCCGATGAGAAGGGCGCGAAGCGTGCGCTGGCGTGGCTGCTGTGCCGTTTGGGACGGCGGGGCTATAAACGCGCCCGGGAGCGCTTGCCTGCGGCCGACCGCGAGATCATTGCGGCGCTGGACGATCTGCAGCAGCTCGAGCGTGAGCGCTGCGACTCGATGGACCGCGCGGCAGACGCATCCGCCCGCATGGCAGCGGCGGTCGTGCCCCGCACCGGGGACGACCGCGAGCGCGTGCTGCGGCAGATGTTCTATCATGTCGGCCGCTGGGTCTACCTGCTTGACGCCGCGCAGGACGTGGCTGAGGACCTTGCGCAGGACAATTATAATCCGGTGGTGCTGCGCTATGGGCTGAAAACACCGGAGCTGAAAGAAATCAGAGAGCCGCTCGAGCGCACGCTCGAACGGTCGCTCGCCGATATCTGCATGGCGTATGACCTGCTGGATATCGGGCGGGACGCGGATCTGGTCCGCAATATTATTTTTCTGGGTATGCCGCTGGTGACGAAACAAGTGCTGGACGGGACGTACCAAACGAACGGAGGATGGGGCAAACATGGATCCCTATAAGGTGCTCGGCGTGACGCCGCAGACAAGCGACGACGACGTCAAACGCGCTTACCGCGAGTTGGCGCGCAAATATCACCCGGACAACTATATCAACAACCCGCTGGCCGATCTGGCCGAGGCCCGTATGAAAGAAATTAACGAGGCCTATGACATGATTATGAACGAGCGCTCGGGCAAGTCGAGCGCGGGTGCATCCGGCGGACAGCAGTACGGTGGCCAGCAATATGGCGGGCAGCAGTATGGCGGCAGCCAGCAGCAGCGCTCTTATGCCGGGCCGAACGCGACACTGTACAGCCAGGTGCGGCAGGCGATCAATCAGGGTAATCTCGGTATGGCCGAGCAGCTTTTGCAGCGCGCAAACGGCCGCGACGCTGAGTGGTTCTACCTGATGGGCACGGTGTACTACCGCAAGGGCTGGTATGACGAGGCGGCGCGCGCTTACACGCAGGCCTGCCAGATGGACCCGTCCAATATGGAGTACCGCACGGCGCTCAACAATCTGAACATGTCGGGCGGTTACGGCGGCTATCGGCCGATGCAGGAGGCCAATATGTGCGACCTGTGCGTGCAGCTGGCGATCTGCAACTGCTGCCTGAACGCGTGCTGCGGCGGAGGCGGATGCTGAGTTGAATACCAAGGACATCGCGCGCGGCGGCCTGCTGGCTGCGGCTGCCGTGGCGCTGCTGTATATGGGCGCGGCGGCAAGCTATATCAGTGTGGCGGCCTGTCTGGTCGCCGGTGTGACCTCGGCGGTGCCGCTTTTGCGCCATGCGCGGCTGAAAACTGCGGTAACGCTGTATCTGGCGGTGTCGATCCTATCCGCGCTGCTCGTGCCGCGCAAGATTGTGGCCGTGGCTTATGTGCTGTTTTGCGGCTTGTATCCGATTGTCAAATTCTGCGTGGAGTGCTATGCGCCGCGCCGGAGACAGATGGATTTTAAGCTGGCATATTTTAATATTGTGCTGGTCATAGCGGCTGCGCTGGCGATTTTTGTTTTCCTGCCGCAGTTTACTTTGAGCGGCTTTCGACTTGTGGTGGTATGGGTTGCTGCCAATATTGTATTTGTTATCTATGATGTGGCGTTGTCACGGCTGATCGCACTGCTGCGCAGAAGCCTGCCGCCCGATTGAAAAAGGGGATAGAAAACATGAAAAGTATGACCGGCTACGGCCGTGCCAAGGAGGTGCGGGACGGCAAGACCATCACGGTCGAGCTGCGCGCCGTGAACCACCGCTATCTGGACTGCACGGTCAAAGCCCCGCGGCAGTACGGTTTTTTGGATGACGCGGTCAAAAAGGCTGCGGCAGCCCGTATTGCACGCGGCAAGGTGGAGATTTTTGTCGGCGTGGAGGTCGAAGAGGGCGGCGACGTTGCCGTTACGGTCAACCACCAGCTGGCAAAGCGCTATCTGGACGCGCTGCACGATCTGAGCGAGACCTATGGCCTGCGCGACGATGTAACCGTGATGTCGCTGGCCAAGCTGCCTGATGTTCTCGGTTCCGAGCGCATTGAGCAGGATGCTGAGGCCATGACCCGCGAGGTGCTTGCCGTATTCCAGCAGGCCTGCGACGGATTTGACCAGATGCGCGAGCGGGAGGGCGAGAAGCTCGCCGAGGACGTGAGAAACCGCTGCGCGGCGATCGAGCGCATGGTCGGTGAGGTCGAGACGCGTTCGCCCGAGCGGGTCAAAGAATACCGCGAAAAGCTGCTTGCGCGCATGCAGGAGGTGCTGGCCGATACCAGCATCGACGAGACGCGCATCCTGACCGAGGCCGCGATTTACGCGGATAAAACCGCGGTCGACGAGGAGACCGTCCGCCTGCGCAGCCATCTGCACCAGATGGACGGCATGCTGAAGGAAACGCAGCCGATCGGCCGCAAGCTGGACTTCCTCGTGCAGGAGATGAACCGCGAGGCGAATACGATCGGCTCCAAGGCGAACGATGTGACGCTCGCGCGCATCGTGGTCGATATCAAGAGCGAGATCGAAAAGATCCGCGAGCAGATCCAGAACATTGAGTAACGCGAAGTAACGCGCGGAGGGGGACGATGCGGTGAAACTCATCAATATCGGGTTCGGCAACATGGTGGCCTCGTCGCGGCTGATCGCAATCGTCAGCCCGGAGTCCGCGCCGGTCAAGCGCACTGTACAGGAAGCGCGCGACCGCGGCATGGTGATCGACGGCACCTATGGCCGCCGCACCCGTGCCGTGCTGATTATGGACAGCGACCATGTTGTGCTGAGCGCCTTGCAGCCGGAGACGGTTGCAGCCCGTTTTGCGGGCGACAGTGAGGAAGGAGTGAGCGAAGATGCGTAAAGGAAGCTTGTATGTATTCACCGGCCCGTCCGGTGCGGGCAAGGGCACGCTGCTCTCGCGCTTGCGCGAGCAGGACGACCGCCTGTTTTATTCGATTTCCGCAACCACCCGCGCACCGCGCCCCGGAGAGACCGACGGCGTGCAGTATTACTTCCTGACGAAAGCGGATTTTGAAGAGAAAATCGCGCAGAACGCCTTTTTGGAGTATGCCTGCTATGTGGAAAACTATTATGGTACGCTCGAAGCACCGGTGAATGAAAAGCTCGACGAGGGCTATGATGTGATCCTTGAGATCGAGGTGCAGGGCGCAATGCAGGTGCATGAAAAGCGTCCGGACGCGGTGATGGTATTCATCGCGCCGCCGTCGTTTGAGGAGCTGGCGGCGCGTTTGCGCGGACGTGGCACCGAGGACGAGGAAAAGGTGCTCAAACGCCTTGAAACCGCAAAAGGTGAGCTGGAGCATCAGCACAAGTTCGATTATGTCATTGTTAACGATGAGATCGACCGCGCAGTTGACGAGATCAAGGCGATTTTCGAGGCGCGCCGCGGTTGAACTGTTTTGCGAGAATAAATACAAAGGGTAATATAAGGAGATAAGATTACAATGCTGAAACCTTCGATGCAGGAACTGATGAAACGTGTGGGTAACCGCTATCTGCTGGTCAATCTGGCCGCGCAGCGTGCCCGCGATATTGCCGATCAGGCTGAGGAAACCGGCGAACAGCTGCCGGATAAGGCCGTCAAGCTGGCGCTTGACGAAATCGCAGCCGGTTCGGTTGTATACCGTCCGGGCCCGCGCGTGGAGCCTGTGATTGTGCAGAATAACCCGATCGCGGCGGCGATGGTCGACGTGGACGACGCGGTCGTCATGGACGACGAGGAAGAGGCTGCAGCCGATGAGGATGTGGCTGAGGACGAGGGCGAAGCGCACCGCCTCGACGAGTTTGACGATCACGAGCTGGATGACGGCGATGTGCCGGAGGAGGACCGCTAAGCCATGCGTTTGGCTGGGAAAACCGTGGTGCTGTGCGTGACGGGCGGCATCGCGGCCTATAAAGCCGCCGACCTGACCAGTAAGCTGCGGCAGGCGGGGGCGAGTGTGCGCGTGCTGATGACCGAGTCGGCCACGCAGTTTATTTCCCCTATCACGTTTGAAACACTGTCGGGGTATCGTACGGTGGTGGACACCTTCGACCGCAATTTCGCGTGGGAGGTCGAGCATATTTCGCTGGCGAAAGCCGCGGATGTGTTCGTGATTGCGCCCGCGACCGCCAATATCATCGCGAAGGCCGCGCATGGCATCGCAGATGATATGGTGTCGACGACGCTGCTCGCGACCAAAGCGCCGGTCGTGATCGCACCCGCAATGAACACCGGTATGTACGACAACCCGATCACACAGCAAAACCTGAATACCTTGCGCGAGCGGGGCTTTCATATCATTGATCCGGCGGCGGGGCACCTCGCCTGCGGGGATTCCGGCCGTGGCAAGCTGCCGGATACGCCGACGCTCATGTGGGGCATCGAGCAGGCGCTGACAAAGCAGGATCTCGAGGGCTTGCGCGTGCTGGTGACTGCCGGCCCGACGCAGGAGGCGCTCGACCCGGTGCGGTTCCTGTCTAACCATTCGACCGGCAAGATGGGCTATGCCATCGCGGCGCGCGCAGCTATGCGCGGCGCACAGGTGACGCTGGTCTCCGGCCCGACTGCGCTGCGGACGCCGCAGGGGGTGCATCGTGTGAACATCACCTCGGCATGCGATATGTATGACGCGGTGATTTCCCGCGCGGATACGCAGGATATCATCATCAAAGCCGCCGCGGTGGGTGATTACCGTCCCGCGCAGACGGCCGACGAAAAGATGAAAAAGAGCGACGACGATCTGAGCATTGCGCTTGTGCGCAATCCGGATATTCTGGCTGAGCTGGGACGCAACAAGCGTCCGGAGCAGCAGCTTTGCGGCTTTGCGATGGAAACGCAGAACCTTTTGGAAAATGCGGCCGATAAGCTGCGCCGCAAGAACTGCGATATGCTGGTGGCGAACTCGCTGCGCGACAAGGGCGCAGGATTCGGCACGGATACCAACGCGGTGACGCTGCTGTTTGCCGACGGCACGCGCGAAACGCCGCCGCTGATGTCCAAGGAGGACGTGGCAGACATTATTTTCGACCGTCTGCTGTCCCTGCGGATGAACTAAACTGGAAAGAGAAAGGAGTATAGCGGTTGACGGAACAGATCTGTGCGGTTGCCGTGGACGCGGCGACCTACGCCATCGACAAGCTGTACTCCTACCGTGTGCCGGACGAGCTGCGGGAACAGGTGCTGATCGGCACCCGTGTTCTCGTGCCGTTCGGCTTTGGCAATAAACGGGCGGAAGCGGTCGTACTCGCGTTCCGCGAGGACACGGGCGGGATCAAGCTCAAGCCGGTCATTGAGGTGCTGGACGATACCCCGATTTTGACCGCGCAGCAGCTCAAACTCGCCGCGTGGATGCGCGAAAGGCTGTATTGCACCTATTTCGACTGCGTGCGCGTGCTGCTGCCCGCCGGGCTGTGGTTCAAGCGCAACGAGACGTATACGCTTGCGACGGACGCCGACCTTGCCGCGCTGCGGCAGCGGGAGGGCGACGCGGGGCGTGTGATGCAGCTGTTCGACCAGCCGGGGCAGACGCTTGCGCTGTCCGATATCCGGCAGCGGCTGGGCGGCAGAAGCGTCACGGGCGTTCTGGATGCGCTCGCGGGCGAGGGTGTGCTGACCTATCACAGCAATACCGTGCAGAAGTCGTCCGACAAGACCGAGAAAATGCTTGCGCTCGACATGGAGGCAAGTGAGGCGATGGCGCGCATCAGCCGCCGCAGCCCCGCGCGCATGGACGTGGTCTCGGTGCTGGCGGACGGCGGCTGGATGAGCCAGAAAGAGCTGGTATACATGACGGGCGTGACCGATGCCGCGCTGCGCGACATGGTCAAAAAGGGCATCCTGCGCGCGCGGCAGGAGGAACGCCTGCGTGCGCCCGATTTTTCCGATGTGCCGCCTGCCGCACCGCCGGTGCTCAGCGCGCAGCAGCAGCAGGCGTACGACGGCCTTGCCGCGCTGATGGACGAAAACGCACCGCGTGCGGCGCTGCTGTTCGGCGTGACCGGCAGCGGCAAAACGCAGGTGTATTTGCAGCTGATCGCGCACGCGCTCGAGCAGGGCAAAAGCGCAATCGTGCTTGTGCCTGAGATCGGCTTGACGCCGCAGGTGCTGCGGCAGTTCGCCGCACGCTTCGGCGATTTGGTCGCTGTGCTGCACTCGGCGCTGTCCGCCGGGGAACGGTACGACAGCTTTAAGAAAATCCAATCCGGCCGTGCGCGCGTCGTCATTGGTACGCGCTCGGCGGTGTTTGCGCCCGTGCAAAACCTCGGCGTGCTGATCGTAGACGAGGAGCAGGACGGCGCGTATAAATCCGAGCAGTCGCCGCGCTACCACGCGCGCGATGTGGCGAAGTACCGCGCGGCGCACGAAAACGCGCTGCTGGTGCTCGGCTCCGCGACCCCGTCGGTCGAGACATATTACGGCGCGAAGCAGGGCAAATACCCGGTGTTTACGCTGACCGAGCGCTTTCTCGGCGCGTCGCTGCCCGAGGTGCAGATCGCGGATTTGCGCGGGCAGGCACGCGAGGGACGCAGCGGCGTGATCGGTCAGCAGCTCGAAAGTGAGCTGATCGACACGCTGCAAAGGGGCAAACAGGCGATTTTATTCCTCAATCGGCGCGGCAACAGCCGCGTGATCGGCTGCGCGCTGTGCGGTTGGGTGCCCGAGTGCCCGTCCTGCTCGACCAGCATGACCTATCATTCCGCCTCCGGTCGCGCGATGTGCCACTATTGCGGCGCGTCGGTGAAGATTACGGGCAAATGCCCGGTCTGCGGCGGCGAGCATCTGTTTACCGAAACGCCGGGCACGCAGAAGGTTGAGCAGGAACTGCATGAGAAATTCCCGTCCGCACGCGTGCTGCGCATGGACGCGGACACCATGACCACCAAGGGCGCGCACGAAAAGCTGCTTTCGCAGTTCGCCAAAGGCGGCGCGGATATCCTGCTCGGCACCCAGATGGTGACCAAGGGGCTGGATTTCGAGAACGTGACGCTCGTCGGCGTGCTGGACGCCGACCAAAGCCTGTACGCGCAGGACTACCGCGCGCGCGAGCGTACCTTTTCGCTTATCACGCAGGTGGTCGGACGCGCGGGACGGCGGTTTGACACGGGCAAGGCGGTCATCCAGACATACAGTCCGACACATCCGGTCATCCTGACCGCCGCGCGGCAGGATTACGAAGCGTTTTTCGAGCGTGAGCTGGAGACGCGGCAGGCGCTGCAATGCCCGCCGGTCTGCGATCTGACCGTACTGACCGCGATCGGCGAGGTCGAGCAGCAGGTGCTGGCAAGCCTGCTTGCACTCAAAACCCGGCTGCAAAGCCTGATGGAAGGGCAGTATGCGGACGTGAAAGCGCCCGTGCTCGGCCCGGCAGCGGCGCAGATGGTCAAGGTCATGGGGCGCTACCGCTACCACCTGACCATGCGTGCACAGAACACCGCGCGCTGGCGGTCACTGATCGCGGGTGTGATGCGTGAGTTCGCGCTGGACAGCAAAAACAGGAATGTTTCTATTTTTGCGGACGAGAATCCCGATATGTGAGTATAGGGGGTATCCATACCCCCTATATACGGAAACAGGTTCCGAAGAAACCTGTTTCCGATACCCCCGGATGCCGCCAAAGGCGGCTGGGTCGGGGAATCCAAAGTCAGGCGCATGTCCTGACTTTGGATAACATAGCGGCGTGCCGCTATGTTCTATCAAATGCGCGCTTACGGCGCGGAGGAAACGATATGCAGCAACAATTTACCATCCGGCGGGCGGAAGCGGGCGACGCGGCCGCGCTGCTGGAGATTTACCGGCCGTTTATCACAGACACGGTTGTGACGTTTGAATACGATGTGCCGACGGCGGACGAATTTGCCGGGCGTATCACGGATACGCTCGCGGATTTTCCCTATCTCGTATGCGAGCGGGACGGCAAGCCGGTCGGCTATGCCTACGCGCACCACATCCGTGAGCGCGCGGCGTACGATTGGGCGGTCGAACTGTCGATTTACTTAGCGCCAGAAGCGCAGGGGCAGGGTGTGGGCACGGTGCTGTACCAGTGCCTGATCGACCTGCTGGACATGCAGAATATCCGTATTTTGTACGGCTGTGTCACGCTGCCGAACGAAGGCAGCCGCCGGCTGCACGAAAAGCTGGGCTTTGTGCTGACCGGTGTGTGGCACGGCTCGGGCTGGAAGTTCGAGGGATGGCACGATGTCGGCTGGTTTGAAAAACGCCTCGGTGGAGATGCACCCGCGCGGCCGGTCGTGCCGTTTGCGGCGCTCGGCGAGGAAAAAATAGAGGAATGTTTATGCCGGTATACGGCAATGCTGAAAATGGAGGACTGAACAGACATGGCACTTCGTAAAATTCTGACAGAGGGCGATGAGCAGCTCTTAAAGCACAGCCGCAAGGTCGAAAAGTTTGACGCACGTCTGCATACGCTGATCGATGATATGCGCGAAACGCTGGAAAACTCGGGCGGCGTCGGTCTCGCCGCGCCGCAGGTCGGCGTGCTGCGCCGCGTGGTCGTGCTGCTGGACGTCAACACTGAGCCGGAGGAAATGGTCGAACTCGTTAATCCCGAGGTGATCGAGCAGCGCGGCGAGCAGCGCGTGGTCGAGGGCTGCCTGTCGGTGCCGGGCGTATACGGTTATGTTACCCGCCCGACCTGGGCGAAGATCCGCGCGCAGGACCGCGACGGCAACTGGTTTGAGCGCGAGGGCGAGGGCATCGTCGCGCAGTGCTTCTGCCATGAAACCGAGCATCTGGACGGCCACCTGTTCACCGAAAAGGTCGAGGAGTATGTCGACCCGGAGGAACTACAGCAGGGCGACGAGGATGACGCGGAATGAGAATTGTTTTTATGGGCACGCCGGACTTCGCCGTGCCGAGTTTGCAGGCGCTCATTGACGCAGGGCATGAGGTGTGCGCGGTTTACACCCAGCCCGACAAGCCGCAGGGACGCAAGCAGGTTTTGACCCCGCCGCCGGTGAAAACGCTGGCGCAGGAGCACAATATCCCGGTCTACCAGCCGCTTTCCTTCAAGGATGAGGACGCACAGGCGCAGCTGCGTGCGCTCGCGCCCGAGGTCATTATCGTTGTGGCGTATGGCAAGCTGCTGCCGAAAGCAGTGCTGGACATCCCGCCGCGCGGGTGCATCAACGTGCACGGTTCGCTGCTGCCGCGGTGGCGCGGCGCGGCGCCGATCCAGTGGTCGGTGATCGCGGGTGACAAAAAGGCGGGCGTGACCACCATGCAGATGGCTGAGGGGCTGGATACGGGCGATATGCTGCTCACCTATGAGACTGAAGTCGGCGCGCGGGAGACCGCGGGCGAACTGTTCGACCGGCTTGCGCAGGCGGGCGCGGAACTTCTGGTGCGGACACTCGTCGAACTCGACAGCATCACCCCCACCCCGCAGGACGACAGCCAAAGCTGCTATGCGCATATGCTGGATAAGCAGATGGCAGTCATCGACTGGACAAAGTCCGCGCACGAGATCGACTGCCTGATCCGCGGACTGAACCCGTGGCCGGTCGCGCTGACGACGCTGGACGGTGCACGGCTGAAAGTTTATGCGGCGCAGCCGGTGGACGGCAAGGGCAAGCCGGGCGAGGTGCTGGTGAGCGATGCGAAAAAGGGGCTTATTGTTGCGTGCGGCGTGGGGGCGCTTGCACTCGAAGAGATTCAACTGGTTGGCGGCAAACGCATGAAGAGCGCGGATTTCCTGCGCGGTCATGCGGTGGAGAAAGCAACCGTTTTGGGAGAATCAAAGGAGTAAACTATGCCTTATTTTGGTTATTACGGCATTGATATGTATTATATCGTGCTGGTCGTTCCTTGCATCATTCTGGCGTTCTGGGCGCAGAGCAAGGTAAAGAGTACCTTTAACCAGTATTCACAAGTGTTCAATCGCCGCGGCATGAGCGGCGCACAGGCAGCGGAAGCCGTGCTGCGGGCAAACGGCGTAAACGGCGTGCGCATTGAGCGCGTGTCCGGTAAGCTCACCGACCATTTTGACCCACGCTCAAACGTCATCCGCCTGTCGGATGCGGTGTATGACTCGACCTCGGTCGCATCGGTCGGCGTGGCGGCGCACGAGGCGGGGCATGCGGTGCAGCACGCGGTCGGTTATTTCCCGATCCGGCTGCGTTCGGCCATCATCCAGCTGACGCAGTTCGGCTCGATGGCGGCGTTCCCGCTCATCCTGCTGGGACTGGTGTTCAATTCCACGTCGTTCATCTATGTCGGTATTCTGGCGTTCGCGCTTTCGACCGTGTTCCAGCTGGTGACGCTGCCGGTTGAGCTGGACGCGTCGCGCCGTGCGCTGGCAGCCATCCGCGAACGCAATTTGCTCTATGAAGATGAATACCCGATGGCGAAAAAGACGCTGACGGCCGCCGCAATGACCTATGTGGCAGCACTGGCAGTATCGCTTGCGCAGCTGCTGCGTCTGCTGTTGATTTTTGGAGGACGGAGAAACAATGACTGACAAACGCCCGCGCACGGCGCGCGAAGCCGCGGCCTTTGCGCTGTTCGCGATGCAAGAGGACGGCGCGTGGTCGGATGGCGCGCTGCACCAGCAGCTGGCGGCGGCTGCCCTGTCCGGCCGGGACGCGGCGCTTGCCTCCCGGCTGGTGTACGGCACGGTGCAGAACGAAATGCTGCTCGACTGGTATCTGCGGTATTTTTCCAGCGTGCGACTCAAAAAGATCGCGCCGCGCGTGCGCACCTGCCTGCGTATGGGGCTGTATCAGCTGATTTTGATGGATAAAATCCCATCGCATGCGGCGGTCGATGAGACGGTCGCGCTCGTGCGGCGGTACTGCCGCGCGGACGGGCGCACGGTTTCGTTTGCCAACGCGGTGCTGCGCCATGCAGCTGACGCGGTGCAAAACGGCAGCCTGCCCGTACTTGATTGCCCGGATAAGGAAAGTTACTACGCGCTGCGGTACAGCCACCCCGAATGGCTGGTGCGGCTGTGGTCTGAGCAGTTCGGGCAAAAAATGGCCGGGCAGTTGTGTCAGGCGGACAACGCGGACACACCGGTGTCCGTGCGGGTCAATCTGCTGAAAACCACGCCGGAAGCTGCGCGCACGGCGCTCGAAAGCGCGGGGCTGACCGTGCAGGTGCATCCGGCATTCGACGATATCCTGCTTTGCACCGGTGGAGACGCGGCGGCAACGCCTGCATTTCAGGCGGGCGAGATCACCGTGCAGGACGCGGCAAGCGCGCTCGCGGCCTCGGTGGCCGACCCGAAACCGGGCGACACCGTGCTCGACTGCTGCGCTGCGCCCGGCGGCAAGAGCTTTGCGATGGCCGGACACATGCAGGGGCGCGGCAGCGTGACCTCGTGCGACATTTACGAACATAAACTGACGCGTATCCAAGAGGGCGCGCAGCGGCTGGGGCTGACGAACATCCAGACCGCTTTGCAGGACGCGTCTGTCACACGTAACGAGTGGAAGGGCACGGCGGATGTGGTGCTGTGCGACGTACCGTGCTCGGGGCTGGGTATCATCCGCAAAAAGCCCGAAATCCGCTACAAAGATCCGGCGGAACTGGAAAACCTGCCCGCCTTGCAGGCGAAAATCCTGCAAAACTGCGCGCAGTATGTCAAAGACGGCGGCACGCTGGTCTATTCGACCTGTACGATTCTGCAGCGTGAGAATGAGGACGTTGTCCGCGCGTTCCTTGCTGCAAACCCGCAGTTTGAGACCGTGCCGTGGGAGCACAAAGCCTGCGGCATGCGCGAGGACGGCATGGTTACGCTCCTGCCGCCTGTACATCAGACCGACGGCTTTTTTATCGCTAAATTAAGGAAGAAAAACGCATGACAGAGATCAAATCCCTGACAATCGAAGAACTGAAAGCCGCGCTTGTCGAGATGGGCGAAAAGCCCTTCCGCGCGGGACAGATCTTCAAATGGCTCCACGGAGGCGTAGAGTCCTTTGAAGAGATGTCCAACCTGTCCAAAGACCTACGCGCAAGGCTCGCGGAGCGGTTTATCCTGACCGTGCCGCAGGTGGCGCGCAAGCAGGTGAGTAAAGTCGATGGCACGGTCAAATATCTGTGGCGGCTGCGGGACGGCGACTGCGTCGAGTCTGTACTCATGCACTACGAGCACGGCGTGTCGGTCTGCGTGTCCACACAGGCCGGCTGCCGGATGGGGTGCAAGTTCTGCGCATCGGGACTGAACGGCCTCAAGCGTCACCTGTCCGCGGGCGAAATTCTCGACGAAGTGCTGTTCATGCAGAAGGACAGCGGTGAAACGGTTTCCAACATCGTGCTGATGGGAACGGGTGAGCCGCTTGACAACTATGACAACGTGCTCAAATTCCTGCATTTGGTCAGCTGTCCAGAGGGTGTCAATATTGGGCAGCGGCATATTTCCTTGTCAACCAGCGGAATTGCTGATAAAATAGAGAAGTTAGCAGGGGAAAAATTACAGATCACGCTGTCTGTCTCTCTGCACGCGCCAGATGATGAGACACGTTCGTCCATCATGCCGGTAAACGATGCCTATCCGGTCGAGCGGCTGATGCGCGCCTGCCGGTATTACTTCGACACCACCGGACGGCGTATTTCCTATGAGTACATGATGGCGCGCGATAAAACCGACCGCCCATGGCAGGCCGAAAAGCTGGCCTCGCTTCTGCGCGGACGGCCCGCGCACGTGAACCTCATTCCGCTCAACGAGGTGGCGGAAAGCCCGCTTTCCCCCTCGCGGCCCGAGGCGGTGCGCCGCTTCCAGCAGGCGCTGGAAAAGCGCGGTGTGACCGCGACCGTGCGCCGACGGCTTGGCCCGGATATCGACGCCGCCTGCGGCCAGCTGCGCCGTCGGGAGTTACAGAAACAACAGGGATAAGGCCGGAATGGCCGGGTTTCCCTTTTAACGATACAGAATGCTTACAAGACACGGAGGTGTTCGCATGGAATGGTTTGGCTTGACGGACAGGGGCCGTGTGCGCCCAACCAATCAGGACATTTATATGATCGAAGTGCGGGAGGAGAATAACACCGCACTGCTCGTCGTGTGTGACGGTATGGGCGGCGCAAACGCAGGCAACGTGGCCAGCCGCTTTGCTGCGCAGGCGTTTGTCGAATACGCGCGTGGCATGCTTGACCGCGAATTGGATGCGAAAAAGCGGCAGGCGCTGCTTTCGCATGCGCTTGAACAGGCCAACGATACGGTTTTTACGCTCGCTGGACGGCAGCCTGAGTTCCGCGGCATGGGTACGACGCTGGTCGCGGCGCTTGTGCAGGGTGAGGAGGCAACCATCCTGAACGTTGGCGACAGCCGCGCCTACTTATTCGACGGCACCCGTCTGCACCAGCTGACCGAGGATCATTCCTATGTCGAGGAGATGCGCCGGCAGGGCCGCATCACCGAGGCGGACGCGCGCACCCACCCGCAGAAGAACCTGATTACCCGCGCGGTCGGTGTTGAGCCGGATGTGGAGGGCGACCTGTTCGAAGTGCGTCTGGCGATGGGCGAAACGCTGCTGCTGTGCTCGGACGGTCTGACCGGTATGGCGGAGGATGACAAGATCGCTGAAACGCTCAAATATGCCAAAACGCTTGCGCTGGCGGGCGATGCGCTGCTCACCCTCGCGCTTGAGGGCGGTGGCCGCGATAATATCACGGTTGCGCTGTTCACCCGCGGCGCGGAAGAGGAGGCGTAACCCCCTATGGATAAATATATCGGCAAATTGCTCGGCGGCCGGTATGAGATCATCGACGTGGTCGGCGTGGGCGGCATGGCGGTGGTTTACCGCGCGCGCTGCCATGTGCTCAACCGTTATGTCGCCGTAAAAATACTGAAAGACGAATACGCAAAAGACCCGGATATCCGCAAGCGCTTCTCGATCGAGTCGCAGGCGGTCGCCAAGCTCAGCCATCATAATATCGTGTCGGTATACGATGTCGGCAGCGAAAACGGCACGGATTATATCGTTATGGAACTGATCGAGGGCATCACCCTCAAGGAGTATTTGCAGAAAAAGGGGCATCTGTCCTGGCAGGAGTCTGTGTTCTTCGCAGAACAGATCTGCCGCGCGCTGGTGCATGCACACTCCCGCGGCATCATCCATCAGGATATCAAGCCGCAGAATGTCATTATCCTGCGCGACGGCACCGCGAAGCTCACCGACTTCGGTATCGCGTCCTTTGCGACCACGCAGGAGACCCGCGTGGTGCAGGAGGCCATCGGCTCGGTGCACTATATTTCGCCTGAGCAGGCGAAGGGTTCCAAGATCGACTACCGGACGGATATCTATTCGCTTGGCGTCGTCATGTACGAGATGCTGACCGGCAAGCTGCCGTTCGAGGGCGAGACTGCGTTGCAGGTTGTGATGCAGCATCTCAACGCTGTGCCGCTGGCGCCCAGCGAACTCATGCCCGGCATTCCCAAGGGGCTTGACGAGATCGTCATGCACGCGATGTGCGCCAACATCGGCAAGCGGTACGCTTCGGCCGAGGCGCTGTATGCGGATCTGGAGAAGCTGAAAAACGACGCGCAGACGCGCTTTGACTATGCCTGGGTGGACGACGAAACCAGCGAGACGCAGGTGATCGGCCGCGATGTGCAGCGCGCCGCACGGCGCAGCGCTATGCAGGAGCAGGTAAACCGTTCGGCAGCGCCGCGGCGTGAGACCGCGACAGCCGTGCGGGAGCCGGAGGGCTTTTTTGACCGTCTGGCCGAGCGGCCGGGGCTTGCCGCGGGTATCGCGGTGGCCGTGGTCGCAGTGATCGCATTCGTGGTCGTGTTCCTGCTGATGTCGACCGGCAGCTCGGGCGAGGAAAAACTCACGGTGCCATCGCTTGTGGGACAGACGATCGACGACGTGCTCGCGGATACGACCTATACCGGACAGTTCACCATCGAGGAAGCTGCGGAACGACTGGAATCCGATCGTCCGGTCGGCGAGATTCTCGAACAGGACCCTGAGCCTGGTACCAAGGTAACCAAGGGCGCAATCATTACGCTGACCGTTTCGGCGGGCGGCGATAATGTCAGTGATACCTATAAGATCATCGACTTCAAGGGCCGCACGCTGGAATATGCGCAGGCTATGCTTGATGAGCATGAGGTCAGCTATAAGACAGAGGAAGAATATAGCGACGAAGTGGAGGCGGGCAAGATCACCCGCACCGACCCGGCTGCCGGCGAAGAGCTGGAAAAGGGCGCGACGCTGACCATCTATATCAGCAAGGGCAAGGAGGAAAAGAAGGTCGCCGTGCCCGGCCTGTACGGTCTGTCGCAGAGTGCAGCCAAGCAGGCGCTTGAGGAAAAGGGGCTGAAACTCGGCTCGGTCGATCAGGTGGAAAACTCGGCCGCAGTCGGCACGGTGGTCTGGCAGTCTGTCGACACGAATGTAGAAGTCAGCGAAGGCACAACGATCAATATCCAGATCTCCAAGGGCAAGAGCGAGCAGACAAATCCGCCGGATACGTCGGAAGACGATGGAAAGGACGACGGCAATAGCAGCGGCAGCGGCGGTGACACGGATGAACCGTCTACGCCGGCTGTCGGCGAGGCAACGGTATCCATTCCGCTGCCGGACAGCACGGATATGGCGCATGTGGTCGTTTCGGTAGACGGCGTGGTGCAGTATGACGCGACGCATGCCACGAGCGACGGCACGATCGCGGTCAAGCTGACCGGCACGCCCGGCCAGCATGAGGTCACGATCAGCGTGGATGGCGCGTCCAGCTCGCAGACCTGCACGTTTAGTTAGGGAAATCCCGTATCATTGCGTCTTCGACGCTTTGCGAAAATTTTCCGCTGGGATTTTGTTGCGCTTTTTTGCAATACACCAAGTATTGCTGCAAAACCGCGCCGCATCCGAACGTAAAATTTACACGAAAATCGTTTTTGCCGAATGATGTGGCATTACCCGAATCGGAAGGGGCGAAAGTTTGACCGAAGGCATTATCCTCAAGGGCATCGGCGGCTTCTACTATGTGGATACCGCCGATGGTCTGATTGAATGTAAGGCGCGCGGACGGTTCCGCAAAACGGTGGGAAAGCCCATCGTGGGCGACCGTGTCACACTCGAAGTCCAGCCGGAGGACGGCACGGGCTATCTGCTGGACATCGCGCCGCGCAAGAACAGCTTGGTTCGCCCGGCGGTAGCCAACCTCGATCTGGTGGTCGCAGTCGCCTCGGCTGCGCCGCCAGTGACCGACCCGTTTTTGATCGATAAGGTGACGGCGATCGCGGTGCACAAGGAGATCGGCGCGCTGGTCGTCATCAACAAGACGGATGAAAACCCGGGCGACGAATTGTTTGAGACCTATCAGAAAAGCGGCATTGATGTGCTGCGCGTCAGTGCGCTGACCGGCGAGGGAATCGATGCGCTCAAAGCCCGCCTGCGCGGCCGGGTGGCCGCATTTGCGGGCAATTCAGGCGTAGGTAAGTCGAGCGTACTCAACCGCATCGACCCGCAGTTCGGTGCCGAAGTCGGCGCGATATCAGACCGCATCGGTCGCGGTAAGCACACGACGCGCCATGTCGAGCTGCACCCGATCGAGGGCGGCGGCTATATCGCGGACACGCCCGGTTTTTCCTCGTTTGAGACCGAGCAGATGGATCTGGTGCTGGCTGAGGATCTGCAATATGCGTTCCCCGAGTTTGAGCCGTACATCGGACAGTGCCAGTTTACCGGCTGCGCACACGTTAAGGAAAAGGGCTGCGCGGTGCTCGCGGCCGTTGCCGCGGGCGAGATCGCAAAAAGCCGGCATGAGAGCTATGTCAAGCTGTATGACAGTGTAAAGGATTTGAAGCAATGGGAGATTTCCAAGGGCGGCACGCGCTGATTTTCGCGGCCGCGCCCGAAACCGAATACGGCTACATCCGTGCGTTTCTGGACGAGCATCCGGACGCGCTGATCGCCTGCGCGGACGGCGGGCTGCGCCATGCGCGTGCGCTTGGCCTGCACCCGGACTTTATGATCGCGGACTGTGATTCCAGCCCGGAGATCGAAGGCACGGAGATCATCCGCCTCAAACCCGAAAAGGACGACACCGACACGCAGGGATGCCTGCGTGAGGTCATCCGCCGCGGCTGTACCGCGGTGACGCTGGTCTGCGCAACCGGCGGGCGCATCGATCACGAGCTGGCAAACCTGTCGCTGCTCGAAGAGGCGTACGCCCTTGGCGTGCAGATGGAGATCATTGACCGACAGAACCGCATCGTTTTGCATGCGGGCGGCTGCATGAAATTCAAAATGCCGACAGGGTACAAGTATTTTTCGCTGGTACCGCTCGACGCTGTGCTGCATGGCGTGACAATCGAAAATGCAAAATACCCGCTGCATGACGCGACGGTCACGCGCGCGGGCATGATCACCATTTCCAACGAGGCCGCAGCAAATGAGACTGTTGCGGTCGAAATCCGGGACGGGCGCGCGATCGTCGTCTTTTCGCGCGATCTCGCCCCCGCTTTGTGAAAGTTCCACACGAAAACCGCCCTGCCCGGCGGTTTTTTCTATTCCTGCGTTTTGCAGTTTTGCAGACGCAGACTTGCAAAAAAACGGCGGCAGGCATATAATAAAATCATAGAGAGACGAAAAGGAGTGCTTTAGCGTGGCATTGAAACCGATTTCGAGGATTGCAGCAGGGGTGCAGGCATCGACAACGTTGGTCATCGACTCGCTGTTCAAGCAGATGAAGGCGGAGGGCAAGGATGTTGTCGGCTTTGGCGCGGGCGAACCGGACTTCCCGACCCCCGAGCATATCAAGCAGGCAGGCATTGAGGCGATCGAGAACAACCAGACCCGCTACACACCGGCTGCCGGCCTGATGCAGCTGCGTGAGGCTGCGTGCTACCGCCTGAAAACCGATTTCGGCCTGGAATATGAGCCGAAGCAGATCGTGGTCGCGTCCGGCGCGAAGCACTCGGTCTATATTGCGCTGATGACGCTGTGCAACCCCGGCGATGAGGTCGTCATTGCGGCGCCATACTGGGTCAGCTATTCGGAAATGGTGCAGCAGGCGGGCGCAGTACCGGTGATTGTCACCGCCGAAGAGGAGCAGGACTTCAAGATCACGGCCGCACAGCTCGAAGCCGCGATCACCGACAAGACCAAGGCGTTCATGCTCAACTCGCCCTGCAACCCGACCGGTATGGTCTACACCCGTAAGGAACTGGAGGCGATCGCAGAGGTCTGCTGCCGCCATAACATCTATGTCATTGCGGACGAGATCTACTGCAATCTGGTGTATGACGATATTGAGTTCGTTTCCTTCGCTTCGCTCAGCGAGGATGTCAAGAACCGCACGATCATCGTCAATGGCGTCTCCAAGAGCTACGCCATGACCGGCTGGCGTATCGGTTACAGCGCTTCCAACCCGGAACTTGCCAAGGTGATGAGCAACTACCTGAGCCACTCGACCTCCGCGCCGTCGACCATTTCGCAGTATGCGGCGATCGTGGCGCTCAAGGGCCCGCAGGAAGATATGCAGGTCATGAAAAAGGCGTTTGAAGCCCGCCGCGACCATCTGGTCGAGCGCATGAACCGCATTGAGGGCGTTTCCTGCATCAAGCCGCAGGGTGCGTTCTATGTTATGATGAACATGAAGAACTTCCTCGGCAAGCAGATGTATGGCAAAACGATCGAGAGCGCGGAGGATTTCGCGCAGCTGTTCCTCGAGAAGGGACTGGTCGCGACCGTACCATGCACCGCATTTGCCGCACCGGGCTTTGTCCGCTGGAGCTACGCGACTTCGCTGGCGGAGATCGACAAGGGTCTTGACCGGCTGGAGGAGTTTATCAAGAACGCATAAAATGCGTCGTATGGCAGTAGAAAAAGACGTGATAAGGGGTAAGCCCCATAGGTGCACACAATGTACCTATGGGGCTTGACGCCGTGTATGGGAGAAATCAGGGCCTGTGGAGTACCACAGGCCCTGATTTTATATTACACGCTTTCTCGGACTGACTTCCTCGAATTTTATTTGGCAGATAACAGAGAAGTGCTCCGGGGACAGTTTCCTTTGGGGCCAAGTTTGCGTGGGAACTGGTATACGAACGGAATTGTTTTGAAGAGGAAAGGATCTGATAAGCGTATATCTTTTCTATGTTAGTGGCAAATCTATCAATACGGCGCACAACGCCCACAGCAGTATTTGACTTTGTGGGCGTTGCTGTTCTCGCGCTTCCTGTACAATAGCGATATAGTTCTGATAGGAGGGTCTCTATGAAGAATCATCAATTAACACAACAACAAATCCAAGCATACGCCCATCATCTTCAGATGGAGGAGAAGAGCCGTGCCACCATGGAGAAATATCTTCGGGATATCCGGGCATTTGCCCGCTGGCTTGACGGTCGTGCGATCAGAAAAGAGCTGACTTCGGAGTGGAAAGGGCATCTTATAGCGCAGAACTATGCCCCGACGACAGTCAATGCTATGCTCTCTGCCCTGAACAGCCTGCTGGAGTTCCTTGACCTGCGGGAGTGCCGGGTAAAGTTCCTCAAGATTCAGCGCTGCCTGTTTCGGGATGCCGACCGTGAACTGACGAAGGAAGACTATCAGAGGCTTTTGAACACGGCGCGCAAATTGGGGCGGGAACGACTGGGACTTCTGGTGGAGACCATTGGAGCGACCGGCATCCGGGTCAGCGAAGTACCGTATATCACCGTGGAAGCTGCTCAGCATGGCAAAGCAGTGATTGCGCTTAAAGGCAAGATCCGCACCATCCTGCTTCCCGAAAAGCTGCGTCGCAAGCTGCTGAGGTACGCTAAAAAACAAAAAACCGCTTCCGGCACGATTTTTCGCACCAAAAGCGGAAAGGAACTTGGCCGTCGACAGATATGGGCAGAACTGAAAGGGCTGTGCAAGTACGCAGGTGTGGAACCGGGAAAAGTATTCCCACATAACCTGCGGCACCTGTTTGCCACAGTCTTCTATCATGCCTGCCGGGATATCGCAAAACTGGCCGACCTGCTAGGCCACAGCAGCATCGAAACCACACGCATCTACCTGATTACTTCAGGCACAGAGCACCAACGGGAGATTGACCGACTGGGACTTGTGTTGTAGTCACAGAATCGACATTCCGTCTCAAAATCGGCTACATATTGAAATAATACACCGACATTATAGCAGGTGTGGACATGAAAGACAAGATATCTTTCAGATTTTGAGCGCAAAAACATAGACCGCAGGCATAATTTGCATATGCGGTCTGGCTTTCCGCGCCCTTTCGCCCTCTTTCCGCAAGAAAGATGGGCGATTTTTTTCCCATTTTTCCCATTTGATTGGAAGGAAAGGGCCGGTTCTATGCAGAATGTCGATTCTGCATAGAAGGGGGACTGCCCATGCGGGAAAGCCTGCATGATTTCTGCATACGGGAAGGGCGGCAAGAGCTGCTGGATCAATGGGAAGAGGACACCAATCTTCCGCTCACTCCGGAACATGTACTGCCTGGAAGTGAGAAGAAGGTGTGGTGGCGGTGCAGTCTGGGCCATGAATGGCAGGCGAAAATCCGCTCTCGTGTAGATGGCTGCGGTTGCCCGATGTGTGCAAACCGTGCGGTGGCGCTCGGCAGCAATGATCTGGCAAGCCAGTTTCCTGAACTGGCTCAGCAGTGGCACTCTACGAAAAATGGCACGCTGACGCCCGGGGAAGTGACCTCTGGCACCAAGCGTAAAGTCTGGTGGCGCTGTGAAAAGGGTCACGAGTGGCGCGTTTCCGTCCAGTCCCGCACATTGGACGGGACTGGATGCCCGGTCTGCGCTGGACGGGTGATTATGCCGGGAGCGAACGACATGGCATCTCAGTTTCCGGAGGTGGCGCAGGAGTGGCACCCCACAAAAAATGGATCGCTGCTGCCGTCCCAGGTCACCCCCGCATGCAAACGGCGTGTCTGGTGGATCTGCCCCCTTGGGCACGAGTATATGGCTGAGGTAGGGATGCGGACCATTCGGGAATCGGGCTGTCCTTACTGTGCAGGGAAAAAGGTCCTGGCCGGGTTCAATGATCTGGCTACTACGCAGCCAGAAATCGCGGCACAGTGGCATCCAACGCTGAACAGTTCCCTGACTTCCCAGATGGTCACGGCAGGGTCGCACAAAAAGGTTTGGTGGGTCTGC
>DXDE01000124.1 GCA_019115615.1 Candidatus Agathobaculum merdavium | reverse complement strand
TGATGAATGGAATCTGGATAAAATTGCGTTTCCAGACAGAAGCCGCTACGGCGGGAATACACGGTGCCGTCCTTGCCAACGGGTGTATTGGCTAAAGAGTTACCAGAATAGAACTGTACTCCAGGTAGTGTAGTCTTAACGGACATGACAATGCCAGAATCAGGGGAGTAAACCTGTCCCGCCGCGTGGAGGGTGCCGATGCTGCCGCGCAGCACATAATTGTGATCGTAACCGCCGACATTCTGGATCTGTGTATAAGGCGAATCCCATTTTGCGCTCATCTTGATTGGCTTGCGCAGATCCAGTGGTGTACCTTCGACAGGGCAAAGGGTGCCGGTGGGAATTGCCTCACTGTCAATCGACGTGAAATAGTCCGCAGGTAAGCAGATTTGGTGGCGCGCAATAGCTTCGGCTCCTGTGGTATGCCCGGCAAGATTCCAGTAGGCATGGTTTGTCAGGTTGCAAAGGGTGGGCGCGTCAGTATATGCCCGATAGTGAATTTCCAGAGCCTTATTCGTGAGTGTATAGCATACGTCCACATGGAGCGTACCTGGATAGCCGTCTGCTCCGGCGGGACTGACAAGTTGCAGCATCAACTTGTTGGATTCCAATTCTCCCTGCCACAGACGTGTATGAAAACCGCTGCCTCCATGCAGATGGTTACGTCCGTCGTTTGCGGGTAGTAGATACTCGACACCATCCAGCGTGAAGCGGCTACGTGCAATTCGATTGCCGTATCGACCGATAATTGCGCCGATAAATTGTGCTTGGGTTTCATAGGCGAGGGGATTGTCATATCCAAGCGCAACGTCGACCAACTGGCCAGTACGATCGTGCACGATAACGGATTGGATGGCGGCACCTAGATTGATAATACCGATTTGCATCGTGTCATTGCAGAGCCAGTAGCGGGTTACGGATTCGCCTGCAGTAGTATAGCCAAAGCATTCTTGTCTGTTTTGCTCCATTGAGTTTGCCTCCCAGAATTGATTTATCGGTATCATAACATAACAATAACAAAAGGAAAAGTGTAAAAAAATTGATTTTAAAAGAATATTAGGCCAAGTGAAGTGGATATAAAAACAAAAGTATGGAATAGCTTGCGCTTTTGAAATTTTAATGATAAAATTATAAAAAATACTTTTATAAAAGTATGGGGTGCGATTATGGCGCAAGGGAAAAAGTTATCTACTGCAGAGCTGCGCAAACGAAACCGGAATAATATTTATCGATTTTTCTGCGAAACAGATAAACCCTGTACGAAACAGGAGGTAGCAGAAGCACTATCTCTGTCATTGCCGACAGTGACGCAAAACTTGCGAGAATTGCTGGATGAGGGTTTGCTGGAATATGCTGGGTTGGTGGATTCTAGCGGCGGACGCCGACCACGTACTATGCGTGTGTGCGCGCAGGCACGTTTTGCGGTAGGCGTGGATCTTTCGCCAAAACATATCCGGTTGGTGGCGGTTGATCTTCTAGCCAATGTCATTGCGTATGAAAAGCATGCGGCAGTATTTAGCAATGATGTTGTATATCGACAGCGTTTGGCGCAGGCGGTGGACGATTTTCTCGATCGTTTTGCTCTTGATCGCAATCGACTGCTTGGGGTTGGTATAACGCTGCCGGGCATTATTGACGAAGCGCAAGATATGATCGAGGTCGTGCCGGTATTTGGTATCCGAAAAATGAGACTGAGCACGCTGACTGAGCTGTTACCATACCCGGTGTTTGTGGAAAACGATGCCAATGCGGGCGGCTTTGCAGAGTGGTGGAATCATGAAGAACTGGATACGATGGCTTATCTGTTTATTGGTAAGGGCGTTGGTGGCGCGCTGCTCATGGGTGGAAAGCCTTATGTGGGAAATCATCGGCGAAGCGCGGAATTTGGCCATATGCGAATAGCGAGTAATGGGAAGAAGTGCAGTTGTGGTAAGGTGGATTGCCTGGAGGCTTACTGTTCGACGGCGCGGCTGAGTGACGATTTGAACATATCGGTCGAGGAGTTTTTTGAGCGGATGCATACAGGGGATCAAACCTGTGATGCTATCTGGAAGGATTATTTGGATGCGCTATCTGTTGGTATCAACAATATCCGGATGATAATGGATTGTCCGGTTGTGCTAGGTGGTATCATTACATCGTATTTTCAGCAATACCTGCCGGATCTGTGCATTCGTCTGCGCATGTTGAATTGCTTTGAAGACGATGCGTCGTATTTGCATCTGGGACGGTGCGGCGATCAGGCCAACAGCATTGGTGCGGCACTGCATTTTATTGTAGAATTTATTAATCGGATTTAGTCTAACATTGTGTTTACTAAAAGATAGAAAAAACGGACATTCTGTCAACGGAATGTCCGCTTTTTTGTGCATAGTGATGAAAAATGCGATGCAAAGAAATAAAAGTCACAAAGTCTCTTTCTCTTTTTTTACAATAATTCCAAAGTTGTATGATTTGTAGATAAACTATTGACGCAATAATAACAAAGGTGTATTATATGACCATAAGATACAGAAAGGACATTTATAAAAGTGATTTGATAAAATCCTTTCTGTTGCGCCAAGAAAGAATGGAAGAGGAGAGTGCACAAAATGAAAAAACGGTTACTAGCAATGTTGATGGCAGGCGCAATGGCGCTGAGCGTGACGGCATGCGGCGGAAACACAAGTGGTGAGACTAGTGACGCATCCGGCGGCGAACAGGCAGCTGAGGGCAGCGCAAAGATTGGCGTATCCATGCCGACGCAGTCGCTGCAGCGCTGGAATCAGGACGGCACGAACATGAAGGAGCAGCTGGAGGCTGCGGGATATACAGTTGATTTGCAGTATGCAGGCGATAACGACATCCCCACGCAGGTCTCCCAGATCGAGAACATGATCTCGAGCGGCTGCGATGTGCTCGTGATTGCGGCGATTGACGGTTCCGCGCTCAGCGAAGCGCTCAAGGGCGCCAAAGATAATGACATTCCGGTCATTTCCTATGACCGTCTGATCATGAACTCTGACGCGGTTTCCTACTACGCGACCTTTGACAATTACAAGGTCGGCACGATGCAGGGCGAGTACATCCGCGATGCGCTCGATCTCGATAATGCGGCAGGCCCGTTCAATATTGAACTGGTAACCGGCGCGCCGGACGACAACAACGTAAACTTCTTCTTCGGCGGCGCAATGGATGTCCTGCAGCCGTACATTGACGAAGGCAAGCTGGTAGTACAGTCCGGCCAGACCGAGAAGGCACAGTGCGCAACTGCAAACTGGTCCACGGAAGAGGCGCAGAAGCGCTTTGAGAACATCATCACTTCGGTTGGTTACGGTCCGAACGGTGTCAAGCTGGATGCAGTGCTCTGCTCGAACGACTCCACCTCCTATGGCGTACAGAACGCGCTTCTGGCAGCCGGCTACACCGCAGATAATATGCCGGTCATTACCGGTCAGGACTGCGACAAGCCGAATGTGAAGAACATCATCGCGGGCATCCAGTCCATGTCCATCTTCAAGGACACGCGTGATTTGGCGGACGCCACCGTTAAGATGGTTGATGCAATCGTAAAGGGTACGGAGCCTGAGATTAACGATACGGAAACTTACGATAACGGCACCGGCATCATTCCCTCTTATCTGTGCGATCCGGTGTTTGCCGATAAGGACAATTACAAGGAACTGCTGATTGACAGCGGTTACTATACGGAAGCTGACCTGGCTTAACGCATGCGATCCGGGCGGGCGGAAGATCGTCCGCCCGGTTCTTTGACCTTGAAACGGGAGTGAAGCAAATGGCAAATACCATTTTGGAAATGAAAAACATTACCAAGCTGTTTCCCGGCGTCAAGGCGCTGGATAATGTCAACCTTCAGGTAGAAGAAGGGGAGATCCATGCGCTGGTCGGAGAGAACGGTGCCGGTAAAAGCACGTTGATGAACGTGTTAAGCGGAATTTACCCGTACGGCAGCTATGAGGGCGAAATCCTTTATCAAGGCGATGTATGTCAGTTCCGCACAATCAAAGACAGTGAGGCAAAGGGCATTGTCATAATTCATCAGGAATTGGCGCTTGTACCCTATCTAAGCATTGGCGAAAACATGTTTTTGGGCAATGAACAGGGAAAATCAGCCTATATTGACTGGGATGCCACCTATCATCGTGCGGATGAACTGCTTGAACAGGTAGGTTTAACCGAGTCCAGTCACACGCTGATCAAGGATATTGGTGTGGGTAAGCAGCAGTTGGTTGAGATTGCTAAGGCGCTTGCGAAAAATGTAAAACTGCTGATTTTGGATGAGCCGACGGCATCGCTGAATGAGTCGGATAGCCAGAAACTGCTTGATTTGATGCTGGAGTTTAAAAAGCAGGGCATGACCAG
>DXDE01000009.1 GCA_019115615.1 Candidatus Agathobaculum merdavium | reverse complement strand
TATCATCAAAAAGCATTCGTCTCCGAAACCGGTATCCTTTGATGATATCGCAGAAATGATTCTGAAAAACAGCGGTCGTTAAAACGGCATTGAAAACCGGCATAAAATGCCATTAAAAAGATAGCTTAAGGATCCCTTTTCGAGGGGGTCCTTTTGTTATGCATAAATTTAGAGATCAAACAGAGAAAGGAGACTGACACATGGCACTGACATGGGCCAAGGAGCTGCTGGGTGATGCATACACCGAGCAGCTGGAGCAGAAACTGGAGACACAGATCGAAGCGGAGTACACGCCGAAGGCTGAGTGGGAGGCTGCGAAGGCAAAAGCGACGGCTCTCGAAGAGCAGCTGAACGCTGCCAATGAGGCAATCGGTAAATTTGAGGGGCTGGATGCGGACCAGGTTAAGGCGCAGATTGCAGACTACAAGCAGCGTGCAGAGGCTGCGGAAAAGGACCGGGATGAGAAGCTTGCCTCAGCCGCTTTTGATTCGAAGCTGGAGAATGTACTGCGGGACGCAAAGGCGAAAAATCCGAAGCTGGTGCGCGGGGCACTGGATATTGAAAAGCTTCGTAAAAGCAAGAACCAGGACGCAGATATTGCAGCCGCCATTGAGGCAGTGCGTAAAAGCGATGGGTACCTGTTTGGCACGGTGGAAGCGGAGCCTGCACCCGCCGGCGGAACCGGCGTCTCTCCCCTGCCCGGCGGCGCCAAGTACACGGCTGACGAGTTAAGCATGCGTAAGGCCGCGGGCTTGCCCGTGGAATGACGGGTTCCGCAGCATACAAAAAAGAAAGGTAAGGTAAGACGACATGGCAAATAACATTGCACTGGCAAAGACATTTGTGCCCATTTTGGATGAAATCTACAAGCTGGCATCGCTGACCAGCAAACTGGACGGCGCAGCAGAGCTGGTTCGCCCGGGCGCCAATGCAAACGAGCTGATCGTGCCCATGCTGAGCATGCAGGGGCTGGGTGACTACAGCCGTAACGACGGATACGTGAGAGGCGATGTCACCATGACAAACGAGACCATTAAATGTAACTACGACCGCGGCCGTAAGTTTTATGTAGACGCGCTCGATGAACAGGAAACGGTGCAGAAGGCATTTTCTCGGCTGTCCGGAGAGTTCATCCGCACGAAAGTGGTGCCGGAGTTAGATGCGTTTCGCTTTGCGAGCTATGCGGGCAAGAGTGGTATTTCTAAAGCCGACGCGGCGGATCTTTCGGATGGTGCAGCCGTACTGGCAGCACTGCGGGCGGCAGTCACAAAGATGGATGAGGATGAGGTGCCGACGGAAAACCGCCATTTGTTTATCACACCGACCCTCGATGGGCTGATTGCTGATATGGATACTACGAAAAGCAAGGAGATTCTCACGCGCTTTGCAACCAAAACACTGGTACCCCAGTCGCGCTTCTACACAGCCATTGATTTGAAAGACGGTAAGAGCGGCGGAGAGGAAGCCGGTGGATATGCAAAAGCATCCGGAGCGAAAAATATCAACTTTATGGTGATTCATCCCAGTGCGTTGATTCAGTTCCAAAAGCATACAGTGCCTAAAATCAAAGGGCCGGAAGATGATTTGGACGGCGACCGCCATATGTTTGGATATCGAACCGTCGGTATCGCGGATGTGTATGCCAATAAGCTGGCTGGTATCTATCTGCATCACGCGGCGGAAGCTGGGGTGGGAGGTTAATATGCGGACAGTGGGATTGATTTTTTATGAGGAAGCAGAGAACACCTCGGCCGTTAAAAGTGGGGTCGTCAGCCCGGAGGCTGGGCCGTCCGCACAGGGCGCGGGAACACAGACCCTCACCCCGGCGCAAGACAAGGCGCTGGAGGAAATGACCGTAACAGAGCTGCGCAGCTTCGCCGCATCGCATGGTATTGATGTGACGGGCGCAGCCAAAAAACCGGATTTGCTTCTGGCTGTGCAGACGGCACTGGGAACGGGCAGTGATCCGGAGACAGCGCAAGTATAACACATGGGAGGGATCACGCATGGTAGCCGACAAGGAGTTCTACTATGGCACCTACCATGGTAAGCTGCCGGAAACGGATGTAGAAGGGTGTCTGATCCGTGCAGAGTATATGCTTCACAGCCTGACTATGAACCGCCTGCAGGACGAAGCATGGGAACAAGATGATAAACTGGCGAAATGTGTGCGTATGGCTCACTGTGCGTTGGCGGATGCCCAGCACGCACAAGATGCGGCGGTGCTGGCAGGCGGTAAAGTGACCAGCGAGAGTGTCGGCAAATGGAGCCGCAGCATCCAGCAGGACGACGCGCAGACGGGAAGCTTCGAGCGCCGCTGCCTGAGAATTGCCGCCCAGTATATCCCTGTACACAGCGGACTGTTGTATCGGGGGGTGAACTGATGCTGATCCCAAACGCAAGCTGCACGCTGTACCTGCAAACCGGGCCGGGGGCATACACACGAGTGTATGTCCCCGCCTGCTTTTGGCAGGACGGAGGGGACAGCGTGAGTATCCTCATCCCCGGCGAACTGCCGGAGCAGTATCAGGGCGAAAAACGGGATCGGGACTATGTGGTGAGGGGTGAGCGCACTGGCGAGGTTACGGATACACAGAGCAAGCGGGCGCTGATCGCGGACAAGCCTCTGACCGTGGAGGCACTGGAGCATTATGCGTTCGGCGGCCTGATTCACTGCGAGGTGACAGCAAAATGAGTATGATGCAGGTAGACATCCGCCTGCCGGAGCTACAGACGCTGGTGCGGGATCTGGGGCTGGAGCCCGGAGGACTCGTACAGCAGCATTTGGTGGGCAATGTAGCCCGACGCATTGCGAAGTACGCACCAAAGAGGACTTACAGCAGTGTAGAGCACGCCATTGCACAGGGACAGGAGCCGAAAAACGGGCGTATCGTGATTCGTGGACCACATATCAAATATCTGTATTTCGGCAAGGTAATGGCCGGCAGACCTCGTAAGACCACGGCGAAAGATTTGAGGTATACGACTACCTATAATCGTCTCGCCGGTCCATACTGGGATATTCGGCTGATGGCTGCAGAGGGTGCACAGATTATTGAGGATGAAAAGAGCTTTATTTTGAGAGGGGGCCGTTGAATGGCGATTCTGAATGATCTTCAAGCGCTGTTTGCGCAGTGTCCTGTCCTGCAGGAATTTGCGCCGCGCACCGATCAGCTGGAAACAGATGCCGAGGGATACACGATCCTGCCTACGGGCAGCACTGCCTTGAGGCAGGACATGATCGGTGCGGTGACGTGGCAGTACAACTTTGTGCTTGCGGCCACGCGCATGAGCGCGGATGACGTGATGCGCCTTGACAACTGCAACTTTCTGGAGCGGCTGCAGAATTGGGTACAGGAACAGAACAGGAACGGTGTGACGCTGACAGACGCAGAGTTTATCAGCCTCACGGCCAGCGACGGGGGTCTGTCAGAATGGGATGAAAACTATCAATACGGCGTCTACAAAATACAGGGCGCCTTGATTTATGAAAAGGAGTGACAACAATGCCGGGAACATATTTGACACCGCGCTCGTATAACCGCCGCTGGTGGATCGATGTCAGCGTAAATGGTACACCGGAATGGGCGGAGATCGCGAAAGGAATCTCTTCGCGAGGAACCAATATCAGCGAGCAAAGTCAGGACTACTACGACATGGCTGGTCGCGGAGTAGCTGAGAGTGAGGTTACGGGTATTACGGTATCGAGAACATGGAGTGGTTGGCGCGTATTAGGTGACAAAGCTCAAGATGCCATTATGGAAAAGCTGTATAGCTTGGATGGACGCCGTGTAAAGTTTTTGGAGTGTTACGACAACATGGGGGATGAAGCTGTCAACGGGCACCAGGGCTTTGCCGTGTTGAGCGTCACAGACGATGGCAGCGGCGATGCCAACAACCGTGAAAACATCGGTTTCGGGCTGAAGATCGAGGGTAC
>DXDE01000123.1 GCA_019115615.1 Candidatus Agathobaculum merdavium | reverse complement strand
TGAGCATCGGTTCCGCGCTCTTGGTACCAAATTCCTTGGGGAACTGATTGTCCAGCGAACGGCCTACCATCGCCGTAATCAGCGAGTCGTTGTCCCACTCGTCGATCGGCTTGGTGGAAATATACTCACCGTCACGGATAACGGTGACACGGTCACACAGCTCAAACAGCTCTTCGAGCTTATGAGATACAAAGACGATGCCGATACCGCGGCTCTTGAGATCGCGGCAGGTTTTCATCAGCTGCTCGACCTCTTTTTCGCCCAGAGACGAGGTCGGCTCGTCCATAATAATCATTTTTGCATTGATCAGAACCGCCTTGGCGATCTCGATCATCTGCTGCACGCCCATGCCGAATGTGCCTGCAGCCTTCGTCGGATCGATATCCTGGCCGAGGGACGCCATGACTTCCTTGGCCTTCTTGTGCATGGTCGGGTAGTCGAGCAGACCGCCCTTTTTGATCCACTTGTTGATAAAAATATTATCGGTTACGCTCAGCAGCTTTTCAATATTCAGTTCCTGATATACGCAGGCGATGCCTGCCGCTGCAGATTGGTTGGGGTCCTTGAAATGCTGTTCAACGCCGTCGACAAAGATCTGACCCTCGTCTGCCTGGTGCACGCCTGTCAACACCTTAATAAGTGTCGACTTGCCCGCGCCGTTCTCACCAATCAGGCCTAGGATCTCACCCGGCTTGACGGCGAGCTGCATACCTTTCAGAGCCACAACGCCTGGAAAGCGCTTTGTCGCGTTTTTCAGCTCTACTACGTACTCACTCATTTGCATATCACCTTTTCTTCTCCGAGATGAAGTGCGGGACACAAGGAAACTGGTCTCGGTACAGTTGCAGGAGGGGCGATGCCGCAGTGGACACGCCGTCCGTCTCAGTCTCGCGGGAGAGCAATTGGAAAGAACCCCTGCACTGACTTTCAATCCTGCAGGGGTCCTCCCTTTACTTAAAATTACTTACAAAGCAGTTTTGCTGTGAATTACTCGCCCAGATAGCTCTTCAGGGTGTCCAGACGCTCCTGTGCGTTGTCCTTGGTAACAACAGAGCAGCCAGAGTCGATGAACTCTTCGAGGGTCTCGCCGTTGAGGGCCTTAACAGCAGCTTCAACAGCCTTGTAGCCCATGTCGTAAGCTTCCTGTGCAACGGACATGGTCTCTTCGCCGTTCAGGATCGCGGTGCAAGCGGACTGGATGCCGTCGAAACCAACAAAGACGGTGTTGGCGTAAGCTTCGTTGCCCTTAGCGGCACGAGCAGCTGCCATAGCCATGTCGTCGTTGTTGCAGACGATGATGGCGATGCCTTCCGGATGGTTCTGCATGATAGCTTCCATCGAGGTAGCAGCCTTGTCAGCTACAGCGTCAGCGTACTGGATCTCGTCAACCAGGAAGGTGCCGCCGGCCTCTTCGATGCCCTTCTGATAGCCGGTCAGACGAGCGGTAGCAGTGCCGTCGCCCTGTACGCCGGAGATCGCGATCGCCTTGATCTCGGTCCAGCCAGCAGCCTCAGCAGCCTCTACAGCAGCCTTGCCGCCCATAGCAGCAGCATCTTCGTTACCGGTGCCTACGAAGGACAGAACTTCCGGAGCATCGATGTCGGTGTCAACCGCGATGATCGGATCTTCCTTACCAGCGATCAGGGTAGTAACCAGATCAGCCTGCAGCGGAGCGATAACGAAAGCGTCGTACGCGCCGGAGTTCAGGTCGGTCTCGATCATGTTCTGCTGCTCGTCGTAAGCGGTCTCGGAGGAAGCGCCCTTAACCTCAACCTTTACGTCCGGGTTGTCAGCCATGTACTTCTCAGCGCCGGCCTTAACGTAGCCCCAGTACTCGGAAGCCGTGGTCTTCAGGATAACGTCGATGGAGTAGCCCTCGCCAGAGGACTCGCTGCCGGTCTCGCCGCCCTCAGCGGTGTCGCCGCCGGTGGAGGTGCTGCCGCACGCTGCCAGACTTGCACACATAGCGCCTGCGAGTAACATTGCCAGTAGTCTCTTCTTCATGATAAAACCTCTCTCCTTTTTTTCGTACGGGGAATGGACATGCCGGCGAGCCGGTTTGGGAAGAAGAACTTCCCATTCCGTCCGGACGGAATGCACGCCCCGTTCTGGTTTTGTCCTGCCGCGAAGCAGGACACGGGAACGCTCCAACGTTCTGGTAATATTTTAATGCATGTCGGGTACTTTGACAAGAGTAAGTTGTTATTTTTGTCGGTAATAGCGAGGTGGCTGCTGGTGGGTTTGTGCAGGTTCACAAAGAATGTATTTGCAAAAGCGACACAGCGGATGTGCATTGTGCAAAAGAATTGCCCGTTGGTGAAATTCGTGCGAATTGAAGCGGAAAAATAACGTTGATTTGGGCATATTTTGGAGATATCGCTTGCGGGTGAAGGTTACAGTGTGGTAAAATTATTGTAGTAAAATGGAAAGGGGAGCGCACGATGAAGTTAGCGATCAAAACTTGCACACTGGATATGCCTTATGAAAAAATGCTGGATTTCTGTGTAGAGCAGCGCATTGCCGCACTGGAGATTGGGACAGGAAACTGGTCTGGGGCGCCACACTGCGATCTTGACTTGCTGGTGCATGATCAGATTGCAAGGGAAAAGTGGTTTGACGCGATGCGTGCGAAGGGGCTTGCGCTGTGCGCACTCAACTGTTCCGGCAATCCGCTGGCCTATGAAAAGGAAATGGATGTAACCAAAAAGACTTTTGAGCTCGCGCGTATGCTGGGAGTCAAAAAAATTGTTATGATGAGCGGCTTGCCCGCAGGCTGCAAAGGGGATAAGACCCCGGTCTGGATCACGACCTCATGGCCGCCTGAAACGCAGGATATTTTGGATTATCAGTGGAATGAAGTGGCAATCCCGGCGTGGAAGGATATCGTAAAAATGGCCGAAGACTGCGGCATTGAGCGTATCGCGCTGGAAAACCATGGTATGCAGCTGGTTTATAATCCGGAGACATGTCTGCGGCTGCGCGAGTCGGTTGGGCCGATGGTCGGCATGAACCTTGACCCGTCGCATCTGTTCTGGATGGGCGGCGACCCGATCGAGGCTGCGCGTGTGCTGGGTGAGCACAGTGCGCTTTACCATGTGCATGGCAAGGATTCGCGGCCGGAGCGCCGTTATTGGCAGCCGAACGGTATGCTGGACACCAAGCCGATCGACGCGTTTGCGCGCCGCGCATGGAACTATGTTGCGGTTGGTGCTGGGCATGATACCCAGTGGTGGAAGGAGTTCTTCTCGGTTGTGCGCATGTCGGGCTATGATGACGAGGTCTCGCTCGAAATGGAGGATCTGACGCTGTCCGTGCTTGACGGGCACTTGTCCAGTCTGCGTGTGCTGCGCGAGGCGCTGACGATTGACTGACCGATCATTATATTTATAGTAAGAGACACAATAAAAGAGCCTGCGGTCTGGTTGTACAGATTGCAGGCTCTTTGTGTTTGCTCAGCTTTGCTGCCGCAGCAGTAAAGCGGCATAGCTGCGCAGCTCATCTGCAGAGTGCAGACAGTCACCGCGCTCCAGAATCTGGCGGCGCACCCGGTCGGGCAGCGTGTCAAAATAGGCGTGTGCTGTCCGGTTGATAGCAAGCATCTCGGTCAGGTTGTGATATCGGTTCACGTGTTCTTCACCTCGATGCAAGTATGGTCATCACATCGTGAGGATATTCTCCAGAATGTTCTGAATCTTGACGCCATAGTCCGCGCCGGCAGCCCAGCCATAGCCTTGGGGATTTTCCTGAATACCCAGATACTGTATCGTGGGAGCGGAACCGCGCGTGACGAGCGAAAAGCGCGGGTCGATCACTTCGTTTTTCAGCGGGGAACGGTTCGCGTATGCCTTGAGATGCTGGATCTGTGCGCGGATGCCCAGCTGCGGTGTCGCAAAGGACGCGCCGAGCATACCGTTATCCAGTACGCCAAGACCGCAGAAGTTGTTCTGCTCGAGCTTGACTGCACTGTCCTTGAAGGTGAAATTACCGGTTTCAAGGCAGGACTGTGCAAACGCGATATCGCCACGGATGCCTTCGGCTTGTCCCTCGGACAGATAGAGTGGGATCATATCGATTACGGATTGCGCTACGTTGGGGTTTACTTTTTTAATATATGCCTGCATCTGTTTTGCGGTAGCCTTGGCCGTACCCTCGATGGAGGTATAAGTAAAGTAGCGGTCGATGGTGGCGCTCTGTACCTGATAATAGGCAGAACCGGGACGCATGACCTGCGTCAGCAGCAGGGTAGAGCCGGGGTTCGTATCGATCAGACGGTAATTGTCGAGCGACTGGAGGGTGTCCCCCTTGCTGAAATCAAACACAGCCCAAGATCCGTCGATATAAACGATATTCCATGCGGTCGACCAGCTTTGGGCGAGAAAGGCGGGGATGCCTGCTTCGGCAAACATCCAGTCTGCAGCGGCGGCAAGGGAACGGCTGCTGACGCTGCCGTTGCGGCCGTAAGCAGTAACCCAGGATGCGCTGCCGCCTGTACGGTATTCGCGCTGGAGCAGCTGATAGATATAGGACAGACGCTGCTGATCGGTTGTCAGAGCGGATAGCTTGGCCATGTCGTTGGAAAAATATTTTTTCGCAGCAGCCGCTTGTTCCGCAGTAGCGTTGTTTAATGTATAGGTACCGGCCAGCTTTACGCGGTTCCGGGCATTTTTGGAATAGCCGTTGGATACGGACACGGAGGACAGTGTCGTGGGCTGCGTCCCGAGGTAGGCAGCGGACATGGTTTCAAAGTCTGCCTGCAGGGAAGACTTGTCCGGATTGTCAAACAGGTCGGCGTCGGCAAGCTCGGACAGGCGTACATTATATTGCGGTGTGGCAGCGACCGTAGACCCGGTTAATGCAGCAGTGATCCGGTCAGACCAATATAAATTGCTGCGATAGAGCTTATTGCTCGAGGCCGCATAAACCGGCGCATTTTTTACTGCACGCAATTCACTGACAAGGGCTTTCCAATCTGCGCCCTGCTCGCCGGTGATGACAGGCGCATAGCGTGCGGTTGTACTTGCGTAGGAAGTATTGGACAATACGCGAAGATTGTCAGCAAGATCGTTCATAGCAGCCGTCCATACCGTTTCTTCCGCATAGGGATAGGCGGCGTAGGCAGTGATCCGGCGGTTGTCATAATTATAAGAAACGCCAAAGTCAACCAACTCTGCCAATGCACGCAGTCCAATATAGTTGTTGCCTTTTATATTGTATACTGTCGGAGTGATGCGCTTGCCATCCAGATATAAGGTCTGCGGGGTGGCGGTAGCCTGAGCGGATGTGGTGGCGGTGTTTTCGATCGTATTGCTTTCGCCGTCCTCTGGAATATAGGAAGAATCGGGAGAAATATGTACAGCGTTGGTTTTTGCGTCATACGTCACACCAAAGTCAAGCAGTCGTCCAAGGTCGCGCAATTTAAAATATGTATTGCCTGCAATATTATAAATGGTAGGGTTGGCTTTGCTGCCGGCTGTGTCAGACAGTGCTGCACTGACGTAAAACGTCTGCCCGCCTGCTGATGCAGGGGTGGCTGTGACCGCGGATGCTGTGCCGGTCAACGCCGCAACAGCAAAGGCGGTAAAAATCAGTCGTTTGAGCATAATTTCCTCCAACATGGATATGATAACAGAGCGGCCGCCAAAATCGTGTTTTACAGGCGGAAACTGTCTGGTTTGGGTGCATTATATCATAACTGCGGAGGCGGTTCAAATGCAGTATCTGGAGTGGACGGAAAAAAACGAATTTTGTGGA